>NZ_JACJRS010000008.1 GCF_014697375.1 Phormidium sp. FACHB-1136
TTGAAGACTTTGAGCAGGATGGCCCTAAGATTCTTATCATTTTAGACAATGCAAGTATTCATAAAAAGGCAGAGATTCTAGAGAAGATAGCGAAGGAGATGCCCAACATTGTTTTAGAATTTCTGCCACCCTACAGTCCGGACTATAATTTAATCGAGTTAGTTTGGCACTCTGCAAAGGAATTCATTGCCAATCGTCTATTTGAGTCGATTGAGGATTTAGAAGCGCTTGTTCATAACCTATTGAACGAAGGGCAGCTTGTCATCAACTGGGATCGCAAGATCAAAAATAAAGGAAACACAGTCAATGTAATTTAAATGCATATCAGCTTAGTATTGCCCATGAGCAGGCTAGACCTAGCCAATAGTCATGCGTGGGTTGCATAGCCCCCTCAACTATCCACATGCCTCTTGCCAAGCGCATGGGTCTAGACATCCGTACAGGCAGGCACCTTGGCTGATCAGATGATCCTTTGCCTGTGGCTGGATCGATAGCCCCTCTTCGCTAGATTAATGATGCGATCCCAGTGGGGAATAGAGTAGCACTAGACTCGAAGTTCAAATGAATTGTGATTCAATCTAAGTCAAAATTGAATTCAAGCCGAAAAATATCTCCATTGCAGGTGACATCGGTACCAAGATGTAATTTCATGGAGTAAGCGAGTCAGTACAGCCATTTTGTGTTTCACACCCTTGGCGGCCTCAGCGAATGGCCTCCTGCGAGGGTTGCGGCTGCCTGGGTCTGACTTCGCGGATTATGTCGCCCAGTGTAGGAAAACGGTATCCCCATGACGATGCATAAGGATGGTATTGCCCCCCACGGTGGCACGCTGATTAATCGCCTGGTTTCCCCCGAAAAGGAAGCGCACTTTTTGGAGCAGGCTAACAGTCTGCCCCGTGTCGCCCTGGATGAGCGGGCCTTTTCTGACCTGGTGATGATCGCCATTGGCGGCTTTAGCCCCCTAGACGGCTTTATGAAGAAGGCCGATTACGATCCCGTCGTCACGGATATGCGGTTGGCCAATGGGCTGCCCTGGGCGGTGCCCGTTACCCTGTCGGTGTCTGAGGACGTAGCGGCCCCCCTGAAGGAAGGCTCTCTGGTGCGGCTAGATGACCCCACCGGGCGCTTCGTTGGGGTGCTGGAACTGGAAGAAAAGTACACCTACGACAAAACCCGCGAGGCCATCCACGTCTACCGCACCGACGAGGACAAGCACCCCGGTGTAAAGGTGGTCTACGAGCAGGGTGCCGTGAACCTGGCTGGCCCGATTTGGCTAATGCAGCGGGATCCTCACCCCCTGTTCCCCAACTACCAAATTGACCCCGCCGCTTCCCGTGCGATGTTCCGGGAAAAGGGCTGGAAAACCGTAGTGGGCTTCCAAACCCGCAACCCCATCCACCGCGCCCACGAGTACATTCAAAAGTGCGCCCTCGAAACCGTGGACGGCCTGTTTCTGCATCCCCTCGTGGGGGCCACCAAGTCCGACGACATCCCCGCCGATGTGCGGATGCGCTGCTACGAAATTATGGTGGAGCACTACTTCCCGCAGGATCGGGTGATTCTGGCCATTAACCCCTCCGCCATGCGCTATGCGGGGCCACGGGAAGCCATCTTCCACGCCCTGATTCGCAAAAACTACGGCTGCACCCACTTCATCGTGGGGCGCGACCATGCCGGGGTAGGCGACTACTACGGCACCTACGATGCCCAGTACATTTTCGACGAGTTTGACCCCGCCGAGCTGGGCATTGTGCCGATGAAGTTTGAGCACGCCTTCTACTGCACCCGCACGGGCGGCATGGCCACCTCCAAAACCAGCCCCAGCAGCAAGGAGGAGCGCATCCACCTGTCCGGCACCAAGGTACGCGAGATGCTGCGCCGAGGAGAATTACCCCCGCCGGAATTTTCCCGTCCTGAAGTGGCGGCGGAACTGGCTCGCGCCATGCGGGTACCCGAAGCAGTCGGCTAAGGTATCCTCTACCTAGGGCAAACCATCGGTGGGGCAAGCCATCCCGTGACACTGAATCGACGGTCGTTTCTGCAACGGACGAGTCTGGCGCTAGGGGCGTTAGGCGTGGGGGGAAGTAGCTTCCTGAGGGCAACCCCCTATGCCCAAGCACTCAGCAAACCCGCCCGTCGCAAACTGGCCCTGCTGATCGGCATTAACCAGTACCCGGATCGAGCGATCAGCGTCACGCCCGGTCAAGATGTAGCCCTCAAAGGTTGCTTGACTGATGTGGGGATGCAGCGGCAGTTGTTGATCCATCGGTTTGGCTTTGCGCCCCAGGATATCCTCACCCTCACTAACCAGGCGGCTACCCGTCAGGGCATTGTCAACGCCCTCGACCAGCACCTCGTCCAACAGGCCCAGGCCGATGACGTGGTGCTGCTGCATTTCAGTGGCTACGGTAGCCAAGTGCGCTGGGAGGGCAATCCCAACCTCACCTATCGCGCCTGGGTACCCGTGGACGGACGTTTGCCCAGCAGCGATCAGCCCGCCTTAAACGACCTTTTAGAAGTGGAAATTGCGGCAATTCTGCGACGGGTCGCCACACCAAACCTAACCACGGTAATCGACGCCGGAAGCCAGGACACGGGATATCTGCGCTGGGGCAATATGAAGGTGAGATCCCGGCCCATAGTGCCCGTTGGCAATTTACCGGAACCTTTTTTAGGCACGGTGGAGGGAGCCAGGGAAGGCGAAACCCCTTGGCCAGGGCTGCTGCTGAGAGCGAACAATCCTGGAAACCTGGTGTTAGAGGGGCCATGGGATGGCTTTAGTGCTGGACTCTTTACCTACGCCCTCACCCAAAGCCTGTGGGAAGCGGTGGCGGATCCCAATCCTAAGCTGCTGATCCAGCGGACGGGGGATCGGATCCAGCACTGGACTGGGCCGGATCAGGTACCTACTTTGGGTAATGTGCTGGCTCCTAAGGCCGTTACCATGCCCTACAGCCTGCCCCCCGATCAACCCAACGCCGTTGGCCTCGCGCAACCCACCGACCCACGCACCCTAGACCTCTGGTTGGGCGGGCTATCGCCGGATCTGCTGCACTACCTCCAGCCTGGATCTCGGTTTACCATCCCCAATCCTTCCGCCCACGATGCCGCCACGCCTACGGATGCCGTCGCCCCCAATTCCGTCGTACCCGATCCCGTGCTAGACCTGCGCCTAGAGTCGCGCAGCGGCCTGCATGGCGTGGCTAAACCTGTGATGGCCGAAGTTTCCCTATCCGCCCAAGCCCAGCCACTCTACGAGAAAGTGAGGGTGCTGCCCACCAACCTCACCCTCACGATGGCCCTAGATAGCCAACTGAAGCGGGTGGAACGGGTGGATGCGACCAGTGCCCTAGCGGGGGTGCCCTTTGTTACCGCGATTGCCGCTGGCGAACGCAACGCCGATTGTCTCTTTGGGCGCTTACCCGTGGGGCCAGGAGGGAGTCCTGCCGATGGCGACCGTTTCTCCAGCGCTGGCAGCGAACGCCTCACAGAAAGCAGCTACGGTCTGTTTGCCCCCAACCGCACGCTGGTACCAGGCACCATGCTGGCCAAGGAAGAGGCCGTCAAAACCGCCCTCACCCGCCTCACCCCCACCCTACGATCCCTGCTAGCCCTAAAGCTGGTGCGCCTTACCCAAAACCGCTTTGCCTCTGGCCTTGCCGCCCTCGTTGCCGTGGAAGCCGTCGGCCCCAAACCCACGGTGCTACTGCGCCAACAAACCGAAGCCAGCCGCCTCACCCATCCCGGCCTGACGGATCCCGGCAGCGGCCCCACCACCCTCACCCTCTCGCGAGATGCCCGTTTTCAGTACCGCATCACCAATCACAGCGATCTCCCCCTTCATGTTCTAGTAATTCGCATCAACGGCCAGGGAGACTGCTCGGCCCTAGTGGTGGCCCCCGAAGACAGCGGAAACACCGACGGAACACAGCTAATCGGCCCGTCCCTGGATCCCCGGCAGACCCTGCTGGTGCCCAATAACCCTAGCGGTTGGGGCATCCTAGGGTCTACAGCGCAGGTCGAGACTCACATTATCCTCAGTGTTCAACCCTTTACCCACAGCCTAGAGGCGCTCGCCGCCGATGGCCCCATGGCCTCTGTGCAAGCCGATTTGCGCCGAGTTGAGCAACCCCTCAAATTTGCCCAAGCTCTGCTACAAGATCTCCATAGCGATGCGGCACTGCCGGAAGGCCGCAGTGCGGGAGACGTTTACGCCCTGAATCACCAGCAATGGGCGACGTTTCAGATCAACTATGTGGTCAGTTCATCCTGATGACGGCTGTGGGAGACCCTCTGACCAGCGACTAATCTGTGAAGGCGACGGTTTGGGTGGGGCGTTCGGTGGTGGTAGTCCCCAGGCCGAGGGCTGTTAGTAGGTGATGCTGAGCCGCCGCCATTTGGCCATAGCTGAAGCCGTAGGGAAGGTCTTGATGGGAGGGATCGGGGGCTTCGGCGGATGCCGTAACGGTGCGGGTGGGTACGCCAAGGTATTGAGTTTTCAAGTAATCCAGGGCATAGGGACTGCCGTAGATGACCAACCCCTGAAGGCATTGGGCATTCAAGATCGCCTCGATCCAAGCTTGCACCAGGGGAGACACCGCCGCCGAACCCCGGAAGGGATTGCCCCGCAGAAAGATTTGCATCAACGTCGGGCGCAGGGTGTCGGCCTGGGGCCAGCGTTGGCAACCCTGGTGATCCACTAGTTGAAGCTGGTAGTGGGATTGGGCAGGCAGGGCAATGGCGGGGGCGGTGCGGTTCAAAAAGGGACAATCCACCACGCTATCCACCAGGATCAGATTGTCGCCGGGATGCTGGGCGTCGCCGGGTGGCACCTGACCTACCACGGTCATGGATGCCGTGAGGATATTGGTGGCAAGGCGCTGAGATTCTGGCCGCAGGAAGGGATCGAGGTGAATCGGCGGGGGCGGAATATGTTCCCAGGCGTGGCAGGATTCTGGCGGCACCGAAAGGCGAGAGGCCACCCGCTGCTTGGCTCGCCACAGGCGTTCTACAGAATCGGCAATGCGCTCTGGGGGAATGCGTCCGGTGGTTACGGCCTCCACCACGGCCTTAATGCAGCCTTCGGGGTCGGTGGGCATCAACAGCACATCCGCCCCAGCTTCCACCGCCAGTACCGCCGCTTCGTAGGGGCCGTAGGTGCGGGTGATGGCTCCCATAATCAGCGCATCGGTGACAATCAGCCCCGTAAAGCCCATTTTCTCGCGTAGGAGTCTCGTCAAGGTACGGTCAGACAGGGTGGCGGGATACTGCCGATCCAGGGCCGGGATCGTGAGGTGTGCCGTCATCACCGTATCCACCCCAGCGGCAATCAACGCTTGGAAGGGCGGCAATTCCACCCGCTGGAGTCGTTCCCAGTTGTGGGGCAAGGTGGGTAGTTCTAGATGGGAATCCACTGCTGTATCACCATGGCCCGGAAAGTGTTTGGCGGTGGTGAGGGCACCCTGGCGCTGGGCACCGCACACAAAGGCTGTTGTCAGAGCGGCGACAATCTCCGGCGTATCCCCAAAAGCTCGCACGTTGATGACGGGGTTTTCGGGATTGTTGTTCACATCGGCCACTGGGGCCAGCACCCAGTTGAGGCCGATGGCCAGGGCTTCTTCGGCGGTGACGGCACCCATGGCTTCCGCGTAGGCTTCGGCCTGGGGAAGATCCCGTTTGGCAATTTCGGCCAAGGCCATGGGGGGCGGAAACCAAGTGGCCCCACTAAATCGCTGGCCTACCCCTTCTTCGATGTCAGCGGCGATTAGTAGGGGAACCTGGGCCAGGGTTTGTAATTCCTCGGTTTTGAGGCCCACCTCGGCGGCACTGCCCCCCAGCAAAATCACTCCGCCCACGCCTAGGTCGGCAAGGTAGTGGTGCAAGGTGTCCCGGTCGGCTTCCCAGGCGGGATAGCGAATTTCGTGGTCAAACAAATGGCCGGAGGTACGCACCACCACCATTTGCGCCACCTGTTCCGCTAGGGAAAGCGCGTCGGGGGAGGGCATGATGGCACTGGGAGCCGTCCTCACGCCAAATCGTCCCCATCGTCCTCGGCGCTGGGAATGGCATCATCGAGGAAATCTCCGTCGAGATCGTCTCCCGCTTCATCCCCCTCTTCCCCCGCCTCAAACCAGGCGTCATCCATGCCCTTTTCCTCCCGCTCTTGGCTGAGCTGGTTGATCAGCGACAACACCCGCGTGCCCCGCTCCATGGAAGTATCTTCCTTAAATAGAATCTCTGGGGTACGCCGCAGTCGAATGCGCTGGCCTAGTTCGCTTCGCACAAAGCCCGTCGCTGCCTTCAGCCCTTCCATGGTTTCGGCGCGGGCTTCCTCGGTGCCATAGATGCTGACAAACACCTTGGCGTGCTGCAAATCCCCAGACACATCCACATCGGTGACGCTGACCATGCCAGCCCCCACCCGGTCGTCCTTAATATCGCCCATCAACATGTGGCTGACTTCGCGCTTAATCAACGACGCCACCCGCTCCACTCGACGACTATTGGCCATCGCCCCGTACTCCAACGTGCTAAACAATCTTCTCGACGGTGCTTGTCCTAGCCTTGGCTGATGGCAAGCATTCTCTCTGTAGCTAGGTTTGGCCCTCCCCCCAGCTCCTCTCCCACGGGGAGATGAGAGCCGGAAGACTCTTCAAAGTCCCTCTCCCAAGTTGGGGAGAGGGATTTAGGGTGAGGGCAGCGGAGACCTTGGCATCCATCTGACCGACAAACCCTAGGCGGCACCCAGGCCCAGCATGGCCCGCAGGGTGAAGGTAAGAAACAGAAACCCCGCCACCACCGCTCCAACCAATGCCACCGCCGTGGTCGGACGCTGGAGCAGGGGCACCAAGGGCTGCACTGCATTGTAGAGAATCCCCAAAGAGAAGGAGATTAGGTAGCGCGGATAGCGGAAAACGTTCTCAAAAAACTCTTTCATGGCGGCGTTTTAACAGGGCAGGTAGGGCCACAGGATACCGTTATCCAAGCTTTGCCCGCATTCCATCCTAACCCAAGCCCCAGAGCATGGTCTAGGCTGACGGCCAGACCCTTGATTGGAATTCCGTGATCGGCCTTGAGCATTTTGTCTAGGCGTTGGGTCGTAGATCTCACCCAGTGCTAACGATGTGGGTGTCGTCGCCTGGGGTATTTAGGGGGTTGGGTGAACTTGCACATCGCCGGAGGGTAGGAGTTCAATCTCAACGGTGGTGGGTTCTGTTAGGCGTAGGTTGGGCAACACGGTGCCCACCGAGGGCAGGGGCGTTTGGGTCAGATATTGGCGCGATGGGGCGGTTAGGGGCTCGATAGCCAGAATCTCTCCCGCTGGCCCCAGGGTGAGGCGATAGCGCAGGGGTGAGGCTAGTCCTGGAATTGGGTTCCAGATCTCGGCTAAAGCTAGTCGTAGGGAATCTAGGGTGTGAGCGGGGGCACTATCGGCCAAACCTGCCGAAGGGGCTGGGGCCAGTTCATCTGCCGATTCAGGGGGCTGGGTTTCTGGGGACTCTGGGGATACTAGCGGGGGCGCAGAGGATGCCGTTGCGGACACTCTAGCTTGCGATCCAATGGCCTCCGGTGGTGGCATAGGAGCGGGAGGGGGCGGTGGCGAAGACTCCTCCGGGGAGGAAGGCGAGGCGGCCTGAGGGGGCACTGCTGCGAGGTTATCCGGCCTGGGTTGGGGGGCTGGGGCAACCGCACGGTCTGGCCCGGTTGATGCCACGTCTGGCCTAGGGGCGTTTGAGGGGGGATTTGGGGTCGGGGATTGGTCGGATGCCCTAGGGACTGGGGCTAAGGCTGGAGCATCATTATCTAATGAGTCATTTAATGGGTCTGCCCCAGCGAATGGGCCTGCCTCTAACGGATCAGCATCGAGCGGAGGAGAGCCCTCGGTTATGGCCCCGTTGTCCTCGGCGGTGCCTCCAGCAATGTCTGCTGGGGCAGATGTTTCTGCCGTGGGTGTGGGAGACAGCACTAGGGCCGGGGGAGACGACCCTAGCCATTGGCTTCCCAGTACCGCCGCCACCAGTACCGCCGCCACCGATCCCGTCCACAGGGGCAGCCTAGCAGGCCACCGTAGCCGCGATGGTCGCCGCTGGGCCGGGGCTAGTTCCTCCGACCAATGGGCTACGGCTTGCTCAGCTTGGTCTAGCACCGTGGCCAAATCCGCCAACTGCACCAAAGACAAGTTCACAGCGGCGGGGGAAGATGCCCCGGTCACCGTCAGTCGATGGCGCGTGAGCCCCACGGGAGCCAAACGGTTCTGCCCTTGGCTAAGTCCTTGGGATGGGGTTAGCCCTTGTGCCTGAAGGTAATGCTGCACATAGGTTTGCACCAAATAGCTGAGGTCGGCTAGGTCTGGGCCATGGCCAGAGACCTCGAAGGCGGGGGGAGATTGGCGGGATCCATCAGCAGGGAACGTTTCAGCGGGGGAGGGTGGCTGTCCATCGGCCTGAACATGGTCTGGGGTGTCGGCCCTTTCCCATAGGCATAGCTGAAACCGTGAACGTTTCAGCACCACCCGATCCGCCAGGGTACTCAAAGGCGACACCTGCCCCGTTAGCTGCAAGGCCCAAGAGCCAGCGGCGTATTGGTAGGAGGATAGGGTGGCAAGGGTGGGCATGGAACTAGTGATTGGGGATTGGTTATTGGTTATTGGCTATGAGTTGTTGTGGGTTAGTTATTGAAGGTTGGTTGTGAAGGGTTGGCTATTGGGGCCTTGGTGGAGATGTACCGTTGTACGTCCGACTTCCGACTATGGCCGGGACTAGGTTTTGGAGCGGTCTAGCAGGGCCAACCAAAGTTTGCGGGAACCGTCGGGGTTGCCATAGAACAACAAATCAATCAGCAGTTTGAGGGCGAGGGGGTTGAGGTCATCCGGGGTGGAGGTTGGGTCGGCCTCCATGCGTTCTTGGTAGGCGTTAACAAAGGCATCGAGGTAATTGCCCAGCATGGCGGTGCGGTGGGGGGGGCGACCTTGGTCGAGGGCGGATTCCAGGTGGGTAACGGCTTGGCGGATAGTGGTTTGGTGATCGAGCGCGAGGTGGGTGATAACCAAGACTAGGGCGCGGGCTTCATCAATATCGAGCTTTTTGCGACCTTGCCCCTTACGCAGGGGGCTGGCCTGCCGTAACCGCCAAAGGTTGACGCGATCACTCAACAAATCCGACAGGCCCAAGTGGGTCGCTGCGGCTAACATCGCTTCAGACCCTAGCCCGGTGAGGGATTCTAGGGCTAGCAGCACCAGATCAAGCTGGGCTTTGATGCTCTGCAACTGCTGGGGTGTGGGCGTTCCCGTCAATGGTTGCCCCAGATTTTGCCCTGAACGAGGGCCAACATTTGGCCCCGGCTGAGACGATAGCTCCACCGTTTCCTCTACCCTCTACCCTAAGAGATTGGGCCAATTGTGGCATGGGGGTTGCCATTATTGAAACCATGCTACCTGTTAACCGAGTGGGTTACAGCAGCCCTAAACCCTTTAAGTTCAGTGGGTTTGAGCAGATCTAGCCTAAATTAGGCTGTAGTACGTCAGATCTAGTTTAATGGTTATAAGCACTTCAAAGGGTGCCCATAGAAGCCAATTGGGCGGATCATCAGCCAATTTTTTGAGCTATGGCCAGAGCAAAAAACGGGACGGTCTCGGTGTACCCCTCCAGAGGGAGACTGTTTTACCGCTGGACTGAAGAGAAGAAGCGACGGCAAGCCCTCACGGGCCTGGGGGACAATGCCACCAATCGGGCGGTGGCCGCTCGCATTGCCCAGCGAATGACCGATGATTTGAGGCTGGGGATTTTTGACCACACCTTGGAGCGCTACGCCGTGCCCAAGCGGAAAAGCGGCGGGCCAAATTTGGGCGAACTTTGGCGGGGGTATCTTGAGGTGAAGAAGCGCCGCTTAGCCCCCAGCACCCAGCGGTTTTATGGGGTGCTGGATGGTCACGTTCAGGCGCTACCCAGCCACCGTCTAGAAGATGCTGGGGAGGTGTTCCGGTTCATTATCGAGCGGCACCCCGAACACATCGCCTACCGCCTCACCACCCTGCTGAGCGCGGCCTGTGAGTGGGGACTGAAGACAGGGCAGATCAGAACGAACCCTTGGGAGCACCTGAGGGCACCCCAGCCCGAGTCAGAACCCGACCCCCACCCGTTCACGCTAGAAGAGCGGGATCTGATTTTGGCGGCGCTGGAAGGCCATCACTATCGGGCCTTCATTGAGTTTCTGTTTCGGACGGGGTGCCGAATTGGGGCGGCGGCGGCGCTTCAGTGGGGCAACGTTCGGGGGGATGAGGTGACGTTTCTGGCCACCGTTTCCCGTGCCCAAGGGGGGCGGTATCGTCGCCTGCATCTGAAGAGCCAACGACGGCGGCGGGTGCCCTTGGATGCCAAGACTAAGGCGCTGCTGGATGGGCTACGGCCTGAGCAGACGGCGGGGGATGCCCTGGTGTTCACCAGCCCAAAGGGGCGGATGGTCAACGGCGATCACCTAAACCGAACGCTGTGGCGTCCCCTGCTGGCCAAGCTGGGCCTTGAGGATCGCAGCCTCTACCAAACTCGCAGCACGTTTATCACGGCGGCGCTACGGCGGGGCATGGCCGTGCAGGATGTAGCGGCCTTGGTGGGTAACTCCCCTGGGATGATTTTTCGCCACTATGCCGGGGTGGCTCAAGATTTGCGGCTGCCAGAACTGTGATGGGCCTCTATACCTCTACCGCCGCCCTCAGTTCACCCTCATCAACATCAAGGTAGCGGCCTAGGTTTTCCAGGCTGGCCCAGCCACCCAGGGCGGCGATGGCCTTCAATCTCACCCCAGCTTTGTCTAGGCGAGTTGCCCAGCTCCTACGGCATGAGTGGGTAGAGTAGCCTTCAAGGCCCAGAACAGAACAGGCCCGCCGCAAGGCCTGGTCACAGGCCACGCGGGTGATCGGCTGGCCACGGTGACGGCCTGGGAAGAGGTAGCCGCTAGTGGGCAGTTCATACTGGGCCAGCAGCTCACCCAGGCGATGGCAGATCGGGACAGATCGGCTGTGGTCTTTCCCCTTCACAATGGCGCGGCGAAAGTGGATATCAGCCTTGCCCACATCACCCGCGCAAAGTTGACGGGCCTCGGAGATGCGACAGCCCGTATAGCCACAGATCGCAAAGATGAGTTTATGGGGCATTGGAAGCTGGTTCAAAACCGCTTCAAAGGTTTCTTGACTCCAAACCGCCGCTTGCCCTTCACGACATTTTTTAGGCATGATTTTGGCCTAGTTACTCTTCCATATCGTAGAGAAACTAAGGGCCAAAAGTCCTGTCTTTTAACGAACCAAAATTTACGACCAGGACGCGGTTAGGCTGGGCATGACCAGGCCAAAACTCTAGTTTTGCTAGAAATGCGGTGCCATACCGCTTTTGGGCACAAGGCACAAAAAACCGTACATTTTCTGCCCATGGTTAACCGGAATGTGCATTACCCCTGGTTGATTCTGGCAACCAAAATGTAAGTTACAATCGACAAAATAACCCACCCCTGGAGGTGGTCATGGCTATTCAAGTTAAAGGGCGTGATTTAGTTCAAATCACCTGCTACTTGCCCACCAAAGTTTACGAACGCCTGATCGAATGGAAGCAATCGGTAGGGGGCGTCAAGTCCGAATCTGAAGCGGTGCTACGGTGCCCTCGCAGCGTCTTGTTCCCTGGGGAGTTTGATGAAGCGGCCATAGAGGCCACCCAAGCCAAGTTTCATCAGTTAGAGGCGGCGCTCGATGAACTGAGGCAGGCCCAAGCCGCCGCCCCACCCCCAGCGCCTACTCGTGTGCGGTGGCTCTCTACCCGTCAAGCCTACGAAACCCTGACCGAGCCAGACGTGAGCTACGAACGATTCCGCCGCCTCTCCCCAGAGCAGCTCATGAGCAGATTCAACCTGGCCAGCGATATCACTCGGCGAATCCCTGGTTCAAACACGTCACGATGGCTGCACGTAACCGACTAACGTACAGGTGCATTGCCAGTAAAGTACAGCCGACTACCTTTCCCACTCCCCTAAGCCCTGCCTGACGGGGGTTTGCGGGGGATACCCTTGGTTGGCAGGGGGCACCCATGGGGGTAGGTTTTCGTCTGGGAAGTTCCGGGGCTTTCCGGGGTGTTTTGGGATGGAATAGGGGGCTGATTGGTTGCGTTGCGAGGCAACTACTCACCGACGGCGGCGGCGGAATCCCTGATTCTGTCGTTGGGGGTGGCTTGGGTTTTGGCCAAAAATGGGCAACTGGCACACGGGGGATAGCCCGTCGTTTCTGAAAAGTTAGTCCAGCGCTGGGGGGTAACTGGCACATGGCCCCGTCTGAAACGGGACAGGATAGATCGGATTTGGCGATTAGACAGGCCAAACTGCTGGGCTAGGGCGGGGGTGCTGGCCCCGGATTGGTGAGCGGCTAGGATGGCCACATTTCGGCGGCGGATGCGGGAATCGTAACCAAGGGGGATGAGGGGACGACACCCGCCGTAATGCTGGCTTAGAGTTTGGGCGGGGCCAAGACCGATAGCGGCGGCGATGGGGTGATCGGGGGGGATGGGGGCATGGGGAATGTAGAGAGGTTGCCCTGGAAAAGCGTCTATCAGGGCTTGGGTGGCCACCGGGCCGATCAGTTCTGTGAGCGCCCTGGTGAAGCTACCCTTCGAGTTTTGCGCCATGCTGTCACCGCCAATGCTACGTTTCTCACCATGGCCAGCCACAGGGGGCGGCGGTAGGTGGCAACCCTGCCAACGGCAAAACCTAGTGAGGGCTGGGGAGAAGCCACAGGGTAAAGATGCTGTCATACACCTGCCTGCCTCGCTGGGGTTTGCCGTCTGGGCCAAGGTAGGCGACACGCCCCACGATGCGCTGCTCAGCCAGGTGGAAGGGCTGGGGGATGGCGTCTAGGATGGTGGGTTTGTGGAAGGTGTCGCAGGGGGCCAAGAACACCAGCCGCCCCCTAGGCTGTAGCAGCTCGAAGCTGTGGTTAATGAACTCTACGATGCAGCTAAAGGGCGGGTTACCGATAACCAGATCCACGGTGTCCGGCTCTCCCCAGGTGAGGTAGTCGGCTTGGTGCCAGTGGCAATGGGGTGCCCTAGCGCGGCCTTGTTCAAGGCGGTGGGGTTTGAGTTCAACGGCGTGGCTACCCTCAGGCAGAAAGCGGGCGATCTGCCCAGTCCCAGCCCCGGACTCTACGATGACATCATCAATGGGGCGGCGATGGTCTGTGAGGTTGACGTGGCTGGCCAGTACTTTGGCGACGGCGGCGGGGGTTTGCCAAGCGTCAGGTGTCCAGCCCTGTTCTATGACGGGTTCGATTAGGCTTAGTTGGTGCATGGTTATAGGATGGAAGGGTATACAAGGCAGGTAGTTATGACCAGCACCCCAGAGAGAGAACCCACCCTAAAGGACATTGTTGAGCAGATCCAAGAACTGCGGTCGGAGCTTGAACGTAGCCGTCAGGAACTCAAGGATGAGGTGGGGCGCTGGGATGAGCGGTTCTTTCAGTTCACCCGTGAGAACCTGGTGACGGCACGGACGATCATCATTACGGCGGGTACCGTCATCACCCTTTCGCCTGTGCTGCAAGCGTTTGCCCCGGCGATTGAGGCGGTCGTTACTCGGTTGATGGGTGGGGACGGTCTCTAGCTATTTTTGAGGTGCTGGGCTTGGGCCTTTTGCTCTCGGATGAGGCGGGCCTGGTGACAGATGTGTAGGCGGCCTGTGTTGGGGCCGACAGGATACCAGGTCTCGGTTCTAACGTTGGTAGTCCCATTTCGTACAGGCCAGAGAATAATCAGGTGCCCCTAAAGACCTTACGGCAGTAGATCGCTGTTTCGGGCTGATTTTTCTCTGGTCCGTAGATTAATGCACTACCGCTGAAACTTACAACCGAACAACAGCAACCTCTTGGTAGATGTCGCCGCCAAAGTAGGTGTTCACAAACTCGCAAACGGTGTCACACACCCCGCCCTCCCGAATCAGGTCTGATTCGGGCATGAATAGCAGCGGCTCAAGCGTGGGGCGATCAATCACGCTGATTGATCGCCCCACGCTTGCCTCCGTAGGCTAGGTTGCGATCTACGGCATCGTGAATTAGTCGGCCCTCATCCCAGGCTTTTTGCCATGCTGCTAGGGTACGTGGCTTCCATACCCTACGGGTGGTGTCCTGGGTTCCGTTGGGGGGAGACATTGAGCCGTCCAACCAAATGAAATAATCAATGACCTCAGCGTTAGCGGGGGAAAGTTGATGGCCAAAGATTAGTCCAGAAAATGGCTTTCCTTCTACTTGCCAGGTTTCGGCTAAAACGCGAAATCGAATGTCTGGGGTAAACAGAATGCGATTAAGTTGAGTCACCCTTAATAAAAGCTGATCGTCAGGGAGTTCTTGGCATTCGTCTTCAAAGGCCGTCAGTACGTCTATACCTCGACGACGCAACTGATCTGTAACGGCTTGGGGAATGTGAACATCCATATACAGAGCAATGGCCACTTACAGCAGTCCTTTTGCTTTCATTCTGGTGTAAAAAGGCGATCTAGCTCTTTGCGCTATGCTAGTTTGTAACTGATTCCACTCTTGGGTGATTTCTTGGTCGATTTCTTCCTGGTGGTCAAAATAGTAGCCCATTTCGGCATGGGCTTCGGCTGGCTTTAGGTAAAGGTGCTGTCGGCATATTTCTTCTACAGACCAACCATAGGCGAGATAGTCCATGACAATTTTCGCGACTCGAATGCGTGGCAATCGCTGTAGTCGCGCAGGCTGATTTTCTAATTTCTGGATGTGTGGATAACTCAGGGCTAGCATACGATCTCATTCTACCTAGCTAAGCTGCCATATTCTTACAGTATAGTCTTTGCTGCCACTAGGTCATCATTCGCTCCCTTCTGGCTAAATCGCTATAATCCTTAATCTCTCATTCAAATGTAGGGGGGATGTGAACGGTTACTCGTCGGGGTCGTTAGGGAGAGCGGCGACGGGTTGTAGGCCAAGAACATCTAGGCTGACGGGTGGGATGGAATGTTGAATCGTGTCGGCTAAAACACTGGCAATGTCTCGGTTTGCAAGACGCGCAAAGCGTTCGGCTCGTTGGTAAATGTCGTCTGGCAAGGTAATCGTGATTTGAGTACTCATAACAATGCCCATCCACTATTGATGTGAATTTTACTTTCTCTGGCTATCAGCGTTTGCAGAATTGTCCCATAAATGCAGGGACGGGGGTATCTCCCACCGAAGGCTAGGATTTATCCCTTGTCTTTCCTGTATGCCAAGCTCCGACTGAGATGCAAAACTAGGGCTTCTGCTCCAATCCAATGATCGTGAGTAAGACAGGGGTTGCAGCCTAACGTTCCCAACCAGCGGCGGCAGATCACCTTGACTCAACACGAGCAATTTTCGTCAGTCCGTTGCGTTGGGGTTGCTATGCCACCGGAATTACAACAAGAGAACAGCTAAAGTAAGTAACGATTCTATAGTGGTTCCCCATTGGATACAGCACAGCAAAAGCCATGTTGCATATACGTTACAGGCGTCTCAACGTACCTCACACCAGCGAGAACCGCTATATATCTGAATCAATGTTCTGAACCTTATACAGGGAAATTATCAAAAATACAACTCCACTGTCCACGATCAATAACATAGGTAGCTAGCACATTCTCGAAGTCGTCATAAAATTGCAGGTGAATGCCGTTTGCATGAGAAACCCATTGAGTATTGGCGAAAAAGGACTGTATCGAGAAATTTTGTGCTGAGTAATTTCGCCACCAAGCTTTCAATCGACTATTCCACTCATAACCTTCGGCCCTTAGTAGCTCCTTAATTGCGAAGGTACCATTACTACCCCTTCCATTTTGGTTAGTTACTTTAACAGTGATTCGCCTTGCTTCTCCAACAACAGGGTCATAGGTTGACCAGTCCAACAAAGAAATATTTATTCTACTTTGCAAATCCTCAACAAAAGGAGACATATTATTTGTCTCGGTTAAAATAAATAAGTGTTCTGCGGCACGAGTTAGTGCAACGTAAAAAAGGCGGCGTTCCTCATTCACTGTACCTTCAACTGAGCTTCCCAAAACAAATGTAAACATTAAGTCTGGATGTAGCAATGGGTAAGATCGAGGGACAGCATCTAGGATAATAACAATTTCTTTTTCTAAGCCCTTATACTTGTGAGTAGTCGATATATTTATCTTTTCTCTTAAGATCTCAGGGAATTTTGAGCGTAATAGCTCTAAAAAGCTACCTAGTTGATCTCGCCTTTTATTACGCTTTTCTCCATAATTTATGTACCAAGGTAGACTATTTTTTCGGCTCAGTAGAACTACGCTTTTATCGTGCTGAAGTGCTTTATTGATCAAGCGTAAAATAGCAGGTGTAAAATCATCTCCTGGATGATTCTCTTGTTCAACTGGCAACGGCTTAAAATTACTAAGATTAGCAATCTCTACTTTCCCTAACGATTTGTTAATCTCACGGGCAGGATCGCCAAGCCCGTTCATTAGCTGATTACTAACCCTCACAATAGAGTCTGCTGAACGATAATTAGTATTAATAGAAAGCTTGATAGAGGGTTGAAAAAACTTCTCGAAGTTTTGATAAAAAGATAGATCAGAACCAGCAAATCCATTGATCGCTTGCCAGTCATCACCAACGCAAAAAATTTGCACACTAGAGTTTTGCGTCCGAATAGCTTCTATTAAGCAATGGAAGAGATTGGAGAAATCTTGATATTCATCGATAAATATATATCTTAGGTTCTTCAGATCTCCATTTCCAGATTTTCGCCGAAATACTGTTTGTCCTGAAGCAACTATCTCTGATGATCTTTGCATTAATCCATCAAAATCTTCTTCACCCGTTTCTTGAAGACGTTCAAGATAGGCTTGATAGAATACTTTGGCTAGTTCTAAAAAACGCTCTTCAACCTCATTAACACAAGTGTGATTAGCTATTATTTCAGCTAGGTCTTCAACTGAAAGAATTAACTTTCGACATCGTTGAATGAAATTTTCCATCGCTGTGGTGAATCGGTCAATAGCTCGGTCTTTGATGCGGAGCCATATTTCTTCTTCACTTAAACGACAGCAGGAAATCTGGCACTTCTCAAGAGACTGCTTTAGCAAAGCATAGAAGCCTTCGATTCCATTTTTTGTTAAGTCATTAGGATAAAACTCAAGTAGCTGCCAGCTATCTTGATTCTCCCAATATTGTCGTTTTTTATCTGACATTTCATCATAGTCAGGGTCACCCCTCAGCCCAAAGTATTCAATAATTACACCTTGATTATCCCCAGTAAAAATTGTGAAATCAGGACGATAGTTGATTCCACTCCACCAAAAACTACGCTCATACTTGTAATTAATACCGTGTTCAAATAAAAAATCTGCAATTATTTTTTCACCAAATGACTTAACATATTCTCCTCTAAGGCTCTCTTTTGGTAGAGAACGACGATATTTTAGTATTTCTTGAGGACTTTTATCGTAACCACCCATAATGATGCGCTCCCAATCCTCACGAAAATGGGCTGTCATCAAATCACGGATTTCTACCCAATAATCCGCATCGCGCAGGTAATCATCAATGACTGTCTGCAATGCACGACTTTTACTTTGCGCTCCATCCGGTTCATTAAAAAGAATATCTTCTTCAGGATGAACAAGTGCATAAGCTAAAGCATGAAACGTCATAACATGAGGAATAGAGCCTTGAAGCTGTTTTGTTAGACGGTCGTGCATTTCATTTGCAGCTTTTTTATTAAAAGCTAACAACAACATTTCATTTGGAGAAACACCACAATGTTTTTGTAAAAACAGAGATCGACTAACTAAAGTTCGGGTTTTACCACTGCCAGCCCTCGCAACCACTTGAACATGGTCTTCAACTGCACCAATCGCTCTTGACTGTTCATCATCTAATTCAAACGCTAAGTTTTTAGATGCCCACAATTTTACGAAATTTACCTTCCTCTGTTCAAAATCACTGAGAGAAATATATTTGACGCAATTAGATTCATAGAAATATTTGGCATTGAGAAAATCTTTTTCAAATATTTCTTCTAATCTTTTTAATGACGACTGAATTTCTTCTATTGTGCAAGGGTCAAGAAGGTCATAAGCAGATATTCCTGGCTTTATCTCTTGAAACTCCTCAATAAATTTATTTTTGGGATAACTTGTAGGGCCACCAAAATTCTTCAAGAAAATGCGGTGCGTATTTATAAGTGATACTTCACCCTTTCCCCATGTACAATTGGTCACTTCTCGCCCAACTAGACAGTGCCAAAGATTATCGTTTCCATCAACAGCTTTGGCAAATTCTTGGACATTATCAATCTGTAAGTTGTCCCTTATGCTGATACTTTCCATTGAGGATTTACTGTAGTTTTCATGCAACTAATTGAAAGAACCTCGGCACCCAACCCTAGCTTTCCCCTAGATCCGAACCAGGAACACATACCACCCACAAATCTTCACCCAGTATCACGTCATAGCAGTCTTCTCACACTGTTGTCGCCTAGCCTAGTTCAACAGTCGTAGTTACTTAGCGCAATACATCCCAAAAATTACCTCTCGGTTCTGTCCCTACCGACAACTTGAGGCGGCATAACTCTTTATTAGAGGGAAATTTTCCGCCTAATACCCTTATATGAGATCATAGGTGGGATATTTCAGTATAAACACCCGATACCCTGGGTGCCCCGTAATTTAAGACTCTTTAACGCAAAAAGGCGGGTCGTCCAAGGACAAACCCGCCTAGATGAGACATAACCAGACGATCTAGACTCCAGGTTCGCCCACCGAGGGCGCTTTGAGCACAGGCAACGCCGCCAGAGGCACCGTCAGTTCCGCCGTATCGCCCTGGGAGACAAACACCTGGTTGAGGCGAGTGTTTAGCTTTTCGGTGGTGGAGTCGTAGATTTGGGTCAGCATTTTGGGATAGAGACCAAAGCCGATGATCGGCACCAGCAGACAGGCGATGATGAACACCTCGCGGGGTTCGGCATCCACCAGTTCTTCGTGTTCCACCAGTTCCTTGTTTTCGGGGCCGTAGAAGATTTCCCGCAGCATGGAAAGCAGGTAGATGGGGGTGAGAATCACGCCAATGGCCATAAAGGTGATGGCAACCAGCCGGAAGGTGAGGCTGTAGGCATCGCTGGTGGCAAAGCCGACAAACACCATCAGCTCGGCCACAAAGCCGCTCATCCCCGGTAGGGCCAGGGAGGCCAGGGAGCAGGCGGTGAACATGGCGAAGATTTTGGGCATTTTCTTACCCACGCCGCCCATTTCTTCCAAAATTAGGGTGTGGGTGCGGTCGTAGGTGGCCCCCACCAGGAAGAACAGGCTAGCCCCAATCAGCCCGTGGGACACCATTTGCAGCACCGCCCCGCTCAGGCCCAGGTTGGTGAAGGAGGCAATCCCAATAAGCACAAAGCCCATGTGGGAAATGGAGGAGTAGGCGATTTTGCGCTTGAGGTTGCGCTGGGCAAAGGAGGTCAACGCTGCATAGACGATATTAACGCAGCCCAAAATCACCAGAACTGGCGCGAAATAGGCGTGGGCCTCGGGCAGCATGCCAAAGTTCATGCGAATTAGGGCATAGCCGCCCATTTTCAGCAGAATACCCGCCAGCAGCATGTGTACCGGGGCCGTCGCTTCCCCGTGGGCATCGGGTAGCCAGGTGTGGAGGGGAATAATCGGCAGCTTAACGGCGTAGGCGATCAGGAAGGCCCCGTAGAGCAGCAGTTGCAGCCGCATCGGGTAGACCTTTTCCGCTAGGGCGGTCATGTCAAAGGTGACGGTGTCGCCGTAGAAGGCCATCGCCAGCGCCGCCACCAGTATAAACAGCGACCCACCCGCCGTATACAGAATGAACTTGGTCGCCGCGTAGAGGCGCTTTTTGCCGCCCCAAATCGACAGCAGCAGGTACACCGGGATCAGCTCCAGTTCCCAGAACAGGAAGAACAGCAGCATATCCTGTACCGCAAACACCCCAATCTGGCCGCTATACATAGCCAGCAGCAGGAAGTAAAAGAACTTCGGCTTGAGGGTGACGGGCCACGCTGCCAACGCCGCCAGGGTGGTGATAAACCCGGTCAGCAAAATCAGCGGCATCGACAGGCCATCGGCCCCCAGCGACCACTTCAGATCAAGCTGGGGTACCCAGGTATAGCTCTCCACAAGCTGGAGACCGGGGTTGCTGAAGTCGTAATTGAGGTAAAAGGCGGTGACGATCAACACAAAGTCGATCAACCCCACCACGAGGGCATACCAACGCACCGTCTTGCCGTTGTCGTCGGGCAAAAAGGGAATGGCAATGCAGGCCACCAAGGGCAGCAGGGTAACGGTGGTTAACCAAGGAAAAGTCGCGAGGTCCATAAAGCTGTTTCTCGTCGCGGTTTGTCAAAGGGGCATGGTGTCGGGGAGACATTCTGCCGGGAGGCTGGCCTTGCTTGTATCTGGCCTTGCTTGTATCTAACGGGAAAATTTTGAAAATGGGGAGAAATTGAAACAGTTTTTATACGAAAGAAGGAAATGAAAGGGTGATCCCCCTAAATCCCCGGAGCCCTCACCCTAAATCCCTCTCCCAACATGGGAGAGGGACTTTGAAGAAGGTAGGGTGGGCACTGCCCACCTGAGATCTCGTCATCATCGGCCAATATCTGGGAGATCCCCCTAAATCCCCCTTAGAAAGGGGGACTTTGAGTCCGGTTCCCCCCTTCATAAGGGGGGCTAGGGGGGATCCTCCAGGGACTAGGCAATGGTGGGCAGTGCCCACCCTACGTTAGGTCACACCCGACAGCAGCACCAGTCCGAGGACGGCCCCAAACACAATCAGGGCATAGAACTGGGCGCGGCCATTTTCCAGGTACTTCAGCCCTTCCCCGGTGATCAGGGTGACGAAGCCCGCCAGGTTGACTAGACCATCCACGATGCGGATGTCGATTTCCAGGACTTGCTTGGCCAGCTTGCGGCTGCCCTGGACGAAAACCACCTCGTAAATATCGTCCACGTACCACTTGTTGAGCGACAGGTTGTACAGGAAGGGGATCTTGGCGGCGATGGCCTTGGGATCGATGGCCTTGGTGCGATACATCAGCACCGCCACGATGATGCCCACGGTGGCGATGGCTACGGAGCTACCCGCCATCAGGGCAAACTCGCTGAGGTCGAAGGCTTCGGCGGCTTCGGCGGCATCAAACACCTCGCTGGGGGGATGGATGAACGCCTCGAAGTAGTTGGCGAAGGGGGTTCCCACCAGACCTACCAGTACCGAGGGCACCGCCAGGGCCACCAGCGGGAAGACCATGGAAAGGGGCGATTCGTGGGGTTCGTGGGCGTGGTGATGATCGTGGTCGTCGTGGCCATGATCATCGGCATCGAGGGTCAGCTCTTGGGGGTTCATCGCCCCAGGGCCAAGGGAGAGGCCCATCTTTTGCAGTTGTGCCCGCTTCAGGTCGCTGCGGATGCCTTCGTCGTTGCCGCGAAACTCGCCCTCAAAGGTCGAGAAGTACATGCGGAACATGTAGAAGGCGGTGATCCCCGCCGTCAGCCAGCCCACCGCCCAGAGGACGGGGCTAGCGGCAAAGGTTGCGCCCAGGATCTCATCCTTCGACCAGAATCCGGCGAAGGGGGGGATCCCGCAAATGGCCAGAGTCCCGATCAAAAAGGTAATCGCCGTGACGGGCATATACTTCCGCAGACCGCCCATCAGTCGCATATCTTGCGCCAAGACGGGATCGTGGCCCACCACCGCTTCCATGCCGTGGATGACGGAGCCGGAACCGAGGAACAGCATGGCCTTGAAGTAGGCGTGGGTCATCAGGTGGAACAGACCCGCCGAGTATGCGCCAACGCCCATGGCCATTACCATGTAGCCCAACTGGGACATGGTGGAGTAGGCGAGGCCCTTCTTAATGTCGTTTTGGGTGATGGCGATGGAGGCCCCCATGAAGGCGGTAAACGCACCCGTGTAGGCAATCACGTTCATCACCGTGGGGATTTCCTCGAACACGGGGTACATCCGCGCCACCAGAAACACCCCTGCCGCCACCATCGTGGCCGCGTGGATCAGGGCCGAAATCGGGGTGGGGCCTTCCATGGCGTCGGGTAGCCACACATGGAGAGGGAACTGGGCTGACTTGGCCACGGGGCCGAGGAACACCAGCACCGCAAAAATCGCGGCAATGCTGGGGGCAAGGCTACCCACGTTCACCAGTTCCGTCAGCCGTTCGCCCATGATGTCGAACTCGAAGCTGCCCGTAGCCCAAAACAGGCCGAGGATGCCCAGCAGCAGGCCAAAGTCGCCCACCCGGTTGGTGACGAACGCCTTTTGGCAGGCATCGGCGGCGGGCTTGCGGTTGTACCAAAAGCCAATCAGCAGGTAGGAACACATCCCCACCAGCTCCCAAAATACATAGACCTGAAGCAGGTTGGGGCTGATGACCAGACCCAGCATGGAGGAGCTAAACAGGCTGAGGTAGGCGTAAAACCGCACATAGCCCGGATCGTGGCTCATGTAGCCATCGGTGTAGATCATCACCAAAAAGGCCACGGTGGTGACGATCACCAACATCAACGAGGCCAGGTGATCAACGGTGTAGCCCATCTCGATGCGGAAGTCTCCCGCCGAGGCCCACTCAAACATTTGGGTGTAGGCGGGGTGGCCCTGCACCTGGCTCCAAAAGATTAAGAACGAAAACACCATCGCCATCCCGGTGAGGGAGACGATGAAGATAGCGGACGCTTGCCGCAGTTTGTTGGTGGCTTGGCTGTAGGACACAAGCCCCGTGCCCACCACCGCCGCCCCAATCAAGGGCAGCACGGGCACTAGCCAAGCGTATTGATATAGAAGTTCCATCGAGTCCATTGTGACTGCCTACTCCAAGAGCTGAGGTGAGTTGGCAAAAAACCGCTTACATTTTGACATACCCGCACCCAGGGAATAATGAGATTAACAACACTATTTGGGCGAAAGGTCTCATATTTCAATCCGTTTTTCCCCTAAATCGGCTTATTCTAGATTACCTGAATCCCTTGTCGTAGGGTTATTGTGGCGATTCGGCTGCCCAGACCTCTAATTCTTAAGAAAGATGTTTGTTTTGGGGAGTAAGGGATCAAAAACATTCTTTCTATCTCAACAATCCTTGGGATAGAAGAAAGTCAATTGAAAGCAGTCAATTAGCGGGGATCGCAGGATCGACCCATGCCCATCGACGGGTTGGCCCTAGTCCTGGCGGGCGCGGCAACCGCGCCCCTACAGTTTTCCGCTGGATCTATGGCATGATAGCGACGACCGGGGGCAAAGCCCCATCCGCGAACCGTTTCCCTATGATTGGTTTGGCCATCCACACCTCCAGTCCGGCCCTGGGCTTGGCGCTCAGCGATTTTGAACAGATCACCCGCACCCAGACTTGGAACTTTGGCCGCGACCTCTCCATGCACCTGCACACCACCCTGGCGGACTTTGTACAGCCCTACGCCTGGGCGGATCTCTCCTTTTTAGCGGTGGCCCGTGGCCCTGGGGGCTTCACCGGAACCCGTATTGGCGTTGTTACCGCCCGCACCCTAGC
Source organism: Phormidium sp. FACHB-1136 (assembly GCF_014697375.1). Lineage (GTDB taxonomy): Bacteria > Cyanobacteriota > Cyanobacteriia > Phormidesmidales > Phormidesmidaceae > Nodosilinea. Next base: position 23,556 of record NZ_JACJRS010000008.1, read on the forward strand.
CCAGCAGTTGAATATTCCGCTGTTTGGGGTCTCCAGCCTTGCCGCCCTAGCCCAGTCGGTGGTGGAGCAACGCCCTGATCTCGATCCCGCCACCGTCCTAGCTGTAGACCTCAAAGCCCAGCGGGAGATGCGCTTCACCGCCCTCTACCAGCCCACCCCCGATGGATTGAAGACCCTGCAAGCGGAACAGGTGGTCTCTCCCGCCCAATGGCAACAGACCTTAGCCGAATTTTCTGGCCCCATCCAGGCCGTCACTGCCACCGAGGACATGGCCCAAACGGTGACCCAAGTCCTGTCCCTGGCTTATCAGGATTGGCAGGCTGGTCACAGACCTCACTGGGCCGAGGTGGTACCCTACTACGGCCAACATCCCGTAGACTGACGATCTTCATCTCACGATTAACCCGAAGGCTCTAGCTGTCGGTTGCCAACGGTTGTTCTGGGAAGTCTGTCCACCACTACCATCGATACCCGACGAACGCACGGGCCAGAACAGTCGCTATGGGATAGAGGATGTCGCCTTGATCTCGTTTAGCGTGTTCTTCACCCAACCCCCCTCCTTTTTGGCCTATCAACGTAGGATCAGTCGATCACAAAGTCCCCGCAGCCCTCACCCAGCCCCTCTCCCACGAGGTGAGGGCTGAATCGCGGCACAAGGGCACGTTTGTGATCTACTGGGGTTGTCTTAGCAGGCCGCACCCGCTAGCAGTCCTGCCCAATACTAGCTGAATGGCCATAGTGAGAATTGCTGCCGCTATCCCCGCTATCCTCAGGACAACCCCGTATCCATCGCTAGGTGGGTATCAATATTTACCTTATAAGTGAAGGGCTACTGAGTAGGCTAGGATAAAATAAAGCCCCAGGGTCTTGCTTCTCTGTCTTGCCCGCCATTGATCTGTTCCCATGTCACTCCCGGTTGCTGTGTCCCACCGCCTAGGTCATCCCTGGATTCTGCTGTTGCTGGTTTTGGGGATGGTGTTTTGGGGCTGGTGGCTGGCGGCGTTAGCGCTGCCCTGGGGGCCGATCCTTGGTCTTGGCCTCATCTTGGTTTACCTGCTGGGTGTGGGCATGGGAGGGGTAATTCCGGCCAGTGTCTTTTGTTCGATGGGGGTGGCGGCGTTGGTCGCTCTAGACTATTTCCCCGAATTTTGGCCAATGAATCTGCACTACAAGTACTGGGCCTTGACCATCATGGTGCTCTGGTCGGCGGCCTTAGGCTATATCTGTCTAGTGGGGAAGCAGGGGAGCGACCTGCGGCAACGCCCTTCCCGCGACCGCCAGTGGGGACGAGGGATCACCCTGGGGATGATGCTTTTGGCGATGCAAGGGGGGCGTTGGATCTACCAAACCGGGTGGCCCTTGGGCTAGGCGTTGGGAGGTCAGGCGAGGGATTGCCAGCCAGCAGGGAGGCCATGGGGTAGGTGGGAACAGCCCTGTGGGGGAGTGACGGGCAGGGATCAGGCATCAGGAAATCGCAGCAATTCAGAGATCACGAGGTTCAGAGGTCAATCAAATGTCCCATCAACCCCAGTTTGCGGCGGAGAAGCACCGTCAGTCCCCTGGCCCTCAGCCTGTGGGGCGTCCCCTCACCCCCGATCATTACCTGGATCAAATGACTCCATCGGTGCGCGATAGCCTCACCCCCGACCAATGGGCCGAAGTTAGCCGTGTGGTCAATCTCGCCCTGCCCAAGCCCTCCCCCAAGCTGATTGATCTCCGGATGGATATTGACCTTTTGATCAGCCGCTACTACATCGTGATCATGGTGGGCAAAGATCGACGGCGTTCGGCTCGGCCCCCAGTGATTTCTCCCGTTACTCGCTGGGTGAACTGGGTGGCGGCGGTGCTGCTGCTGCTCGGCTTTAACTTGGCCGTCAGCGTTGGGCTGTTCCTTCTCGCCTACCTACTAAAGTCGGCCCTAGGCATTAATCTGCTCCCTGGCCATTTTCGTGGTTTTGGCAATTAACCCCCCTGGCTGTGGCTACGGCTTATCTATAGGTTTCAACTGCTGCGTTGGCAGTAGGGACGCTTGGTATAAGAATTAGGTATCTCTTGACGGCGGAGGACGCGGATGACGACCAAGACCATTGTGCTACAACAGCTTTGTGGCCATCGATTTGTAGGGCAAAACGAGACCGGGGATCGGATTTTGGTGGATGGCGACCAGCCCGCCATTGGCCCCAAACCCACCGACCTGTTGCTAGCCGCCTTGGGGTCTTGCACCGCCTACGATGTGATTGACATTATGGCCAAAAAACGCCAGCCCCTCGCCCGCTACCGCATCGAAGTGACGGGCACCCAAGCCGACACCCATCCCCGCCGCTTTACCCACATCACCGTGACCCACTATGGGGCTGGCCCAGCGGTGACCGAATCCGCCCTAGCGCGATCCGCCGAACTGTCCCATAGCCGCTACTGTGCCGTGGCCGCTAGCCTCAACGCCGACATTGTGGTCAACACGGTGGTGGAACCCTGGAAAGACGACGCCTAGGTCAGCCTTGCCGTTGCGGCCTAGCCCAGAAAAGGGACATGGGCATGGGTTTTTACGGAGATTAGCATGGCATCTTCATAAACATCTCTAGTAAGCTAGGGAATTATGCGGCCAGTGATGGCGGAAATGGTGCAAAACCCTGGAAGAATGTTACGCTATCTTGCCCTTTCCTAGGATAAGGGCCAAGGAATCGCCTGCGGTTCCCTCTAAAAGTTTATCCTTGCAGCCCACTTAGACCAAAGGTGTAACCATGGCGGAGGCCAAAATCCTGGTTGTTGACGACGATCCTGCCATTCGCAACTTGATTTACCGCTTTTTGGCGAAGCAGAACTACACGATGGAGGCCGCTGAGGACGGGAAAAAGGCGCTGGCGCTGTTTGAGCAGTTTACCCCCGACCTGGTCATTCTAGACGTGAACCTACCCGACACCAACGGCTACGACCTCTGCAAGGAGATGCAGTCGCGCACGGGGGTGTTTGTGCTGATGCTAACCAGTCGCACCGACGAAGCGGACAAAATTCGTGGGTTTTCGGAGGGGGCCGACGACTACCTGACCAAGCCCTTTAGCCTGCTGGAATTGGAGGTGCGGGTGGGGGCCATCCTCAAGCGCCAACGTCCGGTCACCAATGCCGAACAGCAGTGTCTCACCTTTAATCGCCTGGTGATCGACCCGGTGCGGCGGGAGGTGATGCTGCGGGATGAGATGGTGCCCCTGACCGCCCTGGAGTTTGACCTGTTGCACTTTTTGGCCAGCCATCCGGGGCGGGTGTGGCGACGGGCCGAACTGATCCAAAAGGTGTGGGACTACGACTATGTGGGCGACCAGCGGGTGGTCGATGTCCATGTGGGCCAAATCCGCAAAAAAATTGAGAAGGATACCAATGAGCCCGCCCTGATCCAAACGGTGCGGGGGGTGGGCTACAAATTCGAGCCCCCCGAGGGTGGCGGGGATGCCCAGGTTTCGGCCTAGGGGCATCGGATTGCCGCCCACCTAGGGTTTATCCTCCGCCCGCGTTCCTTGGTTGCGATAGTCCCAGGCTCCCTTGAGCAATTTGCTCCAGGTGCGGTGGACTTTTTTGGGCGTCCAGCCTAGGGTTTGGGCAAGGTCGGCATCATCGGCTTGGCCTTGGCGGCGTTTGAGGTCAATCAACCGCCGTTGATCGGCGGGCAGACTGGCCAAAAAGCCCTGCCATTGATCCGGCGTCATCCCCAGGCTGGCCTCCAGGTTGGCCCCAAGCCACTGGTGGACCAAATCCCACTCGTGCTGCTGGGAAAATTTTTCGACGTGGTACTTAAACCGCTGCTGTAGGTAGTCTCGCTGGCGGGGGGAAAGGCCCAGAATGTCGTCAATTTCGGCGGCGGAGCAATCCTCCAGCTTCAGCACCAAATAATCGATGCAGTCCGTCTGGTTTTGGGCTTTAAAGTAATCCACCAGGGCGTTAATCACCCGGTCTCGCATGACGGCTTCCCCCGGATCGTAGGCGTCGGTTTTGAGTTTTTCGCGAACCTGCTGCACCACGGAACTACGGGCATAGGTTTCCGCCTCCTCCAACTTCGCCCCCTCGCTCACCAGGCCCATATCCACGGCGGTTTCGGCGGGCTGACGACGGCTAAAGGCTTGGGCACGGAGCACAATCAACTGCTGGCTCTGGCGACCGGGTAGGGCAATGCGGCGTTTGGCATACTGCTCGCTAAAGGCCATGTATTCCGCCAGTTCCAACTGGGTACGTGGCGTGTAGGTGGTGGGCAGATGGTGTTCCCGTCGAAAGGCATTCAGCACCTCGATGTAAAAGGTTTGCATGAAGTCTTCAATCAGGGCGTAGCGACCCTGGAAGCTGAGGTAGCTTTCCTTGGGGGCCACATGGCGATAGACGATGGCGCTGAGGCTGCTGTGGAGATCCACCCGCCCCTGGCGAGATCCCGCCTCGTAGTAGGTCAAGCATTTATCGACCCGGTGACGCACCAAGGCCTGCTGCCAGTGGTGCACATCTCCCGACGCCTGAATGCGGTCACTGCGATGGCAAATGCGATCCACCTCCGCCGCCAGCCGCGCCGCCACGCCCCCTAGCCCACCGGGCCGACGACCGAGGCGATTCTCAAAGAGCTGGTCAATGGCCTGGGTCAATGCCCCTAACTCCCCGCCCACTGGCTCAGGGGAGGAATGGGAGGGAGGGGGAGACCCTGGGGGAAATGCCGCCATAGTACAGCCAGTAGATGCAGTCTTCATAGATACCCAATCCTAGCAACGACACCGAAAGGAGAACCATCCCGGCGAAAATTGCGCCGTGGTCATCTGTTCTATCAGCATCCTCAATCTGGCCCAGGGAATTTCGGCGGGCCTGTGTCAGTGATGAAATTGGCTTCCGGACGGCATCTCATCGACCCTGAATCGGTTTTTGTCCCTGGCCTTGGCCTCTTGCGCCCAACGTAACAACTTGTGAATGACCGGGCTCCGTAGCCTCCTCCGTGACCTAAGTAGATACGCTGGGTCATGGGGCTGTTTGTAACCAAGCCGTTACTACGGCCCGTCTGTAGCCCCGATTTTTCCCCTCGCCTCTCCGTATTACGGAAGCCTCCCTCCCTTCGCTGACGGTTATACCTAGGCCGTAGTAGCGAACGGCTGGGAAAAGGTGAGGATGGCAAAGCGGCCAGTGTCTCAGACAATGGGCATGGGCGGTCGCCCATTGTCTGGGACGGGGTGTCATAAACCTTTAAGTTTGCGCTGCATATTTTCCGTCAATATCGGGCAACTTAGAGATGGGCTGAGATTAAGGATGACCCGCACCGTACTGTCTGCACCGCATTTTACGAGGCTAACAATGACTAAAATTCTGGTAATTGAGGACGAAAAAGGGGTTCAAGATAATGTCATTGATATCCTCCAACTGGAAGGATTCAAGGTGATTTCGGCGGATAACGGCTTGTTGGGTGTGCTGATGGCGCGGGCCGAGCAGCCCAATTTGATTATCTGCGACATTATGATGCCCGAACTGGATGGCTACGGGGTGCTAGAACAACTGCGTCAGGATCCCACTACGGCCACCATTCCCTTCATCTTTTTAACCGCCAAGGCCGAAACGGTGGATCTGCGTCAGGGGATGGAATCGGGGGCCGATGACTACTTAACCAAGCCCTTTACCCCTCTAGAACTGAGAAAAGCCGTTGCCGTTCGCTTGCAAAAGCAGGCTGTGATGATGGAAAAATACAATCAGGAGCGGGAGCGGGCCTTGAAGTATCAGCGAGAGGTACAGGAACGACAAACCCTGATTGAAACCCAGGAGGACTTTCTGCGCAAGATCATTGTCGATTTGCGGGATCCCCTCTCCAATATCAACATTGCCATTCAACTCTTGGCCACTAGCGAGGATGAGGCGGTGCGGGAACGCTACCTGAATATTCTCAGGGAAGAATGTTCGCGGGAGATTATGATGCTAAACCAGATGTCCCAACTGCAAGACCTGATTTCTCCCAAGAACCTCAAACTCCTGAGCCAATTCAAGCTCATTTAATCCGGGAGATCAATCCGTTGTTTGTATCGTTTGGTAACGCCCTAGAGGCTCCATGACAAAAATTCTAATTATTGAAGATGAACCCTTCATCCGGGAAAATCTGGAGGATATTCTGAGCCTAGAGGGGTTTGAGACCTTGGCCGCCACCGATGGCCTTGTGGGGATTCAACTGGCGCAGCAAGCCCTACCGGATTTGATCATTTGCGACATTATGATGCCCTACGGAGACGGCTATGACGTGATTACCGCCCTGCGGGAAGTCCCCCAAACCGAAGCCATTCCGTTTATTTTCCTTACGGCCAAAGCCGACCGGGCCAGCCTCCGCCAGGGCATGACCCTAGGGGCGGACGACTACCTCACCAAACCCTTTACCCCCCAGGAGGTGCTGGAATCGGTGCGGGCGCGGCTGAGGAAAGCCACGGCCCAAACCCAGCTTTACCAAAGCCAAATCCACCATCTGTCTACCGAACTGGAATTTCACCGTGCCCACGATGCCCTCACGGGGTTGCCCAACCGGGTGGCCCTCGCCGCTTGCTTTCAAACCCTTATTACCCGCATCCGAGGAACGCAGCAACATCTTGCCCTGCTCTATTTCACCTTTGACCAGTTGGCCTCTATTCGAGCGGCCCTCGGATCCGATCTCAGTGTGGCCCTGGTGCAGCAGATTGGCCAACGGTTAACCGCTGCCTCCCAGGGCGGGGGCATGGCCTACATCAGCGATCACCAGTTCGCCATGGTGATGGGGCCAAGTCCTACCCTGTCCCAGGCCCAGACCTGGGCCGAGGCGGTGGCCCAGGTGTTCGATGCCCCCATTACCCTGGAGGATCACAATCTCTTTCTCATCCCCAAAATTGGGGTGGCGATCTATCCCCAGGATGGGGTCAGCTTCGACACGCTACTGCTGGAGGCGGAAATGGCCGCGACGGGGTTGCCAGAACAGGGAGATCGGCCCGTCAGTTTCTATTCGACCGATTTACATCAGCAGGTGAAGTATCGCTTTTCCATGGAGGCCGACCTCCACCATGCCCTAGACCGCCAGGAGTTCCAGATCTACTACCAGCCCCAGATTGATCTCAAAACCCAAACCCTGGCGGGGGCCGAGGCGCTGATGCGATGGTTTCATCCGGTGCGGGGGAATATTTCTCCGGCCCACTTTATCCCCATTGCCGAGGCAACAGACCTGATGGTGCCCATCGGGGAATGGGTCTTGCGCACCGCCTGTGAACAGGTGCAGCGGTGGCCCCACTACCCCACCAATGCCCTGATCTCCGTGAACCTTTCCCCACGGCAGTTTGCGGCCCCCGACCTACGGGAAACCATCACCCAGGTGTTGGCCCAAACGGGGCTGCCCCCCCATCGTCTGGAGTTGGAAATTACCGAAACGGTGCTGATGCAGGATACCAGTTTGGCCCAGCACCTCCTCCGAGATCTGAAGGACAGCGGCATTCACATTGCCATTGATGATTTTGGGGTGGGCTATTCTTCGTTTCAATACCTCAGCCAGTTTGCCCTCAGTACCCTCAAAATTGATCGGTGCTTTGTGCATCATTTGGCCTCTCGCCCTAAAAACCAGACCCTGGTCGCGGCCATGATTCAGATGGCCCATGATCTGGGGCTGAAGGTGGTGGCCGAAGGGGTAGAAACCGAAGCCGACCTGGCCTGTTTGCAGTCCATTGAGTGCGACATTGTCCAGGGCTACTGGTATAGCCCACCGCTCAGCGCCGAAGCCTTTGAACAGGGCTATGCGGCCACCCCATCGGCCACCCGACAGTCTTTGCGGTAGTTGGGCTGGCCATGGTTCCCCTATCCATCTCGGTGCTTGGGTCACGCTGTTCCTGGCGTTGGCCCCCGTCTAAACCCAACGCGAAACAACGTTCAACAGCGCGACCCCCAGCGCGACCCATCGATCTAAATTCCCTGTAGTGTTCCAATCAAGGACGACCCACACCATGAAAAAGATTTTAGTCATCGAAGATGATCTTCAGGTTCAAGACAATATCTACGACATTTTGAGCCTGGAGGATTTCTATACCGTCACCGCCTCAGACGGAGCCGAGGGGCTAGCCCTCGCTAAGGAGGAAAAGCCCGATCTGATCATCTGCGACATTATGATGCCCCAGATGGATGGCTATGCGGTGCTTGCCGCCCTGCGCGATGCTGAAGAAACGGCGGCTATTCCCTTTATCTTTCTTACCGCCAAGGCCGACCGGGCCGATCTGCGCCAGGGAATGGCCCTCGGAGCTGATGACTACCTGACCAAACCCTTCACCCCCGATGAACTGCGTCAGGCCGTGGCCGCTCGCCTTGCCCGCCAAGAAAACCAGCAGCAACAAACCCAGCGCCAGGTGGATAAGCTGCGGGACACCATTTCCTACGCCCTGCCCTACGAACTCAACACCCCCCTAGTTGGCATTATCAATGGCGCACACCTGCTGCGCACGGGCTACAGCACCATGGATAAGAAGGAAATTGAGGAACTCCTGGATGCCATTGAAACCTCCGGCAACAAACTCTACTCCCTCATTCAGAACTTCATTACCTACGCCGATCTGGAACTGGCTACCGCCAACCCCGAAACCGTCGAGAAACTGCGGCAGCGCACCGAACCCTGCCTCACCACCCCCATCATCCAAGCCGCCGCCCTGCAAAAGGCCAAGGAGGTCAACCGTCAGGCCGATCTTCAGCTTGAACTGGAGGATGCCTACGTTGCTATTTCCGACTGGCGGCTGAAAAAAGTAGTGCAAGAAATTGTGGATAATGCCTTTAAGTTTTCCCCCGCCGGGAACCCGGTTAAGGTGATTAGCCGCATTCAAGAGGCCCATCTGCATCTTTTTGTGATTGACCAAGGTCGGGGGATGGATGCAGATCAAGTTCGCGCCATTGGGGCCTATATGCAGTTCCATCGCCAGATCTACGAACGTCCCGGCAATGGTCTGGGCCTTGCCATCGCCAAACTCACGATGGCCCTCTATGGCGGTGAACTCGACATCGAAAGCTTTGTGGGCCAGCAAACCACCGTCCGCATGACCCTCCCCATCGCCCAGGATGTTGTCCATAGCAACGGCCATTCGGTGGCCTAGGGTCATCGGCCACGTCGCCAGCGGGCGAGGTTATCTCGCCCCTACCGTGGGTTAGGTAACGTCCCCTACAATTCCGAAGGGATGGGATCGGCTAGGGTGCCCCGTTGGCGGTGTAGAGGCGTTCCCAGTGGGGTTCTGCAAAATTGGCCAGCCACTCCCGGACATGGTAGGTGGCACGGCAGTCGTCTTCGTTGTAGCGCAGGATGGCATCGAGGTAGGTGCGGTCTCCGGTTTCGGCCCAGGCGTTGTACCAACAGATGGACTGGGCACCGTTGGCCCCTTCGTCGCGCCAGTCGAAGCCCATCCAGCGGGCAATGTGCTTCAGGGCGTAGCTTTCGATGGGGAGGGTAACCCCGTCCGTCACGCACTTGTGAATATCAAAAAAACGGCTGAGTAGCGTGTCGATGTGGCGATTGTGGGTGCCGTAGCGTTGGCCCAATTTGCGCACCGTCTGGGCTTCGTAGGGGCAAAAGTGGTAGACCGGGGAGTCAGGATAGGCATGTACTAGGTCGAGGAAGTCCTTCCAGGCCCGTCGTTCTTCGGCGTGGCTTTCCGCTAGCAGGGCATGAAAGGTCTCTTCTCCGGTGAGGCGGTTGACCACGAGCACCCCGTGCAGGTAAATCAGGTTTTGGTCGGGGGCAGATTCAATGTCGAAAAATAGCTCAATTTCCGCCTCCGGTAAGTCCTCTGGCCAGAGGGGGAACCCATGGGGGGATTGGGAATCGGTGCGGGGGATGGCGCGGTTGTCCATTAGGGCTTGGGCTTGGTGCACCAGCTTTTCGGCCACGGGTTCGCCAAAGCCAGGGAGGGGGGCGAGGTAGGCAGGCGACGTTTGGGCGAGGGTGGCGACGGTGGTGATGTGGTGCTGGCGCAGAAACTCGTAGCGGGCGGGGGTCACTCCGGGCAGCAGGGACAGGTGGCGCTGGGCCTTGGCCTCGCCATAGCAATGGCCAAACCAGTGGCAGAGGTCGCAGCGGCTATGGGAAATAAACAGTTCCGGGGTCTGGGGCGATCTGAGGTCTTGCAGGCAGTGGTTGAGGGTGTCTTGCAACTTGAGTACCAGCCGCCCCAAATCGATGGGATACCGCTGACCATCACGCAGGGCCAAGTAACTGTGCTCCGGCCACACCCCCTGCACCCGCGACAGCACGTAGGCATGGTAGGTCGCCACCACTTGATAATCTAGCTTGGGCTTTTTGCCGAGCTTAATGTCGATGGGGGCGTAGGTCCAGTCTCCCCAGCAAGACCAGCCCGGTTGTTTAATCAGCAGGTCGGGCTGGCTGACGAACTGCACCTCCGCCACCGGGGAGGGCATGACCAACACCGCCCGGTGAATGGTCTCTACCCCTTGGGCCATCAAGTCGCGGGTGGCCTTGGCTCCAGCGGCCCAGTCGCCTGGATTAAACGGGGGCCGATGGATGGGTTGAAAGTCTTGCAAGACCTCGTGCCGATGGTCGGTGCTGTCCTGGCGCAGCTTCAACAAATAGTCGGAGGGGGGATCCTGCTGGCTGGGATCGCCATAGATGTCTAAAAAGGCCCGCCGATGGCAGCGCTGATAGTGAAACAGCATCTCATCGGTGAGCCAGCGAATGTAGGACTGGGATTGTGGCGCGATAGCCTCAGCCGGAAACCTCAGGGGGCTTCCGGAACGCCCCCCGGCATGGCTACGTGATGGCAGGGGGGCACTAGCAGACAAGGTTCGAGGTAACGCAAAAACAAGGGAGAGGTAGACGGGGGGTAGATCGCATCCTCCGAGGGGCGACGCCCGTCACCTGCCCACAGGCCATCTGGTTCTGGCCCTGGGGTTGGTGGTGAGTAGGGTCGTAATTGCCCATGGAACGATGGTCTATCCCTTAAACAATAGGGTGAAGGAAAACGGTGCGACTAGGCTCTACCTAGGGTATCTCTTGGTGATTTAGCACAGGTATACCAAGGTAGGCTGTTATTTCTAGCATGGTATACCTTTTTTTGGCGAACGAAAACCACCGGACATCGATTGCGGTGGGATTCGTTAGAGCGGGGTCTAGCGAATCCCCATCAGGCCGCAGAGTTTATAAACGATTCTGGCCCCCACGTTGCCGTCCCATTCGCCATCCCCGGTTTCCGAGAGGTCGAAGCCGATAATCTGCCGCCCGCTACGCACCACCTGGCGCAGTAAATAAAAGACCTCTTCCAACTCCAACCCACCCGGAACCGGGGTACCCGTATGGGGGCACAGCTTGGGGTCAAGGCCATCCACATCCACGCTGACATAGACCTGATCCGGCAGGTGAGCCACCATGGTTTCGCACTGATCCCGCCAGGTCATGCCTTGGTAGCGGTTGTCCTTGAGGGTGGCGTCGTCGTAGGTGATGATGCGGCCCTGGGATTGCTCAATCAGCGCCACCTCGTCGTGGCACACATCCCGAATGCCCACCTGCACGAATTGGATGATTTGGGGCAAGGCTAGGGCATTGTACATGATCGAGGCGTGGGAATAGCGGAACCCCTGGTAGGCTTGGCGTAGATCGGCGTGGGCATCGATGTGAAGGATGCCAAAATCGTGGTGGCGTTCGGCCAAGGCTCGTAGATAGCCCAGGGGCACGCTGTGGTCGCCGCCAATGACCCCCACCCGCTTGCCCTGGTCGAGGGCTTGGCAGGTTTGGCCATAGAGCCAGCCGTTCATCTGTTCGCAGGCGTGGTTGACCTGGTTGAGAGCGTCTTGCAGGAGAGGTTGGCTGGCAATATCAATGCCCTTTTCCGTGGCCTGAATCACCCGCTGGGCGGTCTCCCGCATTTGGTTGTTCAACTGGTGGAGGTGCTGGGGGATGGGCGGCATAAAAATGCCCTGCCGCCAGCCCTCCGGGTTATCTCGGTCGTAGAGGTCGAGTTGGGGAGAGGCTTCTAGCACCCGCTGCGGCCCCTGGGCGGTGCCCTCGTGGTAGGACACCGTGACCTCCCATGGCACCCCAAACACAATCGTGCTGGCCTCTTCATAGGTGCAGGGCAGGCCATAGAGATTGCCATTGTCTAGGCCAACGCCGCTAGGGTCAAAGGTTTCGAGGCTGCTGGGATGGGTCGTCATGGCGCTATCCGAATATCCCTCTGATCCTACCGATATTTGGAGAACTCGCGGCACAGATGACCCATGGGAATCTTAATCCTTGCCCCGTGATCAGGCCCGAAACACCACCGATAGATTATTGGCAGGCATGGCCACGGTTTCCACGCAGCGCAGCCCCACCGCTTCGGCCTCGGCCACCACGGCTTCCAAATCTCGCACCCCCCAGGCGGGGTTTTGGGCCTGGAGGCTTTGGTCGAAGGCTGCATTGCTGGGGGCGGTGTGTTGCCCACCCTGTTTGAAGGGGCCATAGAGATACAGTACCCCGCCCTCCGGTAGCAGGCGTCCGGCTCCGGCCATCAGCCCCAGGCAGGCGTCCCAGGGGGCAATGTGTACCATGTTGATGTTGACGATGGCGGTGATCGGATGCTGGGCCAAATCCACCCCCAGGTCAGCGGCAGGATCTTCCACAGGCCAGGACGTTTGCCGTGCATCCAGGGCCAGGGGCGGGTGTAGATTGGCCGATGGTTCCGCCGTTTGCCAAGCCAAAATACTCTGGCGGGCCAAGGGCTCAGGATCGGACGGGAGCCATTGCCGGGGAGCCAACCGAGGCGCAAAAAACACCCCATGTTCTCCAGTGCCGCTGGAAATTTCGAGCACCGTACCGCTGGACGGCAACACCCGTTCTAATACCGCCAAAATGGGTTCGCGGTTGCGCTGGGTGGCGGGGGCATGGCGGCGGGCATCAGCCAGGTCATCCATGGGGGTGGCGTAGGGCATTCTAGTCAGACATTCCAAAAAACGGGCTGAAAAACCTGGTTCCAGGCGTGGACATTCCGACAAGTGGACTAAAAAACCTGGTTCCAGGCGTGGACTTCGTACTCCGTCCAGATGCCGTTTTGCCAGTAGGGGTCGGCCTCAATCAGTTGGCGCACGGTGGCCTCGTCCTCGGCTTCGTAGATGCCGAAGACCTTTTGGTTGTCAGTCGTTGGCCCTAGGGCAAGCAAAATCCCTTTGTCTTTTTGGGCCTGAAGCCCCTGGAGATGAGCCTCGCGGTAGGGGGTGCGTTTTTCTAGGGCGTTTTCGCAGTAGCAACCCCAGAGGACGTATTTGGCCATCGGTTCACGCCTCAACAATCACGGTTTAACGGGCTACGGTGGATTTCACTCGGTTGAAGTGCACCCTGATGATCCCCCCGCCCCCTTACCAAGGGGGAGACAGCGTGAAGCTTAGACAGCCAGGTACTAGGGGGATCTAGAACTAAGCCGTTGGGTACCTCACTCAAGGGAGAACCAAGATATTTTCAACATTTTTAACCGATCAGCCTCAGCTAATCAGTCTTAATCCAGCCAATTGATCCTATCAGGCCACGGGAACCTAACCCACCTCGGTTTGGCGGGCTTCTAGGATGCCTTCGGCCTGGTTGGCGATTTGGCGCAGGTCGTCCAGCAGGGCCGGATTTGCCGAGGCCCACATCCCCCGCTGGTTCGCTTCCAAAAGCCGTTCGGCCATGTCCCGCAGCGCCCAGGGGTTGGATTGCTGCACAAAGGCTTGCACTTTGGGATCCAGCACATAGGCATTGGCCACACCTTCATACATATGATCGGCGACACAGCGGGCGGTGGCGTCGTAGGCGAATAGGTAATCCACCGTGGCGGCCATTTCAAAGGCTCCCTTATAGCCGTGGCGCATCACCCCCTCAATCCACTTGGGGTTGACCACGCGGGAACGGTAGACCTTGGCAATTTCCGCCTCCAGCGTCCGCACCTTGGGCTGGGCGGTGATGGCATTGTCGCCAAAGTAGACGGTGGGTTGCTGGCCTTGGATCGTCCTTGCCGCCACGGTCATGCCGCCCTGGAATTGGTAGTAGTCATCGGAATCCAGCAGGTCATGTTCCCGGTTGTCCTGGTTGTGGAGGACGATTTGTAGGTGCCGCAGCCGTTGCTCAAAGGCTTCCGGTGCCGCTCGGCCCTCGGCCTTGCGACCGTAGGCATAGCCGCTCCAGTTCAGGTAGGCGTGGGCCAGGTCTTCGTCCGTCGTCCAATTTTGGGATTCGATCAACCCCTGCAACCCCGCCCCGTAGGCACCGGGTTTAGAGCCAAACACCCGATAGCGAGATCGCACCGTCGCTTGTTCCGGGGTCAATCCCTGCTGTTCCCAAGTCGCCGCTTCTCGCCGCGCCCTGTCCGCCAGGGGATTTTGGTCAGCGGGTTCGTCCAAATCCGCCACCGCCGCCACTGCCTGATCAAACAGGTCAATCAAATTGGGAAAGGCATCCCGAAAGAAGCCCGAAATCCGCAGGGTGACATCCACTCTAGGCCGCCCCAGGGCCGATAGGGGCAAAATCTCAAAATCCACCACCCGTCGCGAGGGGCCATCCCACACCGGACGCACCCCCATCAGGGCCAGGGCTTCGGCTAGGTCATCGCCCCCGGTTCGCATGGTGGAGGTGCCCCACACCGAAAGGCCCAGGGTTTGGGGATATTCGCCGTTCTCCTGGGTGTATTGCTCAATCAGGGTTTCCGCCGCCCGCCGCCCCACATCCCAGGCGCTTTCCGTAGGGATGGCGCGAATATCCACCGAAAAGAAGTTCCGTCCGGTGGGCAACACGTCGGGTCGGTTGCGGGTGGGCGCTCCGGCGGGGCCACTGGGCACATAGCGACCGTCTAATCCTTTGAGCAGGTAGGTGATTTCGTCGCGGGTACGAAGGAGAGCGGGGAGAAGGGTGGTTTGGATCCAGGTGAGTTCGGCCCTCACCCCCAACCCCTCTCCCATAGGGAGAGGGGAGCTAGAGGGGGAAAGAGTTGGGTGCTTAGAAAGTGATGGGCTTACCTCAACCTGAGCATCCTGTTTACCTCCGGTTCCCTCTCCCTCTGGGAGAGGGCTAGGGTGAGGGCGGCTCGAACCTTCCAGCAAAGCATCCACCAACCGAGCAGCTTCTTCCTCTAACACCTCAACCACGTCGCCAATAATGCAGCAATTTTGCAAGTTGGGGTGTGATGTAGCTTGGGATTTTGAATCAAAGGGTTCGCCTAAGTCAGCGGTGAGGGGGTCGATATCCAAATTCCAGGTTTCGGCAAGGGCGCGGGTAAACCCCTGGCGACCGGGGCCGGGGTGGCGGGCAATGGCGATGATTAAATCCCGCAGTTGTCGGCCTTCGGGGCAGCGGCCAAAGATGTGGAGGCCGTCGCGGATTTGGGCTTCCTTGAGTTCGCAGAGGTAGGTGTCGAGGGTGGGGAGGAGGAGGGGGAGAGGGGGAGATTGGGGGATGGGGAGATTGGGGGAGGGGAAGGTAGGAGACTCTGGGGAATGGGGGGCTGATTTTGGGGAGATTTCAGTGAGGAGGTGGGTTTCGGTGAGGAGGGTGAGGAGGCGGTCGCCGATGACCTTGAGCCTGGTGGGGTCGAGGCTTTGGGCTTCGTAGTATTCGTCTACCAAGCCTTCCAGTTGTTGCAGGGGGCCGTAGAGTTCGGCGCGGGTGAGGGGGGGCGTGAGGTGGTCGAGGATGACGGCTTGGGCGCGGCGTTTGGCCTGGGAGCCTTCCCCCGGATCGTTGACGATGAAGGGATAGAGGTGGGGCAGGGGGCCAAACATGGCTTCGGGGTAGCAGTCTTGGGAGAGGCCGACTCCCTTGCCGGGGAGCCATTCTAAATTGCCGTGCTTGCCCACATGGATAATCGCCTGGGCACCAAAGCTCTGCCGCAGCCAGAGGTAAAAAGCGAGGTAGTCGTGGGTGGGTTCGAGGTCGGGGGCGTGGTAGTTGAGGGAGGGATCGACATCGTAGCCCCGGCTGGGTTGGATGCCGATGAAGATATTGCCGAGTTGGAGTCCGGGGATGGGGAAGGGGGAGTCGGGAGTCGGGAGTCGGGAGTCGGGAGAGTAGGGCGTAGGTTGCCCCCAGCGGTTGACCATGCCGGATTGGACGGGGGCGGGGAGATGTTGGAAGTGGGCCAGGTAGTCAGACTGGGGCAGGGCTTGGCGAATGGGGCGGAAGTCGCGGCCTTCGGGGTCGTTAGTGGGGCCAGCGGTGAGGCGTTGGATCAGGTCGTCGCCGTCGGTGGGGATATCCTCGACGCTGTAGCCAGCGGCTTTGAGGGCTTGGAGGATTTCGATGGCGCTTTGGGGCGTATCTAGCCCGACTCCATTGGCCAAGCGACCGTCGCGGTTGGGATAGTTGGCCAACACCAGGGCAACGCGGCGTTCGGTCACAGGGGTGCGGCGCAGGGTGGCCCAATGCAGTGCTAGATCCGCCACGAAATCCACCCGGTCGGGCACGGGTTCATAGGTGACGACATCGGTTTCTAGGGCGTCGCTGCGCTGCTGAGAGGCTTTGAAGGACACCGCACGGGTAATAATCCGCCCATCCACCTCCGGCAGAGCGACGTTCATGGCGATGTCGCGGGGAGAAAGGCCCAGGCTTTGACTAGCCCAAGCTTCCTGGGTGCCGCCGCTGAGGATGACCTGCAACACGGGCACATCCAACTTTTCCCAGAGATCCAGATTGAGGGTGCCGCCATCCAGCTTGGCCACCGAAAAGCTGGTGGTATTCAGCAATAGGTCAACCCCAGGGCCATCCTTGGGCTTCAGTAACTCCAGCATCTCCGCCTGCACATCGGGATCCTGCAACGACGACACATACACCGGAACGGGTTGCAATCCGCGTTCTGCGAGGGCCGTACAGAGGGCATCAATGGGGGCGGTGTTGCCTGCGAGGTAGTGGGCGCGGTAGAAAAGAAGTCCTATGGGGAGTCGGGAGTGGGGAGTGGGGAGTGGAGAGTCGGGAGTCGGGAATCGGGAGTCGGAACTAGCCGTTAAGAGTTCAGACTGCTCCAGTCCCCCTCTCCCACAGGGAGAGGGGCTAGGGGTGAGGGCATCCGGGGCTAGGACAAAGGGATATCGCCCTACTTTAGGAATGGCTTGGGGGGCTGGAGGCTGATACTCGGTGGCAAAAAGCTGGTCACACAGCCACAGCAGCCCGTGGGTGAGGTTTTCCACGCCGCCTTCGTTCAGGTAGCGCCAGAGTTGGTTGGCCACGGTGAGGGGTACGGTGGCATGGCTGATCAGGTCGGGGGCGGGGCGGTCGTCGCCGGGGAGGACAATCAGGTGGGATCCGGTTTGGGTGGCGGTTTCACGGACGACCTCTAGGCCGTAGGGCCAGTAGGCGCGGCCACCAAGAATCCGCACAATGATGACCTTGGCGTGGCGAAGGACGGTATCGGCGTAGGTATCAATAGCCAACTGCTGCTGAAGCTGGAGCAGATTGGCCACCCGCAAAGTTGGAAAGCCATGGGGTAAGCGCGTTTGGGCGGCGGCGAGGGTCTGAATTTCGGTGTCGGCGGCGGTGAGGAAGACCCAATCGGCGGGGGATTGTTCCACAAAAATCACGCCTTCGGTGTCGGGAGTCCACCCTCCGGGGGTGGCGGCTAAGCGATGCATAGGGCAGGGTTGAAGAGAAGGAACGCCGAAATCTGAAGGAACTCTAGCGTATGCCGAAGAGGGGACACGGCCAAAGCTACTATAGACAATAACCATTTACAGGCCCTGCCCTGCCACTCAGCCCTCGTCAGATCATCACCCTGGGATAGCCGCTATGGCAGAGTGTTGCTCTGGGGTGGTATCTGTGGGTTTGGGCCATTAGCGATTACCTCAACGATTAAGATATCTAGTTTTTTCGATTCCCTTAGGACAAGTCACCGCTAGGATATTGACTTCTATTAATTCCTTGATTTCCCTTCATGACAGGCTGGCTTTCACAAAGACGAACCTGAAATGGGCGGTTTCAGCCCCTAAATAAGCGAATGCCGAGGCTTTTTCCTGGTAGTGCCGAACAAATTATTGCCAGATCAGTCCTGGATCCCCTGGGACTGTTCCTAGCGCAGTATGGTCAGCGTCAGGGCTTGAGCCTGATGACGGAGGCCGATTATCCGGTGGGGCCGTTGGGGCTGGATCAGTTTTGGGGATTGATTGGCCCATCTCTGGCAGTGGTGCTGGTGGTTGGCCCTGTGCAAGAAGATGCGGATCTTCGGGATTTGCCGCCGGATTCGGCCACACTTCAGCTTTTGATGGATCCAGATGGGATCCGAATCTTTCTGGAAGCGGTAGGTACGGCCCTAGACAATCCTGAACAATGCGCCCAACTGGCCAGCTTGGGGAATCATCTTGGCCATGGGGATCCTGCTGCCCAGGCCCAGTTCATGCTGGATTGGTTGAACTTTTGCACGACGGCGATGCCGCCCACCTGCAAGCCCGTCCAGGATCGACTGGATCGCCAGCTAGAGCGGAGTTTGGTGCTGAACCAGGTGGTGACGAAAATTCAGGAGAGCCTAGATCTCTCGGTGATTTTGCAAACCACGGTGTCGGAGGTGCGCTATTTTCTCCAGGCGGATCGGCTGCTGATTTACCAATTTGCCCTACCCCAACAGGAGGTCGGAGCGGAGACCGATCAGACCATCGCGCTAGCCCCAGAGTCGGCACCGGGGGAATCTGTGCCGAAGGAATTCGCGACAGAGAAATCCATGTTGGGGGGATCCAGAGAAGACGAAAAGGCCAACCATCGAGGCGGATACATCACCTACGAGGCAAAGTCCAACGAAACCCTGTCCTCGGTGCTGCACTACACTGAAAACTTCTGTTTTAGCCAGTCGCCCGCCTGTCAGGAGCGTTTTTTCTCTGGCCAAACCACGGTGGTGGATAACATCGATGACGCCTACGCTTCGGTGCCCTGTCTCCATGCCTTTCTGACCCAGGTGGGGGTAAAGTCTAAGATGGTTGTCCCAATTCTGGTGGGGCAACAGTTTTGGGGCTTGTTGATTGTCCATCAGTGCCAGCAGCAGCGCCATTGGGAAGCCTGGGAAATTGAGTTTTTGGGCCACATTGCCGAGCACCTGGCCATCGCCATCAACCAGGCCCAGCTTTACCAGCAGCTTCAGCAGCAAACCCAAAATCTAGAGGTCTGCGTGATTGAGCGCACCCAGGATTTGCGAGATGCCCTGGCGGCGGCTCAAGCGGCGAACCGAGCCAAGAGCGACTTTTTGGCCACCATGAGCCACGAGCTACGCACCCCCCTCACCTACATCATTGGCATGTCTGCGACCCTACTGCGCTGGTCGTTGGGGGATTTGAGCGAACGCCAGCGAGACTATCTCAATACCATCCACACCAGCGGCGAACACCTGTTGGCGGTCATCAACGACATTTTGGAGGTGTCCAAAATCGAGTCGGGCCGCACCGCCCTAGAGGTGCGTGAATTTTCCCTCACCTCCCTCAGTCGCCAAAGTGTGGATGCCTTTCGGGCCGAAGCCGCCAAAAATGACCTGGATGTGGTGCTTGACCTCAAGATTGCCCCCGATCAGGATAGCTTTGTGGCCGATCCGCGTCGGGTGCGGCAAATCCTCAGCAACCTGATCAGCAATGCCGTGAAGTTTACCCCAGCGGCGGGCAAGGTCACGCTGCGGGTGCGGCGGGAGCAAAATGTGGCGGTGTTTGACATTAGCGATACGGGCATCGGCATCCCGGAATCGGCTCAATCCTTGCTGTTTGAGAAATTTCAGCAGTTGGAAAATGTTCGCCAGCGGGAATACCAAGGCACGGGCCTAGGGCTGGCCCTAACCAAACAACTGGTGGATCTTCACGGCGGGTCGATCAAAGTGGTGTCGAAGGTGGGGGTGGGGTCTCTCTTCAGCGTGCGTATTCCCCTCCAGCGCAGCGACAGCGCCCTCCCCCCCCCCAGCGCCCCTGAGGTAGAACCCGTCGTCGGTCGTATTGTACTAGTGGAAGACAACGAAGAAAACGCCAGCATCATCTGCGATATGCTCACCGCCGCCGACTACCAGGTGATCTGGATTGTGGACGGGTCGCGGGTGTTGGATCAGGTGGAACTCCTCCAGCCCGCCGCCGTCATCATTAACTTGAATTTGGCCAGCGCCAACAGCTACGACATCATCACCGCCCTAGGCCAGACCCTAGGCCACCGGGGGGTGAAAATCCTGGCCCTCGTCAACGGAGCCTCCTCCGACCAAGCCCAACGGGCACAGCAGGCCGGAGCCCACGATACCCTGCCGCACCCCGTTAACCCCAAGCAGTTGCTCACTGCCGTCTACCACCTCATGCGCCATCCGGCCCTGGGGTAGGGGCGAAGGGGGAGCCAGGTTCAGGGCCAAGGGCAGGGCTAAGGAGATGCGGCCAACTGATGAAATCCTTAGAAGTTTAGGGATATGCTGTCTAGGTTCCGCATCCCTGCCCAAGAAACTCCCTGGGCTTGGGCCGGAACCATCGCCCCTGATTGGAGAGTTATCCCCGTGTCCCTTGATATCCTCGTCGTTCAGCATACCGACGCCGTTCCGGTGGGATTGTTAGGGCGATATCTGGAATTACAAGGCGCTTGGCTCCATACCTGGAATGCCGCCCGCTGCACCAGCCCCCTCCAGGGCGACTACGACGGTCTCCTGGTGTTGGGTGGCCCCATGCAGTCCTGGGATGATGACGCCTTTCCTCACCTGCAAACGGTGATGGAAGTGATTCGCCAGTTTCACCACCAGGGGAAACCGATTCTGGGCATTTGCCTGGGGGCACAGCTCATCGCCAGAGCCTTTGGGGCCGCTGTTTACCCCAATGCCACCCCCGAACTGGGCTTTGTGCCGATCTATCCCATCGCCACCACGTCCCCAGAGCCTTGGATTCAGGACTTTCCGGCTGGAATGCTCCTGCTGGAATGGCACTCCGATACCTTCGACCTGCCCCCCAACGCCGACTGGCTGCTGACCAGCGACCGCTGCAAACACCAAGCCTTTCGCCTGGGCACCAGCACCTATGGGCTGCAATTTCACCCAGAAGCCACCCCAGAGATCGTCCGGGGCTGGTGGGATTTCCTCTCCGAGGCCGTCAAAGCCCAGTTTCCCCAGCTTTTAGATCAGGTGCAGCAACAGTTTGATGCCCATTGGGCCAAGGCCGATCAGTTCACGGAAGCCCTCGCCCAAAGCTGGTGTACCCAAGTGGCCCTCGCCTCTCGCCAGTCTCCCCCGTGCAGCCTGCCGATCCTCTGCTAAGGTAGTTAACCGTTTGGACAAGTTAACCATTTGGACAAGTTAACCGTTTGGATCCCATTCCCCAACCAGGACAGCCCATGTGGAGTAGTACCCTCACCGCCTACCTACACTATCTCGGCTTTATGGTGGCCTTTGCCGCCCTGGTGGTCGAGCACCAGCTTTTTGCGTCGGAACTCAGCCTCAAGCAAGCTTGGCGCTTAGTCATCACCGACAGCCTCTATGGCCTAGCTGCCGTCACCGTGCTAGTGACGGGCGTGCTGCGGGTGATGTACTTTGGCCAAGGCACCGCCTACTACCTCCACAGCCCCGTGTTTCACGTCAAGGTGGGGCTGTTTATCCTGGTGGGGCTGCTGTCGCTGTATCCCACGATTTCAGTAATTACCTGGATTAGTGGTCTACGTAAGCAGGAACCGCCCACCCTCACCACCGCCCAAGGCCAGCGCTTTATCTGGATTGTGCGCGGAGAACTGCTGGGCCTCGCCCTCATCCCCCTCCTTGCCGCCATGCTGGCCCGTGGAGTGGCCTTGCCCTTCCTCGCCTAGGCATACAAATTCGCCACGTAATCCCCGTAACCGTTGTAGATCACCGTGGGCTGGTTTTCCCAGTTGAACAGGTTGGTGGTTTCCCCCAGCAGTCGCTCCGTGGCCTGCGACCAGCGGGGATGAGGCACAGCCGGATTCACATTGGCCTCAAAGCCATACTCGTTGGGGGCGATGGTGTTCCAGTAGGTGGCGGGTTGCTGATCGACAAACTCAATTTTGACGATGGCCTTGGCCCCCTTAAAGCCGTACTTCCAGGGCACCACCATACGAATCGGGGCACCGTGCTGCTTGGGCAGGGTGCGACCATAGATGCCCACGGCAAAGAAGGCTAGGTCGTTGGCCATTTCCGCCACCGTCAGCCCCTCCACGTAGGGCCAGGGCAGGTTAAGGGCAAAGCCGTAGGCAGGCCCAGGGCAAACCTGGGGGTCGTAGTAGGAGGTGAACCGGACAAACTTGGCCGCTGCGGTGGGCTCGGCGGCCTCCAGGATGTATCGCATGGGAAAGCCAATCCAGGGCACCACCATGGCCCAGGCCTCCACACAGCGAAAGCGATAGATGCGCTCTTCCAGGGGAAAGCGGCGGGTGAGGTCGTCCAAATCGTAGGATTGGGGATGTTTCACCAGCCCCGACACCTCCAGTCGCCAAGGATCGGTGGGCAGGGCTTGGGCATTGGGCCAAACGGCCTTGGTACTGCCAAATTCGTAGTAATTGTTGTAGCTGCTGGCGTAGGCTTGGTCGGTGGGAACCCGGCCCGCATCGGCAAAGCTCGCATTGAGGGGAACGGCACCGAGGGATCGCCCCAGGGTTTTCTCCAGTTTGGGATCGATGGTGCGAGTGGTTTGACAGGCCGCCAAAGGCCCAACGGACAGCCCCACCCCGGCCCCAATCATCGTCTTCATAAACCGTCGTCGATTCCAAAAGGCCGACTCAGGGGTGATTTGCCGCTCAGACAATTGCCAATCGGGCTTGGGGTGAAAGAAAGCCATGCTTTGGGGGAAAAATAGTCTCAATACCCTCTATTGTGGCACTCGCCTGCGGCATTACCAAATCACCCTAGCCCAGGGAGATGGCCACGGCCCCGCCGATGAATAGCGAAGTTCTGTGAAGTTGTCCCCGCAATCCTACGGAGATTCCGAAGATAATCTAAAGATCTAGCCCCTCTAGCGACAACATAAGATAGGTCATCAAACACCGATTGAGGGGGGCCGCCACACTAAGCATGGATAGTCGTAGCGGCATTTGCCAAAACTTGTTCGAGATGTAAATGCTTCGTAAAAGTAGTCGAACCCTAGCAAATAGAGGGCTCAGCGCCTGTTACATCATGCTGCTAGACCATATTTATAGCGTCCATAACAGAGCCATCTTGGCCCCATGGCGGGAACTGGCGGACTCCACTTCCATGAGTCATATACTAATGAAAGGTTAACAACTGTCTCCGTAGATACGACATTGTGACGGCCTAGGCTGCGCCATTAGGCTGATAGCACAGATATCTAGGTCACCGTTTAAGCACGTAGACCGTTTAAGCGCCCAGACGGACTCGCCCTTTCCTGAACATCCCTATGCAAGCTCACTCCTGTCGTCAGGCTCAAGGCAGCACCCCAACCCTGTTGCAGCAATACCACCAGCAGCCCTCCCTTGAGCTTCGGAATCAGTTAGTCAATCTCAATATTGGTCTGGTGCGTCGCGAAGCCTACCACTGGTTGCAGCGATCTACGGAGTCCTTCGATGATCTGATGCAGGTGGGCAGTCTCGGCTTGATCCGAGCCATTGAGCGGTTTAACCCTGACAAGGGCTATGCCTTTAGCTCCTTCGCCACGCCCTACATTCGCGGCGAAATTCAGCACTACCTGCGCGATAAGGGGTGTTCCATGCGCATTCCCCGCCGCTGGCAAGCCCTAGAGGCCCAGTCCCGCCGCGTCATTCGCCAATTCCACCTCGATTTGGGACGGGTTCCCAATGACAGCGAAATGGCCACCGCCCTAGAGGTTTCCCTAGAAGAATGGCAAGACGTGAAACTGGCGTGTCAAAATCGGTCGCTGCTCAGCCTTGATGCGCCGATGCAGGATGAAGAGTCTGCCTCGGCCTGCCTGGGCGACTTGTTGCCCGATGGCAAATACCGCAGTTTTCAACTGGCCCAGGAAGATCAAATTCGGCTTCAGCATGCGCTTCAACAACTAGAGAACCGCACTCGCGAAGTGTTGGAATTTGTCTTCCTCTACGATCTCACCCAAAAAGAAACCGCCGAACGCATGGGAATTAGTGCCGTAACGGTGTCGCGACGGGTAAAGCAGGGCTTAAACCACATGCGCACCTTGCTTGCAAATTCTGATGACGAAATGCCCTAAAGCCGCTCCACCTCTGAAGAATTGAGCTATGGTTGAGGCATCGAGCTAGGGCCATGAAGGAGAGGTTTCCATGGGAGCCGCTATTTTTCTCATCTTGTTTGCGCTGGGCGTCCTGTTGTCCACGGTGGGTGGTCTTATTGGCCTCATCGATGCCTTTCGGGTCAGTCCGGTGTGGGGGCTTTTATCCTTCTTCGTGCCCTTTGCCCTGCTGGTCTTTTGCATTAAATTCTGGGGTAGCCGCAAGTGGGCCAAGATTAGCCTGATCACCACCCTGGCTGGGTTGCTGTCCATGCTGGCCGGGGTTCCCTTTATGGCGGGGTTTGTGCGTCAGCAAATGGCAGACCTCCAGAATCAAGCGGAAGAGAGCCCCTTGGGCCAAGCCCCCAGTGACCAAGTGCCCACCGACCAAGTGCCCATTGACCAAGTGCCCATCGAGGAGCCGCCTACCGACCAAGTGCCTGTTGATCAAGTCCCCGTCGATCAAGTCCCTATTGATCAGGCTCCCGCCGCGAATGGCAACCCAGAGTTTGCCACTCCGATGGTGCCCGCCGCTCCCCAACTCGCCAATATTGCCAGCGCCGAACTGATTCAATCCACCGACCCAGAGGAGCGCATCCGACAGATTAATAACCGTCGCCCCGATCCCTTCGCCACGGTCCCCATCCCGCCGCCGCCACCGCCCGCCCCCACTCTACCCACAGGGGCTGCTCCCACGGGAACATCGCCCACCGCCATAGCACCGACCGGGACAACGCCCACCGCTGTCGCCCC
The DNA here is from genome assembly GCF_014697375.1 of Phormidium sp. FACHB-1136. Taxonomy (GTDB): domain Bacteria; phylum Cyanobacteriota; class Cyanobacteriia; order Phormidesmidales; family Phormidesmidaceae; genus Nodosilinea. The sequence goes on from NZ_JACJRS010000008.1 coordinate 48,381, forward strand.
GACGGGGGTAGCCCCCACGGCTCCTCGTCCCGGTGGCACAACGGCGGGCACCACTCCAACCGCTCCTCGCCCCGGTGGCACAACGGCGGGAACGACTCCGACGGCTCCTCGCCCCGGTGGTGGCACTGCCGCCCAGCCCGCTGGCCCCGGTGGTCAGCCTGGATCACCTAGCCCTGGGGCGGTTGCCCTGGCTCCGCTGCCTGCTCTACCCCAGCCTACCCAAGCCCAGCAGGTGACGGTCACGGGGGTGGTTACCATTGGGGATCGCAACTACGCCATTGTGCAGTCGCCCGATGAGCCTACGGGCCGCTATGTTGCTGCAGGGCAACGGGTAGCTGGAGGAGCGGTTTTGGTGAAGCGCATTGATATGCGTGGCAATGAACCCATCGTTGTGCTTGAGCAAAACGGGGTTGAGGTTTCCCACTCTGTAGGGGTCCGGGAAGAGGCTGAAGCCCCCGCTGCCAGCTAAACCATCGTCGCCTTCTATAGGCCGATACTCGAGATCCCCCCGTTCTCTCCCTATTCACCTAAGACCGCTTCCTGGGCATGGCAGAATAGGGATGCTTTTTGTTGGTGTGAGGCGTTCGGTATGCCGTTGCAAACGGTTGTAATACAAGGCTTATGGGGCTTAGTCTCCGTGCTCGTGGTGGAAATTGTGCGCGATAGCTACCATGTGCTCGGCCATTATTGGTCGCCGATTATGGCGCTCCACAACTGGCACCATCGGGCCTATAAAAAAGATTTCACCCCCGTTAGCGACGAAATTTACCGTCAGGCTCAGCTTCACAACGATGTGCCGGAAGCCCTGGTGATGATGGCCGTCATTGCCCTGGTAGCCTTGGGAACAGGTATTCCGGGGTTGTGGCTAGGGGTACTTTACGGCGGCGGCTTTTTGGCAGCGGCCATCGCCCGATCCCAGGGCTGGCTCCGCACCACCGACCTCACCCACGAACCAGGGGAACTCATCACCCCGCCTAGCAACTGGCTAGTAAACCGCACCTATCACTGGCGGCACCATTTTGACGATACCAATGCTTACTTTGCGGGATACTTTACCGTGGCAGACAAGGTGATGGGAACGGCAGTTTCGCTCAAGGGCAAAACCGTGGCGGTCACGGGGGCTTCGGGCACCCTAGGCCGTGCCCTGATTGATGAACTCCTGAAGCAGCGGGCTAAGCCGATTGCCCTCACCACCTCCGACGGGGCCGATTTCCCGGAAACCGTACCCTGCTGGCGCTGGCAACCGGGGGCCGAAGCCGACCTACAAGAGGCTCTGCGGCGGGTAGATATTCTGGTGATTAACCACGGCACCAACGTCCACGGGCAACGCACCCCAGAGGCCATCGCCCAATCCCTAGAGGTCAACGCCCTGTCTGGCTTACGGCTGATGGAGGTATTCTTTAGTACCGTGGAAACCTCTCCCCAGCGGGCCAATAAAGAAGTGTGGGTCAACACCTCCGAAGCTGAGGTCAATCCAGCCTTTAGCCCTCTCTACGAAGTGTCCAAGCGGCTGATGGGCCAATTGGTCACCCTAAAACGCCTGGATGCGCCCTGTGTGGTGCGTAAGGTAATTTTGGGGCCATTCAAAAGCAACCTCAACCCGGTGGGGGTGATGTCGGCGGATTGGGTGGCCTGGGCTGCGATAGCGTTAGCCAAGCGCAATGTGCGTAACATTATCGTCACCATCAATCCCCTCACCTACCTGCTGTTTCCCTTCCACGAGGCAGGCCACTGGCTTTACTTCAAGCTCTTTTCCCGCCGGACGATCTAGGACGTGTCATCCGTCAGATACCCTTAACGGCTTATGCCAAGCCCCTACAGCCTTTGAATATCGTAGGGGTTAGGTCTCCTGACTCTCTTCCTGCCCCGCTTACGGATCTGGCTAACAGGTTTTGTCAAGCCATCATCCCTGCACCATCCTTTCTTTTCCCTTCTACGTTTTACTTTTTCCCGTTTCCCTTCTCCCCAATCGCCTTCCTCAACAGTTCCCCGTCGCTGGCCTGGGTAGTGCATTAATGCACTGCCCGTTCCTTTAGAAGCCTTGCCCGTGGGGAGTTTTAGAGTACACAGGAGAACCTCGCCAGTACGTTTGAATTGCACCCAGTTTATTCCCAAACAGCCCTAGAAATACCCAACACAAGCATTAATTGAGTCGTACATAGGCACTTAATAATCGAAGGCGACTAGGTAGCAAAAAACCTGGAGCCTTTCAATTTCTGGGGTTTTGAAGAAAAGCTGGTGACAAGACTCGAACTTGCGACCGGCTGATTACAAATCAGCTGCTCTACCAACTGAGCTACACCAGCAAAAGCACCTTTAAGTATAGCGGTCTGGTGCTGCTTTGGGCAGAGGTGATGTGCCAGGGAGGGAGGGGTTGGGGAAGGAGGAGCCGCGCCCAGCGGGGGAAGTGGCACAGGTTTTGGCCTAAATCCTTGTGCCAGTGATGAAACTTTAGTTAAGGGACGGCCCAATCCTCCGGGTTTTTACAGGCATCAGCGAAACTTTTGGATATTGGGCTGCACTCCTTACCATGGCGAGTTTGGGGTGGGTTGCTGGGTTAGGCAATCCTCGTCGGCTGGTCTTGGACAAGGTTGATTATCTACTCTTCACCTCCCTGCCGTGATCGCTGCTATTTCGTTGAACTCACAGACGTTTTTAGGGCACAATCGGGCCGTCTACCAGGAATTGCGGGCGGCGCTACAACTTCAGTTGCGCCGACAGTTGCTGATTGCGGTCTGCGATGACCGTGGGTTGCAGAGGCAGTTGGCCCAGCAGCTAGAGGCTGACCTTAGCCCTTACTTCGCTACTGGGCCGCGCCAACCCCAGGGGCGGGGCAATCTATCGCCCCTGGTAACCTTGCGGTTGGATAGCCGCCATCCCGACCTTGTGCGGGAAGTTTTGCTGTGGTTGAAGCAGCAGCGACGGCTGGGGGGCCATCCGGGGATGATTCCGGCCTTTCAAATTGTGGGGGTGGAAACCCTGACGCAGCAGTCGCCCACGGTTCAAAATCGCTTTTTGGCCTCGCTGATTCGGGTGGATGCCCTGCTGACCCAGTTGGATTGTCGGTTGTTGGTGTGGGTGCCTCGGCCCTGGTTGGGCAAAATTCAGCAGGTGGTGCCGGGGTTTTGGCAATCACGCAATGGGCTGTATGAGTTTGAGGGAGAACCCACCAACGCCAACCCGCTCCCCAGTCCCGATTCCGTCCTGCCAGAGGCGTTTACCCCAACGGGTTGGGGGCCGGATTCCGATGCCGCTGTAATCCAGGCTTGGCCCCTGCCCCAGGATCACCCCTGGGTGCCTCTGCCCTGGGCTGAGAGATCTGGGGAGGATGAGTTAGAGGTGCTACCCACGGCTTCAGTGGGTTCCGATGGTTCTGCTGCAGCGAAATCCGCCCTCACCCTACCTGCGCCCCTAGCGTCCCATGAGGGCATTTGCCACCTAGGCAGCTATATTCAACGGCTGCACCAGCAGCAGGCGGGGCCGCTGACCCTGGGGCGAGCCCATTTGGCCCTAGGGCAACTCTGCCGAGATCACATTGGGCCGGGGGCGGAGGGGGGCACCGTGCTGGACTTTACCCTAGAGGTCTATCGGCGGGCGGTGGATGGCCTGCTGGAGGGCGAAAACGACTGGTGCGATGCCCTCAACGATATGGCCAGTCTGTACTGGATGCGGGCACAGCTAGAGACCCAACCGGAGGCGATGGAATCCTGGCTTCAGCGCAGTGTCGCCACCTATCAGCGGGCCATTGAGGGGCAAACCAGTGCCGCCCCGGCCACCCTGGGCCGGATCTACAGCAATCTGGGTAGTGTGTATGGGCTGTTGGCCAACCTAGGCGACCCCAAAACCCATTTGGAGCGGGCCGTAGACGCCTATACCCAGTCACTGCACTACACTCCGGCTACCGTTGACACCCTAGACTATGCCAATAGCCAAAATAGCCTGGGGGCGATCCATTGGCGGCTGTCTCAGCTAGATCGACCCCAGTACCACCTGCACCGAGCCATTGTGGCCTACCAGGAAGCCCTGCGCTACCGAGTCCCCCAGGCGGAGCCCCAGGAATACGCCATGCTGCAAAACAACCTGGGCATTGCCTTCTGGAGCCTAGCCCAGCACGAACACCCCATTCCCTGGCTGGAGCAGGCCATTGATGCCTACCAAACGGCCCTGGTCTACCGCACCCTCGCCACCACCCCAGCGGGCTGCGCGGCCACCCAAAACAACCTGGGCACCGCCTACTGGGACTTAGCCCAACAGCAAACCCAACAGCCCGATGAACGTCTGCTGAGTCTGCGACAGGCGGTAGACGCCTACGAAGCCGCCCTCGATGCCGTGGATCAGGCCCTCCAGCAATCGCCCCCCGTGGCCCCTGGGTTTGATGTGTGGGCCACCTGCCACAGTGCGGGCATTGTCCATGACCAGTTGGCCCTGGCCCTACCCACTGACCCGCCAGCCCAGCGGGAACACCACCTCAACGCGGCCCTCAACCACTACCTAACGGCCTATCAGGGATGGCGCGATCAGCCGGAACAACTGGATGTGCTGGCCGAAGCCCTGGTCTATTCCGTGCGCTTACACTTCGAGGTTTTGGGGCTGGCGGGGCAACAAATCGTCCTCTCGAAGCTGCCGCCGGAACTGCTGGGCCGAGTGCTCCCCCAAATGTAGATCCCCCAAAAGGATCGCGGCGGCCAGGGGCAGATCCTATGCAGGGCGATGCCAATTTCCATGCAGAACCTGCATTCTAGCCCCCTACAGAATCGATAAATTTGTTAGATCAGAACTAAGGATGAGTCACGCTTGATTTCGTGGGTCTTTCCATCGTGTATACCCTCTCATCAAGGAGTTTCTCCCATGCCCTCCACCCCACATCCCACCAGTTCGACCTCCTCCTCAGCGGCCCGCAACGCCCTCCACAACCGTGAAGGCTTTACCCTGTGGGCGGAGGCCGTTCGTCAACAAATGCTCGACGCCCTGCAAAAACGCCAAAAAAACTAGGCCGATCCTCCCTCATCCTAAATCCGGATGGCTTACCCCCGGTGTAAACGAACGAGGAGACCTCGCCCCTACGGTTTGACGGGTTGGGAATCGAGGTTTTCTAATTCGGATTGGGTATCACCCTTGTTCCGGGGCTTAGTTTGGGTATCCTCTATCAAGGCTCTGACCTCGCACCGAAAAAGGGTCACCCATAAGATAGGGCCGTTTGAGTGTCGTACTACCCAAACGGCCCTATCTAGGGTTGGCTGATTTTTACCAGCGAGACCAACCGGGGGGCTAGGAAAGCGCCTGGGGACGGTCGGTGTTGTTGATTTCCTGGGAAGAGCGTTCGAGCATAGTGGCGCGGCGCTGTTGCTGCTGTTGGCGGGTGCGGGCCACTAGGCGACGGGCGGCATCGTGGGTGAAATTCATAGGAGCCTCCTAAAAACTGTGTTCAAAGTTACAGAATAATCTCATTCTAATGGCGTTTCTTCGACTTTGGGTTAAGCAACCTTAAGGGCTGGGTTAACCCGGTCTAGCCAAAACAACCCTTGAACCACCCTGAGTTTCCGGGCATGGGCTGGCACCATCGCCGCACTCCATTCGCCTGAAGTGTGCCCAGACCTTAGAGGGGGTTGCCTTCGGTGGTGCTGGGGCGGGTACTGGCAGGGGCGTTTTCCAGTTCTTCGGCCAGCAAATTGCGGTAAATGCGGGGCAGACGGGTGGTCATGGTGTTGGATTCAATGCCGTAGCCTAGGCTCGTCCAGGTGCCCGATAGGCGGCGTAGCACATCATCGAGACGATCTTCCCGTAGGGCCGTGGCCAGATCAAACCCCCAGGCGTTTTCGTCCTGGAGCCATTGGTATACCACCCAGTCTTGGGACTCAGGGTCAAAGCTATATTCCCCCCACATGTCGTACCAGGCGGGGGGGCGAGGGTGATATTTGGCGGCCTTTTCCTCCCAGGTTTGGGTGAGGAACTGGTAGCGTCCGGCGGCGGTGGTGCAGTTGCCCGTATTTGGGCCAGCGGTAATGGGCACACAAATATTGGGGTGGCGATTTCCTGGCGCAAAGGATTCCCCTCCGTAGAGGACGGTGTAGGGATAGCTGGTGTTGGATTCGGCAGCGGAAATGGTGCGCATCAGGGCGCGAATGTAAGGATCGCCCCCCTCCATCGCCAAGGGTTCAGGATGGCTGACCCACACGACCTCTTGGATTTTGCGTAGGGAGGGGGTGGGAATGGCCCGTAGCCCTAGCCACCCCAGCAGTGCCAACACCATCAGCGTCACCGTGATCGAACCCCGCTGGCGTTTTTTGCGGCGTCTCCCCCGGCGACGGGTCAAGGGCTGGGGTGGCGTGCCATGGGAGGAAAAAGGAGTCACAGGGAAGGCTGAGGAACGAAACATCGCTAATACTAGCGCATCGCCGAAAGCCCGTGCATACCCAACTCACCGATGATAAAACTGACCGCTGCTAGACCGAAAATCGCGAGCACCGTTTGTGACTTGTCATCCTAGGCTAGGAATAGTAGTGGCGATGTCTCGTCAGTGGCTATCGCCTCGGCCCCAGCCCATATCCCCCCTACCCCACGCAAGCCATGGACAGGTTATTCCCGCCTTCTTACCGTTTTCGCATGGCCCTTCCGGCTATCCTCCGTCCCGCCCTTAGGGCCATGCTGCTCATCGTGCTGTGGGGTGGGCTGTGGGGCTGCGGTTGGGTCAATCCGGCCCCGCCTCGGTCGGTGGTGGCAGAGGCCGTGGCCCAAAAAGTGGCCCAAACCCAGGTCGCCCTTCAGCAACAGTTGGGCGGCATCACCGATACCGAGGCCATGGTATTTCCCCAGCCCAGCGGCATCCATGTCACCGGGCACCATTGGACGACCCTCAACCACCAGCCCACCCTAGAAGTCAACGGCACCTACCACCTCAAGGGCGGTGGACTAGGGTGGGGCCAACAGCGTCAAACCCGCCCCTTCAGCCTCTACCTGCGCCGCGCTGGGGACGATCAATGGATCATGGTTAATCCCCTAGAGTGAGGGTTCCGCCACGGTGTCTACTTCAGCGGCCACCAAGCCACCTTGTCGCGAGTCGCCCCATAGACTTCCTTGAGCCCTTCGGGATCAACGATCTGCACGAGATCGGCGGTATGGTGGTCGGTGGTTTTATGGGCCTTCAGATAGCCCGCCCGCACCATGCCCTTCAGCACCTGCTCTACGGTGCGGTGGTTGAGCTGGCAGGCCCGTGCAATTAGGTCAATGGGTAGGTCAAACAGGTATTCATTTTTGGTGCCTTTGGGTTGGCTACCGAAGCTACGCTCTTGGTAAATCAACGCCCGCAGCAGGGCCGCCACGGCTTGGGGCGGGTAGGTGCTGCAATTGAGCAGATGGTACTGAAATTTTTCCCGTAGTTCAAACAGGTGGGTGTAGCGTTCCCGAAAGCCGGGATTTTGGTCGTAGAGGGTCTGCACCACAGCCACGGGCACCTTGATCACGTCGGTCGTTTTATAGGCTTCTACCAAGCTGGGGAAGGCATGGCCTACGGCCCCAAACCCCACGGGCAAACTCCGCGCCCCAAAGCATCCAAAGGGATAGGTGATGGCCATAATCCGGTCGAGGGGGGTGCTGCGCATAATCACCGGGCCACCGTCTACCACGATGTAAAGGGCATCCAGCCAGGTGTTGGGGCGAAAGGCGGTGTAGATGGGCCGATTGGAGTACAGCTTTTCCATCACCAGTTGGTCGGCGGTGAGGTAGGTGCCCAACTCATCCCGCCCCATGGGATGAAACAGAAAACTGCTCTCTATGAGGAGCGTAATCGGATCGGAAGTCAGGGGCTGGCCACTGCGCCGGGTCATAGGAGGGTACTGGGTAGAGACGGTTCCATTCTCCCCCGAAAGGCCAGAAAACTTCACAGGATAGAGGACTGAGGTCATCAACCTAGGCTCAGTAGATCGCAACGTCCCCGCCGCCCTCACCCCCAGCCCCTCTCCCAGGAGGGCGAGGGGAGCCGGAATGGCTTCAAAGTCCCTCTCCCAATGAGGGAGAGGGATTTAGGGTGTAGCTTGCTTCCCGCAGGGTGGGCCGGATCATGTCAAAAGAGCATGTTTGTGATCTACTGAGGCTGTCTGAGCCTTCTGATCGTCAACAGGGTGCGGACAGCGTCAAGGAACTGAACGATTCTTCCTGGCACAACGGTACTTCCCTTGAATCACGAACTATCCCCCTGGGGCGAGGCTGTCGGCGGGCGCATTGCTTCGCGATTTCCGACCCAACAGACGTTAGGGGAGAGGTCTCCTCACCCGCTAATACTGGAGGCAAACAAGCCGGATTTAGGATTAGGGTTCCGTCTTGGTGGCCCAGACGGTTCCAAACATCTGGATCGTTATTCTCCTAAGCAGGAGGCTCCAGGGGTGGGATCCAAATAAGACTAGATGCGAATTTCAATTTAATTTCAAATGAATTTCATGCAACACCCGATATGATTGAAAGAATTTCCAGCGTAGATTCACCATGAAGTACGGTCTTTTCCCCTCCCGACGATCCCTGCGGCTACCCTGGGTGCGCTGGCTCTACCGCCATGGGTTGGCCTGGATTGGGCTGGGGGGTGGGGCCATGGTCTTAGCTATCCTGGGGGTATATCTGGCCCAGGGGATGGCTTCGGTGGGGCTGGGCTGGCAAGGTTGGCTCACCCTCGGTGTCACCCTGGGGGCGTTTCTGCTCAATGCCCTGACCTCCCTGGCGGCGGAGGTGGTGTTCCTTGGTGCCTTGGCGATTTTGTTTTTGACGGGCATTTTGGATACCCCCACCGCCCTGGCAGGCTTTAGTAATCCCGGCATGATTACCGTGGCGGTGCTCTACATCGTGGTGACGGGGCTGCAACAAACCGGGGGGCTGGATATGATTTCGCGAACCGTGCTGGGGATGCCCAAGGGCCAAACCCAGGCTATGGCGCGGCTGGTGCTGCCCGTGGTGGGTATGAGCGCGTTTTTGAACAACACCCCCATCGTGGCCATGTTCATCCCCGTGGTCAGCGATTGGTGTCGCAAGCTGCGGATTAGCCCCTCCAAACTGATGATTCCCCTCAGCTATGCCGCCATCATGGGAGGCATGTGTACTCTGATCGGCACCAGCACCAACCTGGTGGTGAATGGGCTGCTGATTGCCGAAACCGACTACCCCGGCCTGGGGCTGTTTGACCTGGTGCCCGTGGGGGTGCCCTGTGCCCTAGCGGGAATACTGCTGCTGATTTTGGCCCAGCGCTGGCTGCTGCCCAACCGCAAACCCGCCATCACCGAAGTGGATGACCCCCGCGAATACACCGTGGAAGTGGTGGTGGACGAGGGCAGCCCCCTAGCTGGAAAATCCGTGGAAAAGGCTGGATTGCGCCATCTGCCGGGGCTGTACCTGACGGAAATTCAGCGGGGCGATCAATTGTTGACGGCGGTGACGCCCCAGGAGGTGCTACGGGAGGGGGATCAACTCGTTTTTGTGGGCATGGTCAGTTCGATTGTGGATCTCAACCAAATTCGCGGCCTCAAACCTGCCACCGATCAGGTGTTTAAGCTCGATTCTCCCCGCGAAGATCGCTGCCTGGTGGAGGCGGTGGTGTCGAATACTTGCCCATTGGTGGGGATTACCATTCGCGAAGGGCGTTTTCGCAGCCGCTATGGGGCGGTGGTGCTGGCGGTGGGGCGCAACGGGGTGAGACTCCCCGGCAAAATTGGCGATATTCGTCTGCAGCCAGGGGATACCCTGCTGCTCGAAACCCATCCCACCTTTTTAGAAGAACGCCGCGCCTCACGGGATTTCTACCTGGTCAGCGGCGTACCCAACTCCGACCCCCCCCGCCACGACAAAGCCCCCCTTGCCCTGGGTATTCTTATTGCCATGGTGGTGCTGGCCACCTTCGGCTGGATGGAGATGCTCAACGCCGCCACCCTCGCCGCTGTGCTAATGATCCTGACCGGGTGCTGCTCCTTCCAGCAAGCCTTCCGCAGCATCGACTGGTCGGTGATTTTGGTGGTCGCCGCCGCCCTAGGTTTGGGTAAAGCCCTGGAACTGTCTGGGGCGGCAGGCACCCTGGCCAGCGGCGTTTTAGGTATCGCCGGAGATAACCCCTGGCTGGCCCTCGCCCTGGTCTACGGCATCACCACCCTGCTCACGGAAGTGATCACCAACAATGCCGCCGCCGCCGTGGTGTTTCCCATTGCTTTTGCCCTGTCCCAGAGCCTAGGGGTGAGCTTCATTCCCTTTGTGGTGGCGATTATGATTGGAGCCTCCGCCAGCTTTAGCACCCCCATCGGCTATCAAACTAACCTGATGGTCTACGGCCCTGGGGGCTATCGCTTTAGCGACTTTTTGCGGATCGGGATTCCCTTTAACCTGCTGTTTTGGGCCATGACCGTGATCATCGCCCCCAGGGTCTACCCGTTTTAGGAGGTATGGGACAACTACGAACACCGATGCAGGGGGCTACGGTTAGGGATCCAGGGTTGGGCTAGGGGCCAGCCAGTGGGCGAATTCCTCCGCAAAGCGATCCGCTAGAATCGCGGCCCGGATTTGCTGGGTGAAGCGGATCAGTTCCGTAATGTTGTGGATGGAAATGAGCGTAAACGCCAGCATTTCCTTGGCGTGGATCAGGTGGCAGAGGTAGGCACGGGTGAAGGTCTGGCAGGTGTAGCAGGCACAGGTGGCATCGAGGGGGGTGTAGTCGCGGCGGAAGCGTTGGTTTTTCAGATTCCAGCGTTCCCCCGCCACTAGGGCGGCACCGTGGCGGGCCAGTCGGGTGGGAATCACACAGTCGAACAAATCTACTCCGGCGGCGATGGCCTGGGCCATTTCGCGGTAGGTGCCCACGCCCATCAGGTAGCGGGGTTTGTTCTCCGGCAGGCAGGGCGCGGTAGCCTGGACGATGGTTTCAATCAGTTCCGGCGGCTCCCCCACGCTGACGCCGCCGATGGCATAGCCCGGTAGATCCAAGTTCGCCAAGTCCTGGGCTGCTTGTCGCCGCAGATCGGGATAAACACCCCCCTGCACAATGCCAAAGAGCGCCTGATCAGGCCGCTGGTGGGCAGTCATACAGCGCTTTAGCCAGCGTCCGGTGCGCTCGGTGGAAGCCTGCACGGCCTCTCGACTGCACGGGTAAGGCGGACATTCATCAAAGGCCATGATCACATCGGCCCCTAGGGTATTTTGGATTTCGATGGAGGTTTCGGGGCGTAGATGAATGGTGCGGCCATCCTTGGGGGATTTGAAGGTGACGCCGTCCTCGGTGATGGTGCGAATTTGACTGAGGCTGAAGACCTGAAACCCGCCGGAGTCCGTCAGCATGGGGCCGCTCCAGCCCATAAAACGGTGCAGCCCTCCGGCCTCGGCCACAATGTCTTCCCCCGGTTGCAGGTGCAGGTGGTAGGTGTTGGACAGCACCATCTGCGCCCCCGTAGTGGCCAGTTGGTCGGGGGTGACGGTTTTCACGTTGGCCAGGGTGCCCACGGGCATAAACCGGGGCGTTTGCACCGGGCCGTGGGGGGTGTGAAAGGTGCCTGCCCTAGCGTGGGTGTGGCTACAGTTCGCTTCGCAGTGGTAGGAGAAAGGGGACGACAAGGAAACTACCTCAGGCCAAGGATCAGCCGCAAAAAATCAGCAAAAGATGGGCCGTAATACCAAATCCGAACGGGATAAACCCCAATTCCCAGCCCAGAAACCCTAGGAGCGAGGTCTCCTCGCCCGCTGATACCGGGGGCAAACAAGCCGGATTGAGTATAAGCCAGCCAACAGGTTAACCTGAACCTTTACCAGCCCGTCAGCCAACCCCATCCCCGATTGGCAAAACCGGGGTTCAATCATACTGTAGATCGACACCCAATCGGCACCGCTAAGCCTTCGTAGCCTTGGGCCATTTTAGGGCCGGGTGATGCAGGGCTAGCGCCTGTTGGATATGGGCCGGAGTGAGGCTAGGGGCTTGCCCTTGGTGGGCGAGGGTTGCGGCGGTATGGGCGAGGGTTTGGATGTCGCCGCCACTGAGGGGAAATTGGGCCAGCGTTGTCCAGTGCAGGCTGCGATGGAGCGGTATATCCGTCGGGAGAGCTTGTTTCCAAAGGGTTTTGCGGGCGGCGGCATTGGGCATGGGCAGAGGAATGACGCCATCACAGCGCTGTCGCCACACCAGTTTGACGCTGTGCAACGGGTCAGTGGTGAAGAGGGTCAGCCCCGGTTGGCTTTGGCGCTGGGTAAGCCATTGTTCCACCAGGGCGGGTTCGAGGATGGGGGCGCGGCCTAGCCAGGTTTGGGCATTTTTGATCAGCAGAACCCCAGAGGGCAGAGCGGCCAGGGCATCAAAGAGGGTTTCGTAGTCGGCTTCGGTGGTGGCAGCGAGGTCTAGCACCGTCAGTGGCTGTCCCAGGCGATGGGCCAACCAGCGGGCGGATTGGGTCTTTCCGGTGCCCTTTGCCCCAGCCAGCAGCGCGAGGGGATGGGCCTCGGCTTGGACAAGGGCGCAGAGGGTGTCCAACGGCCCCATCACGGGGGCGGGCAGCACCAGGGGCGGTTCGGCCTCGGTGGGGGGGATAGCTTGCAGAGGCAGGGCCAGGGCGGCGGCCAACCAGGGCTGAATCTGGCTGGGGTCAGGGTTTTCGGACAGGAGATAGGTGGTGAGGGGTTCCGCCAGACGCAGGTGGCGGCTGAGTAGGGTGGTGTCGTCGGTGCTGGCCCACTCCACCAGGCCCAGGCTAACGAGGCGACCGCTGGGGGCAATCATCGGGCGGGCCTGTCGCCATTCTTGGTCGTTGCGGCAGAGCAGGCGCAGGCACAGATCCACCGTGGGCAAGTCCCATTCCGACTCGTCGTGCTGGTATTGCAGATAGCCGTAGAGCCGCCCAAACCGCTGATTGATTTCTGGGGCCAGGGCCATGAGAATCACGTTTTTCTCGAAGGCGCTGAGTTGAATCTGATCCCGCAATTGGGGCAACGCGAGGGTCACTCCCTGCTGCTGGCTGGCCTGGATGCGGGCTTCTAGGTGCTGGGCGTAGTTCGCGCCTTGGGTGGGCTTTGCCTTGGGCGGGCGGGCATGGTCGTAACCGGGCTTGCCATTGAGGGACACAATCCCCTTCCACCAGTGGCTGGTGACGCGATCCTGGTCGGAGAGGGCGAAGTCATCCACCTCCTCAACCTCCCGCTTTTGGCGAGATACGGCCACCATCAGCAGGCGATCCAACCAGGCTAGTTCGGTCTTCAGGTAAGCCCAATTGTCGGTGAAGGGAAGCGCCTCATGGGGTATGGACATAGCCAAGGACTCGGATAAATTCTAGGGGCAGGCCGTCGGCATCGGCGAGGAACGCCACTTCGTAGACGCGATCACCGATGATTTGCTGCTGCGGATCTAGGAGTACCCTAAGCATACCCGCCGCTGTCGCTTCCCTATCAGGGGCGACCTCCGTTGCCGATCCCGTCGTTGATTCTGTCGTAGAGTCTGCCGCCGATCCCATTGCCGATGGCGGGGTCGATGGGGTCGTCAATTCTGGGGTCGATGGGGTCGCCGATGCCCCAGCCCCAAAGGCTTGCCGCAAGTCTGCCAGCCACCGGGGCAAACTTTCCACCCGATCTGTCAAATCAAAGGACAGATGGTAATAGCCCGTGTAGTGCTCGTCGTGGAAGGCATCGGCGGCGGGGTGGGGTTCTGGAATTTGAATCAGCTCAATCCGTCCGCCCAGGCCTTCCATCCAGCAAGCCAGGGTCATCCCCGTGGTGAACCGCTCCCGCACCTCAAAGCCTAGCCGTTCGTAAAAGGCCATGGCCCGGTGAATATCAGCAGTGCGAATGGAGGCATGGTGAAGCATGGTGGACAACAACAAAGGGATGCCGGGAATGGGCCGATGGCTTGATCCGTGACCACCATTTTAGCCCGTCGCCGATCCTCCCCACCCCCTCGCTGCCGTTCTAGCCATCGCTGTCGCCTGCCGTGATCCGGGTATGGATGGCGGCGGCAGCGGCTTCTCCAGTGCGCACGGCACCATCAAAGAAACCGGGCCAGCGCTCCGCCATTTCCGTGCCTGCCCAGTAAATGCGGCCCACCGGGGCAGCGAGGGCTTCCCCATAGCTCGTCCACACACCGGGGGGCATGAAGGCGGCATAGCCACCACCAATCCAGGGGTTGCTGGGCCAATCAGCCTCATCGTAGGAGACTGGGGCCAGGGCTTCTGTACCGAAGTAAGAGGCGAGGTCTGCTAAAACAGCCGCCCGACGGCCCTCCTCCGGCAGCGCCCGCCAAGCTCCGTAGCGATCTCCCACGATGAAGGCGGCGATGACCCCCACTCCGGTTGCAGGGTCAGAGCTATCGGCACAGAGTTCAATCCACGGACAATTGCCTATCGCCAGTCCTGCTAGTCCTCGGTCTCGCCAGAAGGGACGGTCGTAGGACACCAGCACCTTGGCACAGCAGCCCATGGGCATACGTTGGGTGAGTTGGGCACGCAGGGGCGGCAGGGGTGGATCGTAACTAATGCGGCCCGCTAGGTGGGGAGGCATGGCCACCACAGCATACTGTCCGGCAAAGCGTCCCTGGGTAGTTTCCACTTCAAGGCCGTCGCCAGATTGGACAATGCGGAGGACGGGTTCCCCCAGGCGAACCTTCTGGCCTAGCTCTGCCGCCAGCTTGGCCGGAATTTGGCCTGCCCCACCGTGGATCAGTTCGGCTTCGGGATACTCGGCCTGGGAGGCGCAGACATGCCCCCACAGCACATGGAGCAGCGACACCTGGCCCGGTTCAGCGGGGCCAAGGAAGCCTACCGTGCGCACCATGTAGGCAAAGTACCAATGGCCAAAGGCTGTGGTGGTATTGGCCTCAATCCACTGGGAAAAGGTCTGACGGTCTAGGGCTTGGGTGTGATCGTTGCGGCGGGGATGGCCGGGGGGCAAGGTTTTCGCCAGGGCGTCAAACCGTTCCCAGGCCGTCATCGCATCCTGCCATTCCTCTGGGCTCACCGGGGGCGGCTCGCCTTCGGGAAAACCCTCAAAAAAGCCGTCAAACTCGTAGCGTTTTCCCTCAAACACCAGCACCTTTTTCCCTTCGGTGTGAAAGGGAAAGCGACGGACGCCATACTCATCGAGCAGTGCCCGAAACCGATCCTGGGTGGGGCCAATCCATTGCCCGCCAAAGTCAATCCACTGCCCTGAGGGCAACGCCTGACCCACCATGCGCCCACCCAGACGATCCTGCGCTTCAAGCACCAGAACCCGATATCCCTTGCGGTGGAGATCGCGAGCGGCCACTAGCCCCGCTAATCCAGCTCCCACCACAATGCAATCGTAGGCTGTGGGCATAGTAGGTATCCTTGGCGTCAACATAAGAACCGAAGAGCAAGGGTTGAAAACGGTGCCGAGCAGCCCCCATCTGGGCCTCCTGGGGCAGGCAGCAACCCGCACCCTATCCCCCTCAGGCTCAGCTAGAACCATACCAAAATGGCGTAAAGCTTTATGACCAACCTAGCCCAACATTGGCGGCAAGGGCAGGATAAAGAGGTTGTTCCATCCACCCTGCATCCTATGTTGGATACCAACCCTGTGCCCCAAGTCCCTGAATCTGCGCCCAGTGATTGCACCCCCCCAGCCCAGACTCCCTCGAATGAGGAACTGTGGGAAATTGTTGATCACCACCTGATCCGCTATGGTGGCAGCTTTGCCCCCCGGCTGATTGAGCGGGCCAGGGGTAGCTATCTTTATGACCGACAAGGCCGCAAAATTTTGGACTTTACCTCTGGGCAAATGTGCGCCACCCTCGGCCACAACCATCCCGACGTGGTGCAGGCCATCCACAAAGCCTGTGAAGGGGTGCTGCATCTGTTCAGCGGTATGCTGTCGCCCTCGGTGATAGAACTGGCGGATACCCTCTGCAAGCTGTTGCCCCCCACCCTGCAAAAGGCCATTTTTCTGAACACGGGTAGCGAAGCCAATGAAGCCGCCCTACGTCTGGCCAAGCTGCACACCGGGGGCTTTGAGGTCGTGGGCCTCAGCGCCTCCTGGCACGGCATGACCG
Organism: Phormidium sp. FACHB-1136; assembly: GCF_014697375.1. GTDB lineage: Bacteria > Cyanobacteriota > Cyanobacteriia > Phormidesmidales > Phormidesmidaceae > Nodosilinea. Next base: position 64,378 of record NZ_JACJRS010000008.1, read on the forward strand.
CTGGGGCCAGTGCCAGCACCTTTGTCGCCGCCAGAAAGGGCTATGGGCCAACCATTCCCGGCAACTTTGCCCTGCCCACCCCCAACTGCTACCGCTGCCCCGTGCGCCACTGCCAAGACCAGTGCGACATGACCTGTTTGGCGGTGGGGTTTGAGTTAATCGATAGCCAGTCTGTCGGATCCTACGCCGCGCTGATGGTGGAACCTATCCTCAGTGCAGGGGGCATTATCGAACCGCCGGAGGGCTATTTCCAGCGCCTTCAGGACTACTGCCGCGAGCGGGGAATGCTGCTGATTTTGGATGAGGCCCAAACCGCCTTTGGTCGCCTGGGCAGTTTCTTTGCCTTTGAACAACTGGGCATCGTGCCAGACATCCTCACCCTGTCGAAGACCCTGGGCGGTGGGCTGCCCCTGGCCGCCACCGTCACCAGCGCCGACATCGAGGCCGATTGCTACGACAAGGGCTTCCTCTACTACACCTCTCATGTCTCTGACCCTATGCCAGCGGAGGTGGGCCTTGCGGTGCTGCGGGTGCTGACCACCCAAAACCTGACGGAACGGGCGGCGACCATGGGAGCCTACCTCAAAGCCGGATTGCTGAAGTTGAAAGATCGCTACGAGGTGATTGGCGATGTACGCGGTCGGGGGCTGCTGCTGGGGGTAGAACTGGTGAAGGATCGGGAAAGCCGCACCCCCAACCCCGACCTGGGGGCCACCATCACCCGCCGCTGCATGGAACTGGGCCTAAGCATGAACATCACCGCCCTGCCCAACATGGGGAGCGTCTGGCGCATTGCCCCACCGCTGACGGTCACCCAGGAGGAACTGGACGAAGGGCTAGCCATTTTGGATCAGGCCATGAGCGACTGCCTTACCGCTGGGCAGCGCCCCTAGTGCCCCCATCTCCCAGCCGCAAGCCGCAGCCGCCTCAATCATCCAGCCGACGATTTCCAGCAAATATTCTCGCCCGTCGGCGTGGATGAGGCGGAAATCGGGAATCATGACGCTGCCGGGGATGGGGATCAGGTCTACTTCGCGCTCCAGTTTCCAGGGAGAATCGGCAGGCCAGCGGTTAATGTTCACACCAAAGGGTGAGTTGAAATTTTTCACTAATCCATTTGGGGCGATCAAAGAACCCAGGATCAACGGGCTTGAAGCTAAACAGGCGGGGGCCATCTTTGGCTTCATCGGTGAGCATGTGCATTACATAAGCGAACTGTTGATCCGCAGATTCAAATCTGAAGTGCATCACCTGGAGCCAGGGAACCGGGGTGGGTGGCAAGGGCATAGGCCAGCGTAGAACGGGTGCAATAGTGGCATGATAGCCCCGAATTAGGGTGTCGGTGCAGTTTTGAAGTTGGTCAAAAACTCGGTGGCTGCCGCTGCTGACAGGGGGGGCGCAAAGAAATAACCCTGCCCCAGATCGCAGTTCAATTGCTGCAAATAGTTGAGCTGTGCTTCGGTTTCAATGCCTTCGGCAATTACCTTAAGCCCCAAGCGATTGCTGAGGGTGATGATGGTTTTGACAATTTCAGCATTTTTGGGATTGGTCTCAATTTGCATCACAAAAGAGCGGTCAATCTTAAAGGCATTGACGGGCAGACGGTGGAGATAACTTAATGACGAATAGCCCGTACCAAAGTCGTCAATGCTGACCCGAATATGGCGGGCTTGTAACTGTTCTAGCACCAGCGCCATGGCTTGGATCTGTTCAATCAGCATACTTTCGGTAATTTCGAGGGTGAGGTATTTTCCGTTCAACCCAGATTCGGCCAGAATGCGATCAATGACACTTAGTGCCTCGGTGGCCATCAAGTCGTTGACCACCATATTGCTACTGATAATTAAGCCCTGGTGATCAGATAATTGTTGTTGCCAAGAGACCAACTGTTGGCAGGCGGTTTTGAGTACCCACTGGTCAATGGCGGCAATTAAGCCCGTCTCTTCGGCCAGGGGAATAAATTTATCCGGCGGAATGAAGCCTCGGGTGGGGTGTTGCCAGCGTACCAAGGCTTCAAACCCGGCTACCCGCCGATGCCTCAGGTTAATGACAGGCTGATAGTAAACCACCAATTCTTCTCGCACTAGGGCAAGGCGCAAATCATGCTCCATTTGCAGGCGTTCTAGGGCCTGAATGTGCATGGCTTCGTTGAAGAGAGCATACTGATTTCTCCCCTTGGCTTTGGCTTGATAGAGGGCGATATCGGCATCGCGCAGGACATCAGCCGCCGTCTGATAGGTGGAATTGCCCAGCACAATGCCAATGCTTGTTTTGACGAAAATCTCCCGTTCGCCCAGCATCAGGGGTTTTTGAAACTCCTGGAGAAGTCGTTCGGCTAGGCGGACGGGGATTTTTACATCGGCAATGCTATCGACCAGTACCACAAATTCATCGCCACCGAGACGAGCGGCTTGGTCGGCGGGGCGCAGCAGCGAACGCAGCCGCTGGGCGACCTGGGTTAAGACCTGATCGCCCACCCCATGGCCGAGGCTGTCGTTAATTACCTTAAAGTGGTCGAGGTCTAAAAACAGCACCGCAAAGTTTTGCTGCCGAGAAGCCTGGGTGCGCTGAATCAGTCCTGTGATTTGTTGGGTGAGAAAATCGCGGTTAGGCAAATCCGTGAGGCTATCGTGCAGGCTGTTGTAGCGCAGTTGGGCTTCGTCCTGCTTACGCTGACTCACATCGCGAAACACCACTACCCCACCCAAAACCTGGCCGTTGCCGTTTTGTAGGGGGCGGCCCGACACCTCCAGATACAACCCTTGGGGGCACCGCTCATTGCGGAGAATCACCTCCATGCGATCAAAGGCTAAGCCCTGTGCTGCCCGCCAGAGGGGAATTTGCGTCAGGGGGCATGGCGTATTGTCAGGCAAGTAAATGCCCCAATGGGTGCCCCAATGCTCAGGATTAGCGGTGTTAGGCAATTCGGTCAGGGTGATTTGCGCCGCTGCCGGATTTTGTAGAATAATCTCCCCGGCTTGGTTCGCCACCAGTACGCCATCGGCCAAGCTGTTGAGGATTGTTTTGAGCAGGTTGCTCTGTTCCTCCAGTTCCTGGGTGCGCTGGTGCACCAGGTTTTCTAGGTCTTCGTTGAGCTGTTGTAGGGCCAGTTCGGCCCGTTTGCGATCGCCCACATCGGCGATATAGCCCACCAGTTCCAGGGGATTCCCCTGTTCGTCCCGCAGGAGCCGCAGTTCATCCTGTACCCAACGGTAATCGCCCCATTTATCTAGCAGGCGGTATTCGTGGGTGTGATATCCCTGGCTAAATAGGGATGCGAGGTCGCTCAATACCCGATCAATATCCTCCGGGTGCAAACGGTTCAGCCAAAAGTCTGGTTCGCTCAGCCATTCCTCCGGGGTGTACCCTAAAACTCGTTGAACATTTTCACTGATAAAGGTACAGCTGAAATTGCTCGTGGGCTGACAGGTATAGATCACAGCGGGGCTGGCCGACAGCAAAAACTGTAGCCGCTCTCGCAGCCGCTGCATCTCTTGTTCAACCCGTTGCCGTTCGCTGATATCGCGAAAAATTCCCTGGGCTATCCACTGACCGTTGATCTCGATCAGGGTAGCACTGACTTCCACCGGCACTTGGCGGCCATCTTTGCGCCGCACGATGTTGAACATCGGTAGATGCTTGCCCTGCCCTAGGAGGTTAGTAAAATGAGCCATGGCATCCGCTAGGGTTTCTGGAGGATGGATCTGGGAGATGTGCATGCCCAGCAATTCCTCTCGGTCATAGCCCAACAGTGCCAAGGCTCGTTGGTTCGCATCTAGGAGATCGCCCCCCTGATCCGCCATCAGAATGGCATCGCTGGCTCCATCCATCAGCCGCCGATAGCGGGTTTCGCTCTCCAGGAGAGCCGCCTCCGCCTGCTTGCGATCGGTAATATCAAAATTCACTCCAACCGCCCGAATCGCTTCCCCTTCAGAATTCCGCTCATGGAAGGCATAGGCCTTAATATGGCGCACGGCTCCATTGGGGTGCACGACCCGAAATTCAGTATCGTAGGGCTGTGCTTCCCTTTCCGACTGAGCCGCTGTGGCTAGGGCCAAGGCCAGGTCGTCGGGATGAACCCGTTGCTCCCAGTCTGTTAAGGTACCGCCAAACTCCTGGGGGGCAATGCCGTAGAGTTCGCACATGCGATCATCCCAAATCAGTTGGTTTTGGGTGGCATCGTACTCCCAAATGCCAAATCGGCCCGACTGTACGGCCAGGGTTAGCCGTTCTGACAACTGATGCAGCTCCACTTCTTTTTGCTTCAGGTCGGTGATGTCGCGCAGGATGCCCGCAAAGGCGATGGGTTGCCCGGTGTGGGGATCATTAATGGCGAAGGCGCTGTGGAACATGGGGATGGCCACCCCGGTATGGACATGGCGCAGCCGAATTTCTCCCTGCCAGGTTTCCCCTTGGCTGATGGGCGGCAGCACGGTACGGGCGATCTCCGGCCAATCCTCAGGAAAATGAAAATCTGCAATGGTATAGGCCGTAATGTCGGCGGTGTCGTCTAACCCCACCATCCGTCGCCCAGCCCGGTTCAGATAGGTAAAGACTCCCTCTGGGGTGGCTGTGGCGATAAAGTCGGTGCTGTTTTCTACCAGGGCCACCAGCATTTGACGCTCGGCTAGGGCTTGCTGGAGCTGCCCATTGGCCCGTTGCAGGTCTGCCGTGCGGGCCTCCACCTGGCTCTCTAGGGTTTGGTTAAGTTGCTGTAGGGCCAGGATAGCGGTTTCTCGCTCCATCTCGGCACTGACTCGGGCGGCAAAAATCCGCAACATGTCGGTGGCCCGCTGGGGGTGAGCCAGCGGTTTAGAGTCGATCACACACAGACTACCGAGGGTGTCTCCGGCCAGATTGGTGAGCCGAACGCCCAGGTACGACTCGGCTCCGATCTCCTTCAACAGGGGGTTGTCGGGAAACCGCTGCTGGATTGCCTGGGGACAGATATAGATCCCCTCGGCCATGGCCACCCCACAGGGGCTTTGGCACAAACTGCCGGAGAAATTGGGCCGAAGTTCACCGTTGGCCCAAAAGGCATAGGTACTGAAGGTTTCCCCCAGCCGTTTGGAAATCAAGACATACTCAACATCTAGGGTGGTCGCCACGTATTCCGCTAGGGCAGGGAAGAAATCTGGCCCGGTGAGGGCAGCGGCCCCTTCCACCAGATCTTGTAGTTCTTGCTCTGCCTGTTTGCGGGCGGTAATGTCTTCTACCACCGCAATCAGGTAGAGGGGATGCCCAGCCTGATCGCGCATCAGCGATACGGTCAGATGGCCCCAGACTATCGTTCTATCCTTACGGATGTAGCGTTTTTCGAGGGCATAGCTAGACCGAGCCCCCCCCAACAGTTGGGAGTAGGCTTCCAGATTAGCGGGTAGGTCGTCGGGATGGGTGATGGCTTGAAAGGTGAGGGTGAGGAGTTCCTCGGCGGTATAACCCAGAAACTGACATAGTCCCGGATTTACCCGCAGCAGGCGTCCGTCTAGGGAGGACTGGGTCATGCCCACGGCAGCCTGCTCAAAGATGGCCCGAAAGCGCGCTTCACTCTCCCGCATGGCTTGGTCACTGCGGCTTTGGTCGATGGCCAAAGCCGCCAGCTTCACGGCGGTATCCACCAGTACCTCATCCTGGGCGGTGGGGTGGTAGGGGGTGGGGTGGTACTGGGCAAAGGTGCCTAATACCTGGCCTGATCGGGAGATAATCGGCACCGACCAGCAAGCCCTCAGGCCGTGGGCCAGGGCCAGATCGCGGTAGTCATCCCACAGCGGATCGGTGGTAATGTCGGTCACAATCACCGGCTCTTGGCGAAAGGCGGCGGTACCGCAAGAACCCGCCTTTGGCCCGATCTCGATGCCATTAATAGCCTGCTGATAGGCGGTGGGCAAACCGGGGGCAGCCCCATGCCAAAGCTGTTGGTCGTCCAGCAGTAAAATCGACCCCAGCATCCCCTCGGATTGGGCTTCGAGGGTGAGGATGAGCCGATTCAGCACCTCAGGGAGCGGGGTATCTAAGACCATCAGCTCCAGCACGTCCCGCTGCCTGGCCAGCAGTTGGGCATGGCGAGCCTGTTCCACCTCTAGGCGTTTACGATCACTAATATCAATGCTGACCCACACAAACCCAATCGGTTCTGCCTGCCCATCGCGCAGCAGCGAATCCACCACATGGATAGGCAGCAGACTACCATCCTTGCGCCTCACCTCAAACTCCCCTTGCCAGTGGCCCTGTTCGGTCACCGCTTGCAGGATGTGATCGGCCTGTAGGTGCAACCCCTGGGGCACCAGAATATCGTTCACGTTGGCCCCCAGGGCTTCGGCTGCGGGCCACTGATACAGGTTTTCTGCGTGCTGGTTCCAGTAGGTGATCTGCCCATTTAGATCGGTAGCGACAATCGCCTGACGCACCTGGTGCAGCAGAGAAGCCTGAAAGGCTATCTGGGCTTCCGCCTGCTTGGGCTCGGTCACATCAATCTGAATGCCGATTAACCGGATCGGGTTGCCCTGGTCGTCGTAGGTAAACTGACCGATGTTACGCAGCCAGCGAATGGTGCCATCGGGCCAGCACACCCGCACCTCTAGGTCGAGGTTAGCCTGATCGGCCAGGGTTTGTAAAAAGACGGCATCGGCCCGCTCGCGATCATCGGGGTGGATGGCCTCTAACCAGTTGCCATAGCTAGCCTTGTGGCGGTTGGCCGTATAGCCCAGCAGCTCAAAATTTTCCTCACTCCAGGTCAGGCGGTCGGTGGGGATATCCCAGTCCCAAACCCCGGCCCTAGCGGCCCTGAGGGCCAGGGAAAGCCGTTGGTTACTCTCCCGCAAAAAGGCCATGATCTGGTGGTAGGCGGTGATATCGGTACCAATGCCCAAAACCACTCCTTGGTCGTAGCCCGGCCAGCTAAACGGTAGCTTATGCCAGGTCAGCCAGTGCTCTGCCCCCTCCGCATCAACCTCATGCTCTTCGGTAATGACAATCTCCTGCTGGGTCTCGATCACCGCTCGATTTTGCTGCCTAAAGACCGCGACCTTGGCAGCCTCCAGGTGAAAGTCCGAGTCTCGACTGCCCACCAACTGCTCAGGGGTGATGCCGTAGAAGTCAGCGATTTCCTGATTAGCTAACAAATAGCGCCCGTCCCAGTCTTTCACAAAAATTTTATTAGGAACCTGGTTAATCACCGTTTTCAGCAGGTGGCCTTCGGCCTCTAAGGCATGCCTACTCTGGTGGGCCTCAACCGCGTTTAAGATCCTTTTTAGCGCCAAGGATAGTAGCGGCCCCTGAAACCCTGCGGGGTCTTTAAGCAAGTAATCATGACCACCCTCAGCTAGCCATTCGCTGAGGTTCTCGATTTCATCAGCGGCGGCGATGGCAACCGCATAGTAGGGGCACTGGGTAGGGGCTAGCTCAGCCTGGGAGAACAGATCCTTCAGTAATTGGAGAGGTGCAAAAACCAGATCGCCAGCGGCTAACTGATTGGACTCGGCAGCGGTAGGTAGTGGGTCTAAAAACTCCAGAGGATCGGTTACACTCACCTCTTTGAGGAGCTGGGTGAGCCTAACTCTATCATTCTCGATCTCGCCCCAAAATAGAATTTTCATAGGTAAAAAGCCGAAGCTATAGTATTAATTTAAGTGGCCCCTTTTTCCAATAGTGAACTGAAGTGAACTGAAACGACCTTTCTGATACCTGACGACACCTGAAGCTTTTATGGTGACTCCCAGTTGAGTGAGGCCTGTCTTGGCCAAGGTATCGATCCCGTCACCCTGGCCGCCTTCGGTTTATTCTAACCACTTGATAAAGCAGCCCAGGGTAACAGTGCCGACCTTATCCAAACAGAACCGACGATATCGAACCTGTCGATAGCTTGCACGACCTTCGTAGACGTTCATGGCTGGATCTACGATTTTAGCTGTAAATTCTAGGAAACTGCTAACAACCCAACCCTATTTTCACCTCATCCGTGATGTTTTGATTTCGCATTATGAATAAGTATTAAGATAATTGACGATTTTGTTGGGTTTTCCCTTTCAAGGCTGGCCTAGCTTTAGACAGCTCTATCACTTAGATAATTTAAGGCTTTCTTCAATTCTGATTCCTAAGTAAGAACGGCAGAAATAGGTATCAACGCAACTATTCTAAGGTTTTGGATGGCCGACAAGGACGAGGAATCAGCATTAACGTTGATCTAAGGTTTTCCTGCCTCGGCAATTTCACCCAATGGTTAGGGTATTCTTTACATTTAGTAATTTTTAGACAGATATTGAATTAAAAATGGCCTAGGGCTCGACGGCAGAAATAGCCCCCCTATGCTCGAAAAGCTCAGGCCGTTGCGATGTGATAGACCAGAGGTGTGATAGACCAATCGCTAGGGTTCCAGCATCTCCAGGACGGCCTTGGGTTGCAGCTTGGTTTTGAACCACACGATGGGCACGGGCACCTGGTTCACATCCACCCCGGCCTTTTCCAGGTTGAGGCGTTCGGAGATAGCGAGGATCAGGTTGGTGCGGTCGGATTGGCGGACTTGGGCGAACTTTTTGCGGAGATATTCCGGTCGCCAATAGCCGACGATTTCTAGCAAATATTCCCGCCCGTCGGCGTGGATGAGGCGGAAATCGGGAATCATGACGCTGCCGGGGATGGGGATCAGGTCTACTTCGCGCTCCAGTTTCCAGGGTGAGTTGGCGGGCCAGCGGTTAACGAAGGATTCTTCGATTTGGCTATCGTAGGGTTTGCCGGGGGGGTAGTGGGTGACCAGGCCGCAGTCGCTATCGAGGGTGAATTGGCGGCTGCGGGGCTGCTGGCTGTAGCTGTCTTTGATTTGCAGGGTAGCGGTCAAGCGCCAGCGGCTGACGTGGAGGATGGCGGGGATCAGCTTGGCGATATCGACCCCGTAGCGGGTGCTGGGTTTGAACAGGCTGGCGGGGCCATCGATGGTGATGGTGAAGCCCTGGTCGGCGTCGCCTTCGATGTAGGTCATCAGCCGAAACAGCTTCAGGTAGCGGAACATCAGCTTATATTCGCCCGGATCGTTGCGGTAGAGGTGCATCACCATATCGCTGGCTTTGTAGAACACGCCCTGGGTCTGAGATAGGTTGTAGCGGTGTAGCAGGGCATCGGGGTCGGGGGCGTCAAAGGTGGTAAGGATGCGGTTTTCTAGCAGGTCGGCGTAGAGCCCCTGGCGCACCTCGTCCACGGATACTTCCCGATCCAATTCCTGGCTCAACTGCTGGCTGAGGAGGGCATAGTGGCGCTGGCCGTTCTGCGGTGAGGGGGCGGTTTGGGCGGCGAGGGCAAAGAGGCGCTGCCGTAGTTCCTCCGGTTCCAAGGGGCTGATCTGCTCGAAGGTGGCGAAGTGGTTCCGCAGCAGATGGGCCAACCCTCGGCGGATACGGTAATTGGTGTCTTCCCCTTCTAAGTCCTGAAGCTGGCGGTTGAGTTCGCCTTGGGTCTGCCCCACTTGGGACTGGAAAATGCCGATTAAATCCGTGGCCATGGCTCGATTAGCCCCATTCAAGGCCAACCGATGGGGCCGAATGGCCTCTCCCTGGTAGCGATAGATCAGTAAATCACTGGGTAACGTGGCTCAGACTCCCAACTCACAACAAACGCATCCCGACATCCGAGGAATTTATCTCCAGGGGGAGCGCCTAGGCGGCCAAAAAGCCTACCGGATGCGCTGGAGGGTGCTGATGATGCCGAGGCTGAAGCAGAGAAGGATGAGCACCCAGAGCACGGCCCCCGGCATGAAGGCTAGGATGGTCAGCCCCCGTAGCAGCCACACCAGTAGGGTAATGCCCAGGGCCACGAGGAATGCCTTGGTGAAGGGCTGGAGGGGATAGCGGCGGCGGGGTGTCATCGGAAACCTCTGGGATGGTGAGGGGAGTTAGCTATTTTCGGGGTGTTGGGCGGGTTGGCGCAGGGCGGCGATCAGCAGACAAATAATACCGATATTGATGCAGACATCGGCCATGTTGAAAATCGGGAAGCGAATCAGCCGGAAATCTAAAAAGTCCACCACTTCTCCGGCCAGCACTCGGTCAATGCCGTTACCCAGGGCTCCAGCCAGGATGAGCCCATAGCCCACCTGTTCCCAGCGGTTGGGTAGGCTCACTCCCCAGCCTAGGGCAATTAACCCAGCACTGACGGCCATGGATAGCCATTTCAACCATTCGCCGTTGTTGCTAAACAGACTAAAGGCGGCTCCGGTATTGGTGACGTAGGTGAAGTAAAACACCCCCGGCCACAGGGCCATGGAGTCCGGTGGGGTGGTGAGGTCAAAGGTTTGGGTGACCCAGTACTTGGTGAGTTGGTCGATCACCAGGCCCAGCCCCGCCGCTATCCAAAACCATCGATTGCGAAGTTGCATGGGCTTAATAAAAGAGCAATTGCCGTAGGGCCAAGGACAGCACCGACACCGCACAGACCACCACCAAGTGTCCTGGGAAGGGCAAGACGGAATAATTCATGACCAGTTCCCAGTAGGTTGCAGAAACCGTGCTTAGCCAGCCTAGCAGGGAAGCGAACGTGAGGTAAACCAGCCCACAGGCATGGATCACCCCTAGCCCGCAGAGGCTACTCACCGTGAGATTCTCTAGCTTGGGCGGATCTTGGAAGGCCAGATAGCCGCACAACCAGCCCGCTGGTAGAAAGCCTAGTAAATAGCCAAAACTGGGTTCTCGCACATAGCTAAGCCCGCCGCCCTGGGTGAACACCGGAAACTCGAACATCCGAAACAAAGCCAGCCCCAGCACCAGGTAGGCAATTTGGGAGAGCGCGGCGGCATTTTTGCCACCCACGCAGCCCGTCAGCAACACCGCCCCCACCTGAAAACTCACCCCTAGGGACATCAATTCCAATCCGGTTTGGCCCCAGGCCCAGGGCGGATTAACCGTAAACGCCTCCATCCAGGTGGCCACAATGGTGAGCACCAGGCCAATTAAAGCCCAGAGTAGTTCAAATGGCGCTAGCACCGAAGACGACTTCACCCCAAAACGAGTCCATGTATGGTAGCCCAGATTACCCTTACCGTGCCGCCCCTGATGAATCCAGAACGGCCACGAAGCTGGCACGGGACAAGGGGGCACGGGGCAGAACCGTGAACGGGATAGGCATTTCAGACATTCAGCCTATCAGGGTTTGCCGCCATCGGATCACCAATTCGCTGTTCCTGGCCAAACCCTAGGGGATGAGTCTAGGCCGACTCGGCGACGGTGGCATAGCTGGCCGCTAACTCCGCTGGGGTCATGGCTTCGTAGCGCTCAAAGGGCTGGTGAATCCAGGGGTTATCGGGCAAATATTCCACATAGTAGTCGGGCTTGACAAAGGAGACCGCCTTGTACCACAGTACCGCCGTGCGCATTTCTTCAATGCAGAAGCCGTATTTGGCATTTAGCCAAGCCAGGGAGCGATCTAGGCTATGGCCAGAATCCACTAGGTCATCCACCACCAGCACCCGGTTGCCCAGACCAGCGGTGGTCATACTGAGGTCGCGGGAGAAGGTGATGTGGCCTCGGGTGCGGCCATCGCTGCCCCCATAGGAGGCGGTGGAGAGAATGGCCAGGGGCACATCAAATAGGCGGCAGAGGGTATCACCCACCCGCAGCCCACCCTTGGCCAAGCAGACGATCTGGTTAAAGTCCCAGCCGGATTCGTAGATCTGAATCGCCAGTTTTTCAATATCGCGGTGGTAGTCGTCCCAACTTACGTAAAAGTCAGCCATGGCCGTCGTTTAGGAAATGTCGTTGATGTCAATCTGGCCAGCAAAGCGACCACGAACTAATGGGGAAATAATACACTGAGGGCGTTGTCTTAGGCCGTGGTCTTCCGACTGAGGTCTTCCTACCAAGGTCTTGATCCGAGACCGCCCGGTTCTCCCCGTCCGTTGACTCCGTCCGTTGCCCCCCATCGAGCATTGCCCTATGGATTCCGCTGCCCCTGGCCCCACGCCCAGCCCCCAACCTCCCCGTCCCTTTTCTCTGGCGGGCAAGTTAGCCTTTGGGGCCGGAGACATTGGCCCCGGCATGACCGCCAACCTGTTGGCCTTCTCATTTTTGATTTTTCTCACCACCACAGCGGGGCTAAGCCCAGTGGCGGCGGGGTCGGTGCTGGCCATTGGTCGAATTTGGGATGCCGTGAACGACCCCCTGATCGGCTACCTGAGCGACAACACCCGCAGCCGTTGGGGCCGCCGCTATCCCTGGATTGCCCTAGGAGCCTTGCCCTTTGGCCTAACGTTTTTTCTCACCTGGATTGTGCCGGGATTCCAAAGCGAGGGCGCGAAGTTTTGGTACTACGTGATTATGTCGCTACTGTTCCAGATCTTCTATACCGTGGTGAACCTGCCCTACACCACCCTCACCGCCGAACTCAGCAAAAACTATGACGAACGCACGGAACTCACCGCCTTCCGGTTGGGATCCTCGCTGACGGGGGCGATTTCTGCCCTAGCCTTGGGCTTGGTGATCTCCAACCTGATTCAGGAGCCTCGTCAGCAGTACCTCGTTTTAGCGGCGGTGTGTAGTGTGCTGTCGGTGCTGCCCCTGCTGTGGTGCGTGGTGGGCACCTATCCCTACGCCGTGGAGCGGGGAGCCTTGCAACCTGCCGATGACCCCAACGTCGCCGAAAACCTGCCCTTTCTTCAGCAAATCAAAATTGCCCTCAGCAACCGAGCCTTTTTGTTTGTGGTCGGCATTTACCTGTTTTCGTGGCTGGCCTTGCAAATGACCGCCAGCGTCATCCCCTTCTACACCACCTTTTGGATGGGCATGAAGTCCTACTTTTTGGCGGCGCTGTTGGTGCAGGGAACGGCCATCATCATGATGGTGGCGATCAACTGGATCAGCCGTCGCTACGGCAAACAGGAGGCTTTCTATGCAGGCATTGGCACCTGGATCATTGCCCAAATCGCCATCTTTTGGCTGGAACCGGGCCAGGTGGCGGCGCTGTACCTACTGTGCGTGGTGATTAGCTTTGGGGTGGCGGCGGCCTACGTGGTGCCCTGGGCCATGCTGCCTGATGTGATTGAACTGGACGAGTTGCAGACCGGACAACGGCGGGAGGGTATTTTCTACGCCTTCATGACCCTGCTGCAAAAGGTGGGCCTAGCCGGAGGGCTGCTGCTGGTGGGCTATGCCCTAGAACTGTCGGGCTTTGTTTCCCCAGGGGTGACCCAGGTTGCCGAAGAAGTCATCCAACCCCCCTCAGCCCTGCTGGCGATTCGGGTGTTCATTGGCCCGGTGCCCATGGTACTGCTGCTGGCGGCTCTGGTGCTGGCCTATTTCTACCCCATCACCCGCCAAAAACACGAAGAAATCCTACTGCAACTGGCCGAGCGCCACCGTAGCCAATAAATCTCTGCTTTGCATGGCTCCTAGCGTTGATCCCCCCTGCCCCCCCTTCCCAAGGCAGGGGGGGCATACCAGCGGGCGAGAAGACCTCGCCCCTAACGTTGGTTGGGACGGGAATCGGGGTTTTCCAACTCGGAGTTGGTATTCGCCAGCCAACGACACTGGCCGATTGAGAGTGCGTTACATGGGGTCAAGGATGTCACTATTGAGGAGGATGATCCGCCTCGACCCGGTGGCTATGTCCCGATCACCTGGAGTATTTTCGACCCCTTCGCCATTACCCTAGCCCGACGGCAAGGCTGGCGAACCGGACTCCAAGCCCTCAGAAATTGGGCTAATTGGATCTACTCAGAGCCTAGAATGATGCCAGGAGGCGGGCTTGAACCGCCGACACGAGGATTTTCAGTCCTCTGCTCTACCAACTGAGCTATCCCGGCTGGGCTGTTTTTCAGCGCTTACATACCATAGCAAGCCAGTGCCACCCCTGGCAAGATCGTTTTTGCAAAAACATGGATTTTTGCGGGAAGAGGGCTGGATGGAGGCGGAAAATCCCCGTGGGGCAACACGGGGCTGGGTGGCATGATGGCCTTTCGACCGGGTGGACGGTGGGAAAGAATGGCCGAGACCTAGGGCACTTCCCGCAGGCGAGCGACCTTGAGGTAGAAGGGACCTTCTCCCTGTCCGGCGTAGGCCCGAACACGGACGGTGTAGGTGCCGGATTGGGTGATGCGGGCAAACAGCAGGGAGTTAGTGGTGCCGTCGGGGCCGTCATCATTTTCGCTGATGGTGGAACCGTCTTCGCCAATGAGGGCAACCATGGTGTCAAAGGCATCGGACGTTACATCAATGGCGACTTGATCGCCAGCTTCGAGGCGCACGGTATAGTCTCTGGCAAAGCCGCCAAAGCCCGTAGGAATGTCGCGGTTGGAGAGATTATCGTTAATTTCCCGTGAGGCAGGTAGGGGAATAGGCGAATAGATCTGCTGGGCCTGGGCGCGTAGACCTGTTCCAGCAATCAGAAAAACGGTGGCCGGAAGCAACAGGCTTTGGCGCAAGAAAGAGGTAGCTCGCATGGCTTCAGGGTGTAAAGGAATGGAACTCTAGTAACCGTGGGGTAACAATGGGCGTATTCCCGTCGATAGCCGTTGCGATGTGCTTTACCGCAGGCCATCGATACAAGGTCGATATCAGGTCGAGTCCGTTGCTGCCCATTATGGCCTAGGTTTTGGGCAATTCTTGGAAAAATCCAGGTGTTTGTTAGATTTCGCGACAGAACACCAAGGAGCTAGGGTTTGGGGGCGTCGGGTTTGTAGTAGTCGTTCGCTTGGGGGGGCTGGTTGCCGCCGGATGGATTGATGCAGCCCGCCTTTTGCACGTATTGGCACACGCGGGCATAGAGGCGGGCACGGGTGCCGGGAGGGCCAGCGGAAAACAGAACGCGATCTCCACCCACTACACCGACCAAAATCTTGACGCCACAGACCGGACACGTTTGAGGATTGGGGCCAGCCATCACCGAACTCCTGTCAAGCAACACCAGGGGAAGCCATGACCACGGTGACGGGGGCCACGGTGACAGGGCTTGCCCTAAGGGTCATAGACTGACTGCACCATAGCAAGATCCGGGCTGGGCTGGATCGGGATCGGGGACAAATTTGGGAATTGAGCCTGGGGCTGGGACTGGGACTGGATCCGTTGCCGCCAGTGTTTTACGAGGGCTTGCAGGGGGGGCGAGAGCCAATCGTCGTACTGGGGGTAGACGGGCAACCGGGGGCGCAAAACCCAGCCTGCGGAGCCAATCACCCCTTGCAGGCCATCGGCGGTGGGGTGGTCGTAGTCGGGGTTGACTTCATCGATGGGGCTGAGGCCACCCAAATCGCGCACCCCAGCGGCAAGGCAGGCCAGTAGATCGGTATGACTGACGAGATTGGGGGGAATTTGCAGGGTGATGTCGGATGGCAAAAGCTGGCTGGCCAAGGTCACGGCCCTGAGTAAGGCAGATCCCATCAGGGCTTGCCCTTGAATGGACTGGCGCTGTCCGGGACGGTGGGGTTGCAGAATCACCTCCTGGATGTGACCGTAGCGCTGGTGTAGGGCGGCAATGGCCCCTAGGGAATCGGCCCAGTCGGCCTCGGTTTCCCCTAGGCCCAGCAGCAGCCCCGTGGTGAAGGGAATGCCCAGTTCTCCGGCCCAGGCTAATTGTTGTAGGCGCACCTCCGGGCGTTTGCTGGGGGCGTGGCGATGCACCGTCTTCAGCAGTTTGGGGGTGACTTGTTCTACCATTAGCCCCATGGAGACATTCACCCGCCCCAACTGGGCCATTTCTTCGCGGAGGAGGGGGCCAGCATTGGTGTGAGGCAGCAGTCCGGCCTCTAGGGCCAGTTCACAAATGTGGTCAATGTGGCGAAACCAGGCGGCTCGGCGAGGGCTATGGGGAGCCACTTCGCCGCTGAGCACCAAGACCTCCGCTACCCCACGCCGATGCAGTTGGGGCAGCAAGGCTTGCACCCTGTCCAACGCTAACCAGGGAGACGCCCCCGGATCTTGTCGAAAGTTGCAGTAGGTGCAGCGGTTAAAACACTCGTAGGTGGGCACCAGGGTATGGGCAGGGCTGTAGGTAATCGGGGTGATGTCCATGGCAAAGGAGGGCGCGGGGGCCAGGATGGTAAAGCCCACTATCTGCCTCGTATCCTAACCTGCCTCTGCTAGCCTGATCGGAGTGGACTGGTTCTATAGTTGATCTGTTTCAGCTACTCAGCCAAGCCAACCATGACCCCTGTGGCACCGTCTCCGGCCTCGATCATTGCCAACGAACTGAACCTGCGCGACGCCCAAGTAAACGCGGCTCTGGCCCTGTTTGCTGAAGGGGCGACGGTGCCCTTTGTGGCCCGTTACCGCAAGGAGCGCACCGGGAACTTGGACGAGATACAGCTTCGGCAAATTGCGGAACGGTTCGATTATTTAACCGAGTTGGAAGACCGACGCCAAACGGTGCTGGCGGAAATTGACTCTCAAGGTAAGCTCACCCCCGATCTGAGGGTCGCCATTCTCGCCTGTCAGCAAAAGACCGAACTAGAGGATCTCTACCTGCCCTATCGTCCCAAGCGGCGCACCCGTGCCACCATGGCCAAGGAAAAGGGCTTAGAACCACTGGCCCAGCAGATTGAGGCCAGCAACCAATCGGGGCAGCGCATCCAGCTAACCCAGGTTGCCCAGGGGTTTGTCAACGCCGAAAAGGGAGTGGCTACGGTGGAGGAGGCTTTGCAAGGGGCGGCAGATATTTTGGCGGAACAGGTGGCGGAACGGGCGGATCTGCGTCGCTATGTGCGCGATCAACTGCTGAAGCAGGGGCAAATCACCGCCAGCGTTAAAAAAGATCATCCCGAAGGCAGCACCAAATACGAAATGTATCGGGCCTATCAAACTCCGGTGCGGTCGATGGCCTCCCACAACCTGCTGGCCCTGCTGCGGGGCGAACGGGAGGGGGTGCTGAAGGTGAGCTTGGACATCGACGTTGATTCCCTGTTGCAGACCATCGCCAAACGCACGGTCAAAACCTCGGTGCCGGATCTGCGCCAGTTTTACAGTGCGCTGATCCAAGACGCCTACAGCCGCCTGATGAAGCCGTCCCTCACCAGCGAAGTGATGGCCGAGAAAAAAGCCTGGGCCGATGAGGTGTCCATCCAAACCTTTGAGGCGAATTTGAAAAACCTGCTGCTGTCGCCCCCGGCGGGGATGAAGCCGACCTTGGGCGTGGATCCGGGCTTTCGCACGGGCTGCAAGGTGGCGGCGGTGGATGGCACGGGCAAGTTTTTGGAGTACCAGGCGATTTTTCCGCACCAGTCGGCCCAGCAACGGCAGCGGGCGGCAGAAACCCTGGCCGCGATGATTCGCCAACACCACATCGAACTGATCGCCATTGGCAACGGCACCGCCAGCCGCGAAACCGATGCCTTTGTGGGGGAAGTCCTAAAAACCCTGAGCAATCCGCCTGTGAAAGTTTTCGTCAACGAATCCGGGGCTTCCATCTATTCTGCCAGCGAGGTGGCGGCGGCGGAATTCCCTGACCTAGACCTAACCGTGCGGGGGGCGATCAGCATTGCCCGACGGCTGCAAGATCCCCTGGCGGAACTGGTGAAAATTGACCCCAAATCCATCGGCGTGGGGCAATATCAACACGATGTCGATCAAAAGCGGCTGAAGCAAAAGCTAGATGACACCATCGAAAGTTGCGTGAATTATGTCGGGGTAGACCTGAATATGGCCTCCCGTGAGTTGTTGACCTATGTTTCGGGCATTACCCCAGCAGTGGCGAATAATATTGTGGACTACCGCAATACTAACGGCGCATTTCAGTCTCGTAAGGACTTACTGAAGGTCAAAAAACTTGGCCCCAAAGCCTTTGAACAGGCGGCGGGATTTCTGCGGATTCGCAACGGCAAAAATCCCCTTGACAATACCGCTGTTCACCCCGAAAGCTATGCCATTGTCGATAGGATTGCCGCTGATTTAGCCATTCCTCTGGCTCAGATTCCCCAAGCTACAGATCGTCTAAAGCGGCTCGATATTCGCCAATACACCACTGAAACTGCTGGAGAACTCACCCTAAACGATATTCTGCAAGAGTTAGAAAAACCCGGACGCGACCCCCGTGACCAGTTCACCTACGCCCGCTTTCAGGAAGGCATTAACGAAATCACCGATCTGAAGCCAGGGATGACCCTAGAAGGCACCGTCACCAACGTCACCAACTTTGGCGCGTTTGTAGATGTGGGGGTTCACCAAGACGGGCTGGTGCATATTTCCCAACTGGCCAACCGCTTTGTTAGCGACCCCAACGACATCGTAAAAGTCGGCCAAGTGGTCAAAGTACGGGTGATGGAAGTAGACACCAAACTGAAACGCATTGGCCTATCCATGAAACAAGTCTAGCCCTCGGTCAGAGGGTCAGGAGACCTGCCCCCTACATAAAACCAATGCGGTAGGGGCGCGGTTGTCGCGCCCGATGCAGAATCCTTGGTCAGCCAACCCGATTCGTCAGAGGGTCAGGAGATCTGACCCCTACATAAACCCAAGGCTGAGTCCTCCCCTACTCTGGCCGATCATTGGTGGCGACGGGAGGCATTTCGGTGGCCACCAATACCCGTTCGGCCTCGTCTTGGCGATGGCTGCGGAGGGCATCGAGGGCTTCTTTGAACACGACAGCGGCGGGGACGGCCACAATTACCCCCAACAGACCGCCCACCCTGGCCCCCGATAAAATGGCGATGAACACCCAAAAGGGATTCAGCCCCGTAACGCTACCCAGCACCCTAGGGGCGAGGCCATTTTCCACCACCTGCTGTACAATCACCGAGCCGATCAGCATGGGGATGGCGATTTTGATATCGCGCAGGGCCACGAGCAGGGTGGTTAGCACCACGCCCACGGTGCCGCCGAAGGGGATCAGCGCCAACAGCCCCACCGTTAGCCCAAACAGGGAGCCAAAGGGCACATTCAGCAGGCTATAGATCACCGTCAGGGCGGCACCGAGGCAGCTCGCGACGATCAACTGGCCCAGAAAATAGTTGCGAAAGCTGGAGCGCAGGGTAGTGGAAAAGGGGCGCTGGATGGGGGTGGGCAGCAGTCCTACCAGGCTTCCCCACACTTCTTCGCCATGCTGCAACAGGTAAAAGGTGAGCACCACCGTCAGCACCACATCCAGCAGCTTGTTGGCGGTGAAGAAGGCGACATTGAGGGTCAGGTTCAGGGCTTCCCCAGCAATGGACTGGATCTCCCGTCGCAGCCGATCCGTGGTTTGGGTAATTAGGCCATCCAGGTTGACAGGCCAGCCCCATTCCGCGAACTTACTGTCCAGCATCATGAGCTGCACCTTGCCCGAATCAAACCATTCCGGCAAGCGACCGATCAGTTGTTGGCCTTGATCCACCACAAAGGGCACCACCGTCAGCGCTAGGGCCGCAAACCCCACCAAGGCAAACACCAGCACCAAAATGGCGGATAGACCTCGTTTGAGGCCCGCCCGCTCTAGGCTGGCCATGGGATAACTGAGCAAAAAGGCCAGCAGCGACGCGATCAGCACCGTCACCGCAATGGATCGGAAATAGCCAAAAATAACAGAAATGGCCCAGATATTAAGCACCAGCAACGGCGTGGACAGCATCACCGCCGCCGATTGGGCAACGGGGTTAAGCTGACTCCACCAGCGGGTTAACCAACTCCGGGTTTCGGAGGGCTGGGCGGTGACAGTGGGGGAATCCGTCTGAATCATGGGGGCAACGCAGAGGGCGATCAAGGGGTTGCAGACCTATCCTACGCTTAGAATCTGGTAAAGCCAAGGACAATCGGCCCAGGACAATCGACCCAGGCCATCCCGGATCCCTACCGCCGTCGTCTGGGAAACCGAACCTGCCCTAGACGCTAGGTTTGTTACGCTTGAGCTAAGGTAATGGGCTACCCTTAGCCCTACGGTTTTTAGTCGCGCTTGGGAAGCATGGTTTTGAGGCAGGGGTGTCAAGCCTTGGTTCAATCCCGGTTTGGCCGATGGTTTGACGACCCTTCAGACGACCCTTCAACCGTGCGTTTTCATGGGGTTGTGACGGCGTTTCGTTGGGCAATGGCAGCCTGATTTAGGCAGTTTATTTGGTAGTTAGGAGGACAATTATGGCGGCTACTGGCTTTAAAGATTACTACGCCGTGTTGGGGGTCGGTAGAACCGCTGGTGTGGATGAGATTAAGCAGTCCTTTCGGAAACTGGCCCGCAAGTACCACCCCGATGTGAATCCGGGCGACAAGAACGCCGAGGCTCGCTTCAAGGAAGTGAGCGAAGCCTACGAGGTGCTGTCTGACCCCGACAAGCGCAAAAAATACGACCAATTTGGCCAGTATTGGCAGCAGGCGGAACGGGCTGGGGCCGGGGCGGGCTATGGCACACCGGGCGACTTTGGCGGCTTTGACTTCAGTAACTACGGCAGTTTCGATGAATTTATTAATGAACTGCTAGGTCGTTTCGGTAACTCAGCGGCGGGTGGCCCCCGTGCTCGCGGCTATTCCTACGGTGCCCCCAGCGGGTTTGGTGGGCCTGGGGCCGGGTTTGACCCCACCATGGCCGCCCAATCCTTCGACCAAGAGGCCAACATCAACCTCACCTTCAGCGAAGCCTTCCACGGCACCCAAAAACGCCTCCGCATCGGCAACGACGAGGTGGAAGTCCGCATTCCCCCAGGGGCCAAGCAGGGCAGCAAAGTGCGGCTCAAGGGCAAGGGCCAGATGAACCCCTACAGCAAACAGCGGGGCGATGTGTACCTGGTGGTGCAGCTTGCGCCCCATGCCCTGTTTAAGATTGAGGGCGATAATCTGGTTTGCGACCTGCCCATCACCCCCGATGAGGCCGTCCTGGGCGGCAAAATTGATGTGCCCACCCCCGATGGCCCTGTCACCATGAACCTGCCCGCTGGAGTAAAATCTGGCCAAACCCTACGGCTGCGCGGCAAAGGCTGGCCCAGCCCCAAGGGTAGCCGGGGGGATCTGCTGATTACCGTGGTGATCACGCCGCCCACCAAACTCAGCGACGACCTGCGCCAACTCTACGAAAAAATTCGCGACCTGCGCCCAGACAACCCTCGCCAAGCCCTGACAAACACACGTCTGTAGTGCTGTAGATACCGGACTAGACGGATAGCCCATCCGCAGCAGACACCCTCAACTTCCAGGCCCAGCACCCGTGGAGGCAAGATCTCCTCGCCCGCTCATGCCGAGGACAAAGACGCTGGATTTCCGATTCCTGTTGACAAGGGCTGTTAGGATTTAGGGAAGACGTTTTGTCACGGGTGAGAGACCGCCATGGTAATTTCTCAGCCGTTTGGATATCAACCATGCTCCAGCTAACTGTAGCGATTCCCACCTACAACGGCGCAGATCGATTACCAGATGTGCTAGATCGATTGCGACACCAAACGGAAACGGAACGTATCCGTTGGGAAGTGCTGGTGGTCGATAATAATAGCTCCGATGGCACAGCCGTCGTGGTACAAAGGTTTCAAGAAAACTGGCCATCAGACGTTGTCTTGCGGTACGTTGTCGAAACCCAGCAGGGCGCAGCCTTTGCCAGAAAACGAGCCATATCCGAATCTCAATCCGAACTAGTTGGCTTCTTAGATGACGACAACGTTCCTGAATTAACCTGGGTTGCAGAGGCTGTTAGATTTTCCCAAGACTATCCCAGGGCCGGAGCCTATGGTAGCCAAATTCATGCCGTATTTGAGGTAGAACCTCCCCCCAGCTTTAATCGGATCAAGCCTTACTTTGCCATTACAGAACTTGGCGAAAGTCCGAGACTTTACCACGCTAAAAATAACCTTTTACCGTCATCAGCAGGGCTCGTTGTTCGACGAGAAGTGTGGCAAAACTTTGTGCCCGATCACTGTATTTTGAGCGGCAGAGTAGAAGGCAGTATGTTAACGGGAGAAGATTTAGAAGCATTATCCCATATCCAGCGTAAGTCAGACTGGGAGATTTGGTACAATCCACGCATGAAGATTGACCACAAAATACCTCGAAAACGTTTAGAAATTGACTACTTAATACCGTTTTTTCGAGGTATTGGCTTAAGTCGCTATGTCACCCGCACCGCAGGAGTGAACCCCATCCTAAAACCGGGTTTAACGATAGCCCATTTAGGTAATGACTTGCGAAAGCTATCGCTTCATATGTTTCGCCATGGTTTACCACCCAAAGACGACACATCTGCCTGTGAGCGAGCCCTTTTGATTGGAAGCTTGAACAGCTTCTTTTACCTTTGGAATAAAGGTTACTTAAGCAAAAAATAAAAGCATCAAAAAGACACATCTCGATTATTTTTCTGAACCACTTTTTTGGCAATTGAGTAAAAATCTTCTGTGGATTCATCAAGAAAATCTCTTTTCAGTTCAACATAGGATGGCTATCAATGAGCCAGGATTTATTTTCTATTACGGTCGCCATTCCTACCTATAATGGGGCTCAGCGTTTACCCAAAGTATTAGAGGCTCTGCGTTATCAACGCCACACTGAAGGCATTACCTGGGATGTCGTGGTGATTGACAACAATAGTTCTGATACAACCGACCAAGTGGTTCGCTCCTATCAAGAGAACTGGGAAGAACCTGATTCCCTCACCTACTATCTTGAACCTCATCAAGGGGCAGCCTTTGCTAGGGAACGGGCCATCAAGGCAGCAAAGGGGAACTATGTTGCTTTCTTGGATGATGACAATATTCCAGCACCAGACTGGATTTTCTCGATTCATCGCTTCAGCCAGGATTATCCCCACATCGGTGCATTTAGTGGGCAGATTCACGGTGACTATGAGGTAGAGCCTCCTGAGAACTTTCAAAAAATCGCGGCATTTCTGGCCATTCGTGAACATGGCCCACACCCTTTTCGCTTTAACCCAGATAATCTGAACTTGCCGCCCAGTGCGGGATTGGTGGTTCGCAAACAAGCCTGGAATGATGCAGTACCCAGCCAACCCAAATTAAAGGGACGCCTAGGCCAAAGTATGATAGGGGGAGAAGATTATGAGGTATTACTGCATCTTCATCAGGCTGGTTGGGAGATTTGGTACAATCCGCAGATGCACATCAACCACTGCATTCCTCGACACCGACTAGAGCGAGAGTATTTACTCGGCTTGGCTAGGGGAGTGGGTTTAGCCACCTGCCAGCTACGGATGATCAATGCGAGACCTGTAGACAAACCCGTGATTTTAGTCAGAACGATTCTAGGAAACGGTCGTCGCATTGTCCGACATCAATGGAAGCATAGAAAACAGCTCAAGCATGAGTTAGTCTCAGCCTTTGAACTAGAATTTTATCGCGGTAGCATGATGAGCCCTATGATTTGGGTTCGCAACGCCTGGAGCACTAGATTCCCGTCTTCAGAAAGACCGAAAAAATAAACAAAACTTTATCCTTTTAGCACCCAAACGATAGTTCCACAATGACCAGTTTAGTCAATGTCAAAATAAAACCAGAATTCACGCGATACTGGAGCCAGTAAAGTGGATTTTTAACATGATTTTAATCGCAACTTTTAATTTCCTGAAGAAGAATCTTAGCCTCCAAAGAAACATTTGTTGGTAGTCCTATTTCGTACAGGCTAGAGAATAATCAGGCGACCCTAGAGACCTTACGGCAGTAGATTGCTGTTTTTGGCTGTTTTTTCTCTGACCCGTAGATTAATGCACTACCCATTTGTTCAAGTTGAAGATGTTAGACATTACAAGCGATTCACAAGTGTAAAAGTAGGGGCATCTATGGCAATTATCTCAGTTATTATTCCAGCTTACAATGCTGAGAAGACCATTAAAGAAACGCTTGAATCTGCTTTGAACCAAAGTTTTAGGGATCTAGAAGTTATTGTCATTGATGACGGATCTACGGACAAGACGGCAGAGATAGTTTCTGGCCTAGAAGATAACCGAATTCGTTTTTTCTCCTATCCTAATTCTGGTGCGCAAATTAGTCGAAATCGAGGTATTGAAAAATCAACAGGTGACTATCTTTCCTTCCTAGATGCAGATGATTTATGGACGCCGGACAAGTTAGAAGCCCAGTATTTCGCTTTACAAGAGCATTCAGATTGCGCTGTTGCCTACAGCTGGACAACATTTATTGATGAAAACGGCAATCCATTGCCGGGAGGACAACGATTTAGGTTCCAAGGACAGGTTTATGAGCAGCTTCTACTGGGAGATTTTATTGGCAGTGGTTCTAATCCCTTAATCCGCAAGGAAGCTTTATTAGCTGTAGGGACGTTTGACGAGGCTATTTTAGGCGGTCAAGACTGGGAGATGTGGCTCAGGCTAGCCTCCCAATACTCTTTTACGGTAGTCCCTAGGAATCAGGTTCTCTATCGCAAATCCAGTACCTCCTGGTCTTCTAATATAGAACGCCAGGAACGGGGATACAAACAAGTGATCGACAAATGTTTGTCAACTGCGCCAGAGCAACTTCAGAAGCGACGCAATGAAATCATCGGGAATCGCTATCGGCTGCTGACCTTTGATGTTTTAGGTCGTGGTATTCATCGAAAGTCATGTTGGATGGCAGCCCGTTATTTGTGGACGGCTGTCAGATATCAGCCTAGGTTTCTCAAGGATAAAGTCACCTGGGTTGTCATGGTCAAAATTATCCTTGGGTTGGTGCTGCCTGGATCAGCAGCCAAGGTGGTATTAGATCAAGCTAAGCATCTGAACCGCTAAGGTGAAACTTCTTTCTATCGGCTGGCGGTACCAAGGTTCCTGAGTGGTGCAAAAAAGGTCTGAAAGGGTTGCTGTGAACGGGATCGCCAATAATACAAATCCGAGTTAGGAAACCCTGATCCTAAGCTCGACTTTATCCATTTGATCCAAAAAGGAAAGCAGCAAGCAGAATTCAGATGAGGGTCTGAGGAGCTTGCTGCGATGGAATTTATGTCGATGATGATAGCGTTTGCGCCGCTGTTTTCCCATCGGGTGTGGCCCCAGGCCCTGACCCTGGTGATGGGAGCGCTGTTGGCTCCTGGGAAACGCACGGTGAGCCAAGTGCTGCGGGTGATGGGGCTAGCCAATGACCCCCAATTTCAGCGTTATCATCGAGTGCT
>NZ_JACJRS010000080.1 GCF_014697375.1 Phormidium sp. FACHB-1136
AACTTCATGTTGGTGTTCCAAGCTGAGCACAACATTCTGATGCACCCCTTCCACATGCTGGGCGTGGCCGCTGTGTTCGGTGGGTCTCTGTTCTCCGCCATGCACGGCTCCCTGGTGACCTCTTCTCTGGTGCGTGAGACCACCGAGACTGAGTCCCAGAACTATGGCTACAAGTTCGGTCAAGAAGAAGAGACCTACAACATCGTTGCGGCCCACGGCTACTTCGGTCGTCTCATCTTCCAATACGCCAGCTTCAACAACAGCCGTTCTCTGCACTTCTTCCTGGGTGCCTGGCCTGTGATCGGCATCTGGTTCACTGCCCTGGGCATCAGCACCATGGCGTTCAACCTGAACGGGTTCAACTTCAACCAGTCCATCCTCGACTCTCAGGGTCGCGTGATTGGCACCTGGGCTGACGTAATCAACCGTGCCAACCTGGGTATGGAAGTGATGCACGAGCGCAATGCTCACAACTTCCCCCTCGACCTGGCGACTGCCGAGGCTCCTGAAATCATCGGCTAGTCCTTGTGACCCGTTCATGACTTGAATAGGAACAAGAGCGCTCTCCGCATGGGGGCGCTTTTTTGTCATCCAGATCAGGTCTAGAGACCCGCTGCCGCAAAAATATCAGCGGCGGTGATCGTCAAATCAGGGAAGGTGATCGAAACAATGCGGTCGCCCCCGCGAAACTGCTGGAGTTGGTATTCGCCTTGGATCAGGGTATAGACCGAAACGGTAGGGGTCTTGGGTGAGCCGATGTAGCGGATGGCTCCCACCGCCAGGTAGTCCACAATCCAATATTCCAGGATGCCCAGAGCTTCGTACTCCGCTAGCTTATAGAGGTAGTCGTCGCGCCAGTTGGTCGAACTCACCTCGACGGCCAGTTGAATGGGTTCTTCGAGAGCAGCGTAGGCTTTGGGGTCTGCGGCCCACACGGCTTTATCAATCACGCTCAGGTCAGGAGTACGCCCCTGCACTAGGCCATCATCACGGCGGGTTTTGATGGAGGCAAACCGGGACACCTTGTAATTCAGTCGCCTCTGTCTGACCTGATCTCGAAAGGTGTCGTAGAGAAAATCGGCTACGTCATCATGGGCACGAGTCATCATTAACTGAACTCGCTCGCCGTTCACGAATTCATAGCGGTTGCCATCGTCTGGGGTGGTTTCCAGAAATTCCAGAAAGCTGAGGGGTAGCGCCAGGGCTTGGGTCATGATGACAAACCGCCTCCGCGAGGGAAAGAAACGAGACCTCTTCAGTGTAGCCTTGTGGGTCGAAAAGTATCGGTATAACCATTGGGCTTTCAGAAGATATAGCGCATTGTGACGCGAATTGATGTCCTGCTTCCACAGGAGTTTGCGATTTATTTTTCTCTGATCCAGAGATTATGATACTCCCCAATCATCTTTTCGGAATATCACTTTTGAAAGCCTTTTAGTTCAATGACTATGCCAAATTGCTAGAGTAGGATAAGGGTCATCCTAAAAGATTTTTGTCAACTTTCTTGAACTACTGGCTCGCCTAGAGCCACTCCTAGGCATCACTTAGGGGTATATCGCTAACTGTTTCACTGTGGGGAAACATTGTGAGAGTGTTAATTATTGAGGATGATCCTGTCGTGGCAGAGACGCTTCATCATTTGTTAGACCAATATCGCTACTCTGTAGATATTGCCAGCAGTGCAGAGGCTGGGTTAGAAATGATCTGTGCCTATGCTTATGACCTCCTAGTGCTAGACCGAGGATTACCCGGAATGGATGGAGTAAGTCTGTGCCAACGGCTGCGAACTGAGCGCCAGTACATGCCAATTCTGCTGCTAACAGGGCAGGGGAGGGAGGGATATTATCAGGCCGAGGCGCTGAATGCTGGCGCTGATGACTATGTGCTGAAACCCTTTGATGCCGAGGTCTTGATAGCCCGTTTACAGGCACTCCTACGCCGTAGTAATGGCGTTGCACAACCGATCCTTGCCTGGGGCAACCTATCGTTGAATCCCAGTAGTCGCCAGGTCAGCTATGGCAGCAAGCACCTATCCCTGACCCCGAAGGAATTCAGTATTCTAGAACTCTTGTTGCGCAACTCCCACCGAATTTTTAGTGCCCAAGCCATTCTCGACCATGCCTGGGACGCCATGGAGGCACCGGGGGAAGAGGTTGTGCGATACCACATTAAAGAACTGCGTCATAAACTTACCTTGGCCACCGCCCCCAAAACGCTCATTGAAACGGTGCATCGGGTGGGATATCGGCTCAATCCGATGTATGCATCACCGCAGGCCCACCCCAGCGAACCGATACTATCGGCATCACCCCTGCCTCTTCCATCTCAGATAGCTGAACTAACCGACCAGAATCAGCAGTTGTGTACAGCCCTAGCGGCCTTACAGAAATCCCAGGACGACTTGCGCCAGCAGAACACAGTTCTACGGGCGACTCAGGCCGCCTTAACCACCGAGCGCGATTACTATCAAGACCTATTTCAATGGGCTCCAGAGGGCTACCTCGTTAGCGACCCCCAGGGCATCATTAAGGACGTCAATCAGGCCATATCTGCTCTGCTAGAGATAGCTCCCCAAGACCTCATCCATCAATCCCTAGCTAATTTTATGTTGGCGGCAGATCGCCAAGACTTCCAAGCCCACCTAAACCACCTAAGCTGGCCCCGACCCTGGAAAGTTCGTCTTCAAACCCGTCAGGCCAATGTGGTGATCGTTTTGTTGTCCACCACACCCATTGTTGATGCCCAACAGCGGATAACTGGGCTGCGCTGGCTAATTCAGGATGAGCATCTCGATCCTGAATAACAGCTTCACATTTTCCTCACAGGACTACTTTATAAGTGAATTATAGCGAATCTCACTCGGTTGAAGTACATTACGATGATTCCCCCTGCCCCCCTTATCAAGGGGGGTACAGAGCGAGCCTTAGACCGCTAGGTACTGGGGAGATCTAGAACCCAGCAACGGTGTATCTCACTCTATCGAGAACCGCTATAGAATCAGTCAACTGACCCATGAATCATCACTCCATGGCCCTGTTCTAGTCGAATTTAGGCCATAAATCCTCCTGAACACAAATAGTCGCTGACTTCTTTGCTGCTGAATCCACACCCATTAATCCTGAAATAGCTTCAATGCCAATTAACAAATTGTCAATCGATAGAATCAGATAGAGGAAGGTTTCTGTATTCACAAAAATCTAATAAAAATTCTAAGTTCTTAGTTCATAAAAATAACTCTAGCGAGATGTTTCTCATTGAGAAAATACACCGTAGTTCAATGCAATTATCATGCTTATGAATCTCG
The DNA here is from genome assembly GCF_014697375.1 of Phormidium sp. FACHB-1136. Taxonomy (GTDB): domain Bacteria; phylum Cyanobacteriota; class Cyanobacteriia; order Phormidesmidales; family Phormidesmidaceae; genus Nodosilinea. Next base: position 3,305 of record NZ_JACJRS010000080.1, read on the forward strand.
AGTTAACACCAAAACTTGCTCCTCAAGGAATCTCTGACTTTACTGACATTATTCAGCTACAGGGAGACTTGATTTTGCCTTCACGAGCTCAGGGTGTTGTGCTGATTGCTCAAAGTGGAAATATTAAAAATTCTCACTATGATAATTTATCGAATTTGCTCTATCGGGCCAATTTAGCCACCCTAACGATTAATTTGTTAACTCCATCTGAAACTATTTTTGATCAGCACACACGACAACTTCGCTTTGATGCCGCAGGAGTCTTAGCGAATCGTGTCGTTAACATTACAGACTGGCTGCACGACCATCCAGAGACTCAACACCTACCCATTGGATACTTTGGGGAAGGTGCAGTAGGGGCCGCCATTCTGGTTGCCGCTACCAAACGAATATCCGTAGTCAAAGCAGTTGTTTCTTTGGGGGGCTGGTTAGATTTAATTTGGCCTACCTTGTCTCAGGTCTATACACCCACTCTGCTGATCGTTGGTGAGTTAGATCTCCCCATGATCACCGTGAACCAAGAAGCCATATATTTGATAAATCAAGTCTTAGATAAATGCATGGAAATTATTCCTGGTGCCTCTCACAGATTTGTAGAGTCAGAGGCTTTAGAAAAAGTCGAATCCATGACGAGCGAATGGTTTCAACTTTTTCTTCATGACTGCAATATGTGCCTCAGAAAATAGTGATAACAGTCACCGTCCTGGTCATGTCATCAAGGAAATTACTTATTCTTTACTAAATTAATCCTCTTATGGGGAAGTAGCCTCGGAAATTTCAAGTCAAGTCCTTAATTTATTAGCAAAGGAACTGAGCCATGGTGAAACGAATATTAGATGTATTACTTGGCCTAGGATTAGGTCTTCTCATGGGGTTAGGGATTGCCTTCCCTATGTTAGCAGGAAACCTATTGAATCAACCCAGCTATCACCTCGACTACTTTGCTGCTAAACCAGCCCATAACCCCATTGACCAGAAACTTGGAGAAGTAAGTACCAAGATAGATCTGAATAATTCTAATGTTCTCACGTTTCGGCGATATTCGGGAATGTACCCCACTTTGGCACGCAAAATCATCCAAAATTCCCCTTTTAGTGCCGTTGAGGATGTCTTAAACATCCCCGACTTGAGCGAGGCCGAGAAAACCTTGCTGAAAGCCAACCTTAAAAACTTTATCGTGACTCCCCCAGAACCAGCGCTGATAGAAGGAGAAGATCGAATTAATCCAGGCATTTACAAATAGAAGTGCTTCTCTCTATCCCTGTGTTACGAAGATTGGGATGTACAGGGTTAGAGAGGAACAGTAAATTGCAAAGTCCCCAGCCTCTTTTCCGGTCGGAAGAGGGGGCCAGAAGGACTTCAAAGTCCCTCTCCCAAGGTGTCAAGCCTACCTCAAGTTATTCATGTAGGATTTAGTCTGTCTACCACGGAAGATCTTATTAGAGTAACGCAAGATGCTACTAGCATAGGTTAAAAGGTGATGCTACCTAACATTTGTGCTTTTTAGCCAAGGGTTAACTTTTGGGGAGAGAGTTGTTGGATTTGAACTTGAATATCCTCCGCATCTTCCCATTCTAAATCTTCAATATAGCCACTCTGTGCTATTGCGGCTTCGGTTCTGCTCTCAAAAGGCCCGAAGTAGTAAGTACAGATTGGATTTTGGGTATGAATAATGACCCACCAGGGAGTTGGTTTTATCAGGATTTTCCGTAGGGTAAGCCCGAATTTGCGAAGCAAATGATTGGTCAAGTTGGTCATGGAATTGGCGGGATTAGTTATCTTATTCATCTTTGTTATAAAGATTGAGGAATACTACTGAGACTGCGCCATTTTGAACAGACTTTAGCTAAGGAAGAAGTTCAAGATAGTCCAGGAAAAGACCACAGTGCTAGGCTGTTATGGTCGTGGTTTCCCTAACAGGAATACGGTAGATGATGCGCCTCCGTGTTAGGTCATAGGGCGACAGTTCTACCTTCACGCGGTCGCCTGGTAGGATTTTGATATGGTACTGGCGAAGTCGTCCTGAAACATACCCTAAAGCCTGAAAGTCATTGTCTAAGCTGATGCTAAAAACGGCGTTGGGCAGGGCTTGTAAGACAGTTCCTTCAATTTCGACTAAATGTTTTGCCAATGCAATTATCTCCTTTTCATAGGGTATGGATAGGGCTGATGATGGCTATATCTGAGTTACTGACGGAGGCGATCACAGGGGATAATATCCGATAGAATTGCGCTGCTGAAGATGCCAGTATGAACTTCAAGTAAGGAATCTGAAAAGGCTTTGAAGGTGATGGTAGTTCTTGGAAAGACTGCTCGTTCAAAAAACCAACAAGGAATATTGGAAATACGGACAATTTGATATTTATCCGTATCGTTGATATAACGACATGGGATTTCATCGAGTAAATTTTGAATCATGGTTTTCAAAGATCTATGAATATTTGTGACTCATGAATCCAGGCTGTGGGCAGATATTCTTTTGGAATGCGCTAGGACAAGCTACAATATGCCCTTGCTTTTCGCTGCATCGGTTAATGGGCTAGCCTACACAGCGGTGGGTTTAGCTTCTATCTACCCTGCTGACTTCATGAAAAAGGGGCATTCTCAGTAGATTGAAAAGCCGATGTAGAGTAGATGTCCTGGCTGTCTTTTGGGCCTGGTTGACTGACAAAAAATTCTGGATCGGGCAAGGGAACCTCGCCCCTAAAGGGTTCGGATCATGTAGAGGCGAAGTTTCCTCGCCCTCGGATAGATCTGGGTTCTAGGAGGTTTTGTCTGTCAATCAGTTTTGGGACAAGCAGGATGCCCATTCTACGGTCTTCCTTTCGTTCTAGGGATTCTAGGCAGTGGTAAAGATCGAAGCAACTAGGGGACAAGCATACCAGTCAGCACCAACGGAGACGCCGAGCTGCTCACATTGGCCGCCGCGTCTACCTTGGTGGTGATAATACTTGCACCGCCGACAGGATAACTGCGCGACTGATTTTCTTTTCGAGACACTTTTATTCATATTTCTTGACCTCATTTAATGGGGCGAATCTAAAGCAGATTGAATGGGCAAGTCGCGACTTGGTTATGGGTGCGCAGGAAACACGAAGACCAGATCTCTCCGGCTTCAGGTTTTTCTGCTAAGGACTGATCTATGCTTAAGCCACACGTTGACTCTGAGCCAGTGGCCACACTGGCTTGATGTAACTCAGTCATTTCCTTTGTTTTAGATTTTCCACAAGACTTGTAAGGAACTTGTGAAGGTGGAGTAATATTGCGTGAGATGTCGCAATTATGATAAAACTCATTCATAGAAAATAGCTGTCGGTATTTTCGCCTGAGAATAGATTTAATCCGACTATTTAGGCGAGTATCAGTCAAAAATAGGTAAGAAAAGTTATCTTGCCGATCCTCAAGATTAGACGCTTTTGCTATGCGGAAATCTAGTCATAACCCTTCCAATGCTTGGGTTTTGCGGTGGGGAACCCTGTGTTTGAACCCGAGCCAGCTACAGGTTAGTTATGATGGCACCTTGCTGCTGCTAACGCCGATGCAGTATCGGCTGTTGGAGGTTTTGCTGCACTGGGCTCCGGCCATTTTGAGTGCCCGCACCTTGGCCCAGGAGGGCTGGAGTGATGTTCCTCCCCCCAGCAAAGGTAAGATTCGTGACCAGATTCAGCAACTACGGCAAGTGCTCCATGAGGGGGGTGCCCCGGCGGATTTCATTGCCACGGTGCCCCGGCAGGGGTATCAGCTCAATCCGCTGTATGGCGAAGCGGTGCCCACTCAGAATTCTGGGTCATCGTCTGGTGGGGCTGGGTGTGTGGGGCTTGGCTTGGAGGCAGAACGCCAACGTACCGCCGCCCATCTGGCTTGCTTGGCGGATATAACTGACGCTTTTTCCCGCCTGTCTACCGCCCAAGAGATTATGCAGGCCGTTGGCGAGAGGGTGGGCGCTTACCTATCGATTAGCCGCTGTGTCTTTTGGGAAATCAACGACGACCAGGATCAGTCCATCGCGAACTATGCTTGGCACCCCACCGACACGCCAGATGTGAGGGGAGTTTATCGCATCTCCGACTTCATTACCGAGGAGTTTCGGCAAGCGGCACGGGCTGGGAAACCCATTATCATTCACGACACCCAGACCGATCCGCGTGTAGACCGTCGGCACTACGCCGCCCTCAATATCTACGCCTACGTCAGTGTGCCCTTCCATCGCCAAGGGGTTTGGATGTATACCTTTACCGTCCATGCCTCCGCCCCTCGCCAGTGGCGCAATGACGAGGTGCAGTTGATTCAAGAGGTGGCCAATGCGACCTTTCCCCGCCTAGAACGGGCCTATGCTGAACAGGCCCTTCAGAACTCAGAAGCGAAGTATCGTACCCTGTTCAATGAAATGGACGAGGGCTACTGCATTGCAGAGATTCTGCTGAATGACGCGGGTAAACCCGTGGATTACCGCATCCTCGACGCCAACCCCCGTTTCGAGCAGTTGACGGCGCTGCCTCTGGAGGTGGCTCTGAGTGGCCGCACCATCCGCGACATTGCCCCCGAACTGGAGGAACACTGGTATGAGATCTATGGCCGGGTGGCCCTCACCGGGGAATCGACCCGCTTTGAGCAACAGGCGGCGGGTTGGGGCCGCTGGTACGATGTCTACGCCTTTCGCATCGGTGCGCCGGAAAAGCGCCAGGTGGCCATCCTGTTTAACGACATTACGAATCGCAAGACTTCTGAAAACACCCTAGAGCGGCAAATCCGACAGGAGTATCTCCTCAACGACATCGCCCAGGAAATTCGTCAATCCCTCGATCTGCATCAGATTCTTCGCACGGCGGTGAACCGAGTCAGGGAATGGCTAGCTTGTGACCGGGTTATCGTTGTCCGCTTCCAGCCAAACTGGCAGGGAGAGGTGGTGATGGAGGCGGTGGGGAAAGAGTGGCTCGCGATACAGTCCACCACAATCACAGATCCCTGCCTAGAAGATCGCTTGATTGAACCCTTGCGCCGGGGCTATGTGTCGGTCTTGAACGACATTCACCAGCCGGATCTAGCGCCTTGCTATGTTGACATGCTGCGGTCATTTCAGGTGCAAGCCAGTTTAACCGTGCCCATTTTGCGAGGAAACACCCTCTGGGGAGTGTTCATCGTCCATCAGTGCGATGCTCCGCGTCAGTGGCAGGATCCAGAAATTGCCATGCTGAAGCGCCTCACCACCCAGGTGGGCATTGCTATTCACCAGTCCGAACTCTACGCCCAAACCCGCCGCGAACTGCTGGCGCGACAGGAGATGCAGGCGGTACTTGAAGAGAGTGAAGCCCGTTTCCGATCCCTCAGTGCCGCGGCCCCCATTGGCATTTGCCAAACCACCGCCGACGGCATCTGTCTCTACGCCAATCCCCGCTGGTGCGCACTCTCTGGGCTCAGCCCGGAGGATTGCGTAGGGGACGGCTGGTTTCAGGGGGTGCATCCTGAGGATTACGAGCTTCTCACCACTGCCTGGACGCGGTATCTGGAGAACCATCACCAGACGATTCCAGATTTTCGACTCAGACCCCCATCCGGGGATATTCACTGGATATCCATGCGTGTTGCGCCCATCCAATCCCCCAGCAGCGACACCATTGGCCACGTCCTGACCGCCATTGACATCACCCAACAAACCAAAATCAAGGAAGCCCTGCTGGCCAGCGAACAACGGCTCCAGGCCATTTTAGATAACTCCCCCGCCGTTATCTATGTGCTGGACGCAGACAACCGTCATGTGCTGGTCAACCAGAGCTATGCTGACCTGTTCGCCACCACTCCAGCGATGCTGGTGGGCCAAACCCTGCACGACCTTTGGCCCACCGAGGTGGCGGATACCTTTGTGGCCCAAAACCGTACGGTGTTGGCCGCTCGCCAACGGTTGCAATGTGAGGACACGGCTCCCTTGGCCGATGGCATTCACAGTTACATCACGGTCAAGTTTCCCCTCTACGATAGCGCTGGCCACCCCTACGCCCTCTGCGGCATCTCCACCGACATCACCGAACAAAAACGGATGGAAGCCCAGTTTTACCATGCCCAATGGCTCGAAAATCTGGGCACTCTGGCCAGTGGCATTGCCCACGACCTCAACAACATCCTCAGCCCCATTCTGACCATGACCCAACTGCTCCGGCTGAGCCAAGTCGGACTTGCTCCCAAGAGCCAGGAAAAGCTGGATTTAATCGAGCGAAGTGCCAAACGAGGGGCCAACCTAGTCAAGCAAATCTTGGCCGTCACCCGTGCCCCAAACGGTCATCCTATCCCCGTCGATCCGGTGGCGGCGCTGTGGGAGGAAATCGCCCTCATGGGTCAGAGTTTTCCAAAAACGATTCAAATTCAGCCGGATCTGCCCCTAGCGGATGCCTATAGGCTACCCCTCGGCACCATTCTGATGGATCCCACCTACCTCCATCAGATCATCCTCAATCTCTGCGTCAATGCACGCGACGCCATGCCCCAGGGTGGCCTATTAACCCTATCGGCAGAGGAGGTTTGGGTAGATGAAGCCCTGGCCAACGCCATTCCAGCGGCCCAGCCGGGAGCCTACGTGAGGATCACCGTAGCGGATACGGGCTGCGGCATCTCCCCGGAGGTGCAGCGGCAGATGTTTGATCCGTTTTTTACCACCAAAGCTCCCAGCCAAGGAACCGGGCTGGGCTTGGCCACCGTGCGCGAATTGGTAAAGGCCAGCGGCGGCTTTTTGCAAGTCTTGAGCGAGGTGGGCCAGGGCACTCAGTTTCAGGTCTATTTCCCCCGCGTGGCGGATCAGTCCTCGTCCCTTGACCAAACTGAAGTGGACCCATCTACGCCGCCGCCATCCCCAGGGGCCACCCTGCTGCTAGTGGAGGACGAAGAAATTGGGCGCGATATGCTGCGATCTCTACTCGAAAGCCAACGCTACCGCCTGCTCTTGGCCCAGGATGGGGGCGTGGCCCTGTCCCTATACCACCAACACCAAGAGGCCATCCAGCTTGTGATCACGGATATTATGATGCCCGTTCTAGACGGCTTTAGCGTGATCGAAAGCCTGCGGAGCCAAAATGCCAGCCTGCCCATCATCGCCTTCAGCGGCATTCCCAGCCACGCCAAACAAGCCCTCACCTCTGGAGCCAATGTCTTTCTAGACAAACCCTTTGATGTCGAAATGCTGCTTAACCAAGTCGCCTTCGCCCTCTGGCAATCTACAACCTCCACCGAGACCGAACTGCCGTAAACCTCCCTCGACAATTGCCTGTGGGGGTACCAGTCTTGGTTATAGCAAAAGAAAAATTCTGGTCGTTAGTAGGCCGATAAGAAGAACTGTCCCATTTAGGGTTTGATTTGGGACAGTCGTAGGCTGAGTCAGTTCAGACAGTATTGGCAACTAGACTCTATGCTGTATGAGAGTTTCAGTCTTAACGACCAAAATTTTTCCGCTGCTAAAACTAAGCCTTATTGAAATCCCTAGACTAAGACTGGACTAGCTTGGCCTAGCTCAACCCTGGCTGTGTCTTGTGCCAATCGCAGGTGAGATTAAACCGGATACGGGAATGGGAGCGCTGAAGCCAGGTTTTTGGCTTAACATCTCAGACTTTTGGGCTGGGGTGGCTTAGTCACGCAGCTCGTTAGGACACGTTGTGAGAAATCAATGCTTTTCGGTGTTCTGCCAGCTAGCGCTATCGTCTGGATCTCGAATGGCAGCTACAGGCGATCCACGATGGTGTCCCAATTTCAATCAAACGTCCTCAAGATACTCTGAAATAGGCTGTCTTTAGCCTCTGAAACTGTGTATCCATAAGGCTTTTAACCGAATTGGCCCATTTTGTCACCTATCACGGTGGGCCAAGCGCATTGCTACCCCTTAGCCTGTAGTTATGCTGCCTCTGGACACCGTGAACCCATGGGGGAAGCGACACCATGATCAACCGATAGGCTCCCTTGCCGGGATACTTCGCTCGCTCATACCCCCTAAACTCTTGCTAAAGGGGTAGAGCGGTTACGCCAATGATCGCCGCGACAATGCGCTCATCCAGTGGCTTAAGATAGCCTAAATCAATTCCCGTAAAGGCCGCTTTTAAGGCATGGGTTTCTAGTGGACTATCCAGCAATACCTGACGAATGTCCTTTAACCTGAGAGGGCCATGTCGTCTACGCTGCTGCTTGAGGCAGTCGTACCAGATTGGGCGAATCAGGTCGAGCCAGCGTTCAGCTAAGCTACTAGGATCTACGGGTTCCTTGGAGTATGGTTGCAAAAGCTGTAGGAGTTGTCGGATGAGATCAGCACGGTCACTATCTCCCTGGAGATTAGCCCGCTCTAGGTATTCTCCCAAGATGAACGTCATTTCCTCCAGTGCCCGTTGTTTCCGCCGGGGAAGCAGCAGCACCTCGGTCTGACGGAGTTGTTGCAGGAAGTCTTGGAGAACCCTAGCCGCCTGTTCCAGCTTGTCTTTGGGTAGATTATCGCTTTCCTCGGTCAGCACATTGCGGAGGTGTTGGCTGACCTCCTCTAGATCCGTGACGGGTTTAGCCTGGGGGCTATCCAGGTAAACCCAGCGAGGGGCACCCCATTCAGTCCCTGCAATCGCAAAAAAGACCCAAGGGCGGCGGGCCGACACGATGCTAATTCGCTTGCTTTGCACGGCCTGCACTGAGGCAATGACCCGAGCATCGCTGGCTCGCATTCGTTCGTAAATATCCCGCTGCACCAGGGCTGATTCGCCTTCAACCAGGGATCGCACTGGGGTAAACACGTCTAGGAGCTGGTCTGCCGGGGTATCGGATTCAATCACCTCATTTAAGCGGGTGATGGTGTCGGATAGCTGTAGCTCCCCGGTCAATAGTTCATTCGGCAGGGGAATATTGGCCCCCAGCATTTCAGAGGAAAATCTCATCCGATCCACAAACCGCTGGTCGGAGGACAAGATAAACTCTTCGCTGTCCTTCGGGAAAAATACCTCAATTTGAGGGTGGGGGCTGTCCATGCGGTCAATGCGCCCAATTCGTTGTTCAGCCACCCGCACCACGGTGGGCATATCGAGGTTGACCACTGCCGAGGCCTGTTGCAGGTTGATGCCCTCTGACATGGCATCGGAGCAGAGCAGAATGACACCTTTTCGCTGAGACCCCAGTTGACAGGCCCGGTTAGCCCGGTCTCTTTCCGTTTTGCTGGTGCCCGTCGCAATCATCACCTCACAACCTTGGTGCTGACGGAGGCGATCATGAATATCTGCCAGGGTAATCAGGCTTTTGTCAAAGGCGATGACGATGCCATGTTTTTTCAATAGGTCAGTCAGCTTCCGGGCTTTGACCGCTTCTCTCCCCTCCGACATTTGGTTAACCAGCGCTTCGATGCGCTCATACAGGCGAATTTCTTCCTGACTCGCCAGATTATGCTGCTCTGGATCGGTCAGCCACTCAGGCATGGGAATGGCCAGGGTTTGCTGGGCAGGTTTACCAGCTTTTTCTTGCAGACTACGAATGATATTGCCAGTCTCTTGAGCCTTGACCTTGGTAGAAATCTTGCCCCAGTCCTTGGCAAATTCTGTCCCCCTAATCAGCTCGATGAGACGGACTCGGGAAGATCTCAGGCTCGCCATGACGTGGTACATGGCCAGGGCAGCAGCACTGCTCAGCCGAGTTTCCAGATATTGTTCGTGGGTTCCCCCATAGAAGTCGGGCACGTCTATCGCTTTTTGGACATACTGGATACCCTTGAGCTGAGCAGCGGTTTCCCGAATTTGGGCGGCCAGTTGGCGGTCTTGACTGGCGGTGGCCGTATCGTGATCACAGAGATAAACCCTGGTCACATGCTCAGGATATCGACACGGAACGCCATGCTTATTCCTAAATGCCTCTGGGTTGCCCTCAATCATCCGGTTCAGCATGGTCTTCGTGCGCCGTACCGTAAAGCGTTGAATGGCCCGCTGAATTGTCTCTAGCTCGGCCTGGGCAATGTCTTCCCCTCGCCGCCGTCGGATACGGCTGAGGGTATCTAGCAAGTCGTCATCAAAGTTGTCGGCCCCCAACAAATCAACAATGGCAATTAAGTCTAGGGGGCCGCGATTGATGGGAGTAGCCGTGAACAGCAGCACATGGTCTGCAATATTGTTGAACAGTTGTTGAGTTCGGGTGGATTTCAGGTTTAAGAACCGATGGGCTTCATCAACGGCAAGCACCTGGGCACGGCGGATGAGGCGCAGGACATCCTCTCGCTTATCTTCGGTGGTGTTGCTCAATAGGCCGTGGGAACAGGTGAGGGTATTCTGCCCGCACCGTTGGGACTCGTCTTGCCAGGAGGTTTCGACACTCGGTGGGCACAGCAGGATAGGAATTTCGGTCTTGATACGCCCGGTACTCCACATCTTCTGCATCACGCTACGAATCAGATGGGCACCGGTTTTCGTTTTGCCAGACCCGGTGGCGTCGGCCACCAGGACACTACCGACGTTCTCAATCACCCACAGGGCATGGGCAATTCCCTGGTATTGCGAGGGCCAAAGGGCCGCTTCATCGCTGTATTGCAGTCCCTGGGTATACCGGATGGCCCAATCACCTTCCAGCAGTTCAGCACAGGATCGGGCCAGGGCTTCCTGCCAGGTAACAACGCTCAACAGCAGTTCCAGCAGTTCGGTGAGTTCTGTCTGGTAGTCTCGGCCTAACCCCCAGTAGCTCTCGGCTATCTGGCAAGCTTCTCGGTAGCGGTCGGGTTCTGTTTCCCGCTGGTAGCGGCTATTGGCCTCATGCTGAAGTTCTAAGCCGGACTGGCTGAAATTGCTTGACCCGAGGGTAATCGCCTCATCCCCCCGAAAAATCTTGGCATGGAGAGGCTGAGATTGATTGGAGAGTCGGGCTTCTACCTTGCCGCTGCGGAGGAGTTCGATGGCCACAATCACTTTGGCGCAGAGGAAGATAGAAATTCCCCGCTCCTCCAGCCAATAACGTTGAACCTCTGTAGCCAGGTTGCTATCTTTGAGGCGAAACGTGGTGCGCTGGGTAGGCAGTGGCTCATTGCCAATCAGGATTTGGATCGTGTTGAAGGCATTTTCATCGGCTTCCAACTTCTGGTGGCATTCAGCCAAAAACTCGATCACCATGCTCAGGGAGGTGTAACCGCTGATGATGAGAGGGCGATGGGAGTTAAGCAAGTCTGGAAAGACGGCTGACCTGACGGTGTGGCGATTATGGTTATGAGGAAAGCGGTCATGGGCAGGCAATTGAAAATCAGGATCTGCCTGGACTGCTTCAATTTGTCGCAACAGGTTTAGTTGTTCGTCAGATTCCATCGGTGTTGTTTGCCTCTCTAGATGCTGTGCCAGTCATCTAGGCTTAGGATGCCCAAGCCAATTCGGCTACATTAGCGTTGACCTCAAAATTTTATCCGCTAAACTACTTACTAAATAAGACTTTGCAGCTCTCCTAGATGTGTTTTATCTCAACGAAATTGCTATATTTACCTGTCTTAGCTTCTATCTGAGAGTCACTGTCTCTCAGATAGAAGCATCGATGACTAGATAGGTTTCCTCTGTGACTTCATAGACGCCTGGTTCAACTTGGCGTAAAAAGTCCATGCCTTTATCTAGTAGAATCCGGCACTTTGCCCTAGATTGATAAGTTACAGTTAGTTCCCTCCGATGGGAAACTGAAGGAGATGAGTAACGTCTGTTGTACTGACGCATCATGATCTTGGTATCGTCAAAGTGATCTTGAAAAGCTTTTTCAATATCGCTACGTCGTTGGGTGCTACGACGTTGATAATCCTCATAGAGTTCTTGAAACTCAACAGAAACAGGAAATAGATCAGTCATTCCTAAACTCAGGATTCGGGCAAGGATTTGAGCACCCTCTTTACTGAGATAGCGATCACTGTATCTCACCTTTGCAATGCGATCATAAGTCAACACATCTTTAATACCAAGACGACTTTGAAGCTCCTCTAAATTCATAGCTCCCCAGTTATGTTCTGGAGAAATCAACTGAATCTGAGGATCATCCAGTTCTTTCGTCAGGACTAACTTTGATTGATTTTGCAAATTGTCCATGAATTGAGAAACGGTATCTACGCCCCTAACACTACGGGTTTGAAACCACTCTTGTGGTTCTCCATTGTCTGAAAGTCGTAGCTGTAGAGCAACCCGATTAGCAGAACGACTACTGATGCAGAGCGTTGGGTAACTCTTTAGCTCTGTTTGGTAGAGAGTAATATAACCTTGATCAATCCACTGAGATAGACGCTTACGAAGCACACGAATTTCGTCCTTCAAGAGTCGGTCCTCAGAGTTCTCAGAGCTTAGTGTCGGCAACTGATGAACCATTAAGACAAGGGGATCATTGTGAGATGCCAATGCCCTTACAAACTTGGTTAACAGTAGAAGATTCACAGGAGAGCTAATTTCCGGCAAATAAATGCCTGTCGTCGGACTGGCCGTAGCCGCATAGCTAGACAACTGCCGATCCACCACTGTGAGAGATAGACGGATTGCGTCTGGAGCAAAGGATCGTAGTGCATCGTCAGGAGATGTTTGCTCGACAATCTGCTGGAGAAAGCTTGCCACAGAGTGACGATCTAAATCATGGTGAAAAACCTGGTTTGTGTAAGTCCGTAGACAGTCGTAGCAACTGTTGCCACAACTACAGGATGCGACCAATTGGTAGGCCCGTTTCAGAACTTCTGGAAATTGCTCTGCAATTCGCTGGCTGTAGCCTGCCCCACCTGGGACATTATCGTAAATCACTATTTCAGCACGACCAGCTTGATTACCGTCTAAAGGCCGAAATAGCCCATCGAGTTCTGAGCGAGGCACATCAATGACTTGGGCAGCCGCAGCGAGTAGAGCATAAGTGAGAGAACGCCAGAAGCTAGGCCCCTTGGGCGGAGATTTGGGCTGAGATTCATGGTGATCGGATTGGATGATATCTCCTGAGTTGAGGTGTACTACAGGCTCATAGAGGGGCAGAAGATTACCTTGAGGTGCAAACTGAATCTTGAGCAGATCGCTGCGAAATTCATGGCCGAGGTGAACTTTTTGAAACCACCCTGAGCAAATTCGTCCCGTGATCGGGTGAGTATGTTCAGGTAGCCTCCCCCTGCGGTGATTGATACTAGACGGAGCTAGGGAATCGCTCAAATCTTTCCCGCAGCGCTCACAGAGAGAAAAGCCAAGATTATTGAAGTTTCTACCTCCCTGATTCGCCAGGAAAAATTGACCACCCCGGCTGATTCTTAGCGAGTATAGATCCTGAGGAATCGTATCTAGGTGCTCACCCTCTTGGGCCAAAAATACCTGGGAAGTCGGCTGGCGTGTGGGTTTGAGGTAGGGCGTCACCTTAGGAGAATCGCCCCAATCTGTGGTGAAGGATTTGGGAACTTTGTACAGCCGACTCCCTCGATTCATCACACCAGGAATAGGTTTTTGACACGTTGGGCACTGTGGGCGTTGAAAATCTCCAGATTGAGATTCAAAATAATTGCAGTGGGGGCATACCCAGTAGTGCTTTTCTTCTAGTGCTTGAGGTCGTGGAATACCAACACTGGTATGAACTCGGTCATCGACCACAACCTCTTGGCCAGGGGCATATTCGGATAGGGCCATGCGGCGATCTCGCTGGAGACGGTGCCGTCCTTGACTGCCGTGGGAATAGTGATCACTGCTTCTGGTTAGTAACTGGACAACATCAATGGGAAAGCCATAAATGGGCAAGATGCTGGCCTTAGCGAGCTCTTCATGGAGTTGGCGCTCCTGAATTTTTCGGAGTTCATCTTCGAGGCGATCTCGACTCACTTCCCTCGCTCTTCGTATTTTACGCTCTAGGGTGGTGTCTGAAAGATCGCCATTAACTTCTGAGAGTAGTATTGCAAGGTTATTCCAGTCCTGAAACTGTTCGCGCTTGAAGCGATCCAGTTCTGAGCGGAACTCCTGAAATGTTTGCTCAACGGTTTGGGGGCTATCCAAACGCCGAAGCCATTGATCTAGAAGATGTATCGCTTCATCAGTACCTAGCCAATCGAGAAGCTGAACCAGTAAAGCATCGCTAGGGAGTTCCTTGATTTCCTGGAATGCCTTACAAGAGCTTTCGTCTGGAAAGCCAAGGAAAAGGCCAATCTTAACCTTTTCGGCACCCGTTTGATAGAAATCTCGGAGAAATTGAGCCAGTAGTTCGGCTCGCAGGTGGCGCTGCTGGATTTGGAAGTTTTCAATATCAAGTTTTGGGACTTGGTTGCGTCCGTTGATCAGTTCAGCGGGCTGCTCGAAGTAGTAGCGGTCGTGGGGGCGGCGTTGGCCATACATGAGGCTAATGGCTACACCATCGGTGCGTCGTCCTGCTCGTCCGGCCCGCTGCTGGTAGTTGCTGACGTGGGGTGGAAAGTTTCGCATGGCAACCGATTGGAGTTCCCCGATGTCTACCCCCATTTCTAGGGTGGTGGAGCAACTTAGCAGGTTGATGTAGCCCTGGCGAAAACGGCTTTCTCGGTGGGCGAGTTCCCCGGTGCCAAGTTGGGCGGTATGTTCCTGGGAGCGAAGGGGAAGAAGTTCGCGATTTTGAATAATGTGGCGATAGTGGTGGTCGTCAAACCTCGCTCGATTCCACGGCGAGAGTGTGCCCCCACATCCAGCAGCTAGGCAATGGCCAACGGCCTGCTTTGAGGTGAGTCGCAGCGCATCTAAGCCAGGGAGATGGAAAATCTGCTGGCAGGTATCGCACTGGTGCCAGTCGGTTTGGGTTTCTGACAGGGAAAAAAGGCCCCAATTGAGTTGATAGCCATCTTCAAAGTCCGTTAGATAGACCTCGGCACGCAACTCTTCCAAGAGCCACTTCACATCGGCCTCAGCGGGGTAGTGGCCGTTAAAAAAGTTGCGGTAAAAGGAGACAATCTGATTTTGGCGCTGGGTGGGCTGGCCATCCTTGTTAATTCGCCATAGGAAGCCAATAGCGTTGGGGTTTCTGGCATCGCTGGAGCCGCGCCGCAGTTTGATGTAGCGCTTAGAGCGCCCAGCCGTGGTGAGTCTGGGTGGCTGCCCACCATCCACCCCGCCCGTTTCTGGGAAATATCGAGAGGCTCCGTCTAAATCCACGGCCCCCAGCAACCGGATAATGTCTGTGAGCCCGGTTAGAAACAGAACCGATTCGTCGGTGCTGAGCTGAAACCGCGTGGCGACATCTTCTACGAAGACTGGGTTGTCGTCCCAACTGAGATGACAACCCAGTAGCCCCAGGGCCTCCAAGGAAAATCGCTTTGCGGAGGGCAAACCAAATTCCCGGAGCATGAGTTCCTTAGCTCGTTTTTCGGCTCGGCTTTGGCAATCAGCAGGGCTGTTGCGGGTATCTTCTACCTCGTCGCGTACAACGTAGCTGCGGTGGTGATGTTTTTCTTCGCGATCTGGGTGCGGGATGGACCGCTCTAGAAACAGATCGACCACAGCATCAGCGACAGAGGAAACCGTTGCAGTACCGTCTCGCTGCGCGGATTGAAAGGCTTGCCAAACGGCTTGTCGATACAGGGTTTCGGTGTGGGTACGCTGAAAGTCTGAGGCAAAAAAGGCCGCATCCTGGCGACCGTCGGAGAAGGTCAGCAGCTTGCGGCGACTGAACTGGTTGGGTTGGGCCTGCGTTCGGCGGGACGGGCCACGGTCTGGCTCTGGCAATAGCTCAAATAGGCTATCCAGCATGACCTCCAGGGGAGCATCGGTGTAGGAAATAAAGCGACTGACAGCGGGCATTTGGGTGCGCCGTGCCCCACAGGCTGGACATTGGTTCAGGTAGCCACCATTTAAGTTGGTGGCCTTTGCGGGCCGATGCCAGTGCAAAGTATAGGTCTGTCCGTCCGATGGTGGGCTAGTCGGTGCCGTCCGGCTCGCTTGGCCTAACCAACCATCGCGTTGTTGAATCAAAAAACGCCCCACCCGTTCGTCATTGACGGCTTCGGTATCTGACTCGTCGGGCAGTTCATCTCCCTCATCGTCGGTAACGCTATCGAGGGGGCCAGCGGAGAGAACGTAGATATTCCCGCTGTTTTCCGCTGCTTCTAGGGTACGGGGTACAGGTTGTAGTATTTTCCCTTCCAAAGAGGTCAGACTGTACCCCTGCCCACATTTGCGGCAACTTGCCAGTTCTAACACCGGGGCTTGGCACGACTCACACTCGTCCTTGCTGGTTAGATACAGCTTGCCGTAGCGGTTAGGGTGCTCGCTAAACGCCGGATCGACCACGACCTCTGAGCAGTTTTGGTTAATACAGGCGTATAGCCCCTCCAAGCTGCGAAAGAGCAAATGCAGCCGCACGGGCAGCAGCGGCAGATCCTCAGAGTGGAGGCGGGCCAGGGTGCCAAGCTGGATAAGGCGAGCTAAGGCGGGTTCTACTTTGCGGTCTTCCTCCGGTTCTAGGGTGCCGTCTAGTCGGGTCGGTAGCGTCCACAACTGCGGCGATCTGGCCAGATTGGCCCAGGGTTTTGGCCCCTGACTGAGTAGGTTGATGAGCCGATGAACCAGCGGATGCCCCTGAAGGGTAAACCACAGAAAGCGGTGGGTATCGCCCTCAGATTGTTGTTCGGCGGCCTCTAGTACCTGCTGAGGAACCAGGTAGCTGAGGGCATCGCGCCAGGTAGACAGGGGTTCCGCTAAGGCTGGAATCTCAACGTCATGGAGGTATTCGTACAAATCGACTTCATCCAGACCATCGGGTAGGGCGTAGGTTGCCCCCAAACGCTCCGATACCGGAACACGATCTCCCCAGATGACCTCCTCAAAGGGTTCGCCAAATAGCTCTTGGGCAAAGCCTGTGATCTGGCCTTTGGCAGACGCTTCAGATCGATCTCCCAGGGTGGCACTGGTGGCAATGCAGCGGATTTGGCCGGGATTCTCGATACCTAGGGCGACTTTAAACCGCTTCAATAGCATGGCCACTTCGGTGCCTGTGGATCCGCTGTAGGTGTGGGCTTCGTCTACCACCAGCACCCTGAAATTGGGCGAACGTTCAAAAATTCGGGTGCGCTCCACCGGGCGGATAAGCATATGCTCCAGCATGGAGTAGTTGGTGACTAAAATTTGCGGCGGATTATCCCAAATTTCTCGCCGCGAAATGGCTTGGACTCGCTTAACCCGATCCATGGCCAAGTTCACCAAATCTTCGGTACGGCGGCGTTCCATCCGTGCCCGCTGATCTTCGGGCAACAGCTTCAGAAGTTCCTCCCGCTCAGTGGCCGCGAGTTCTTCCTGAAGAGCAGCTTCCGCCTTTTGGGGATCGGTTTCTGTGCGGCTGGTATAAAAGCCAAACCGAATCAGGGTATGGTCGTTGCTTTGAGGACACAGGAGTTGTCGCAGCCGCTTTACCTGATCGTTCACCAAGGCGTTCATCGGATACAAAATCAACGCCTGTACCCCAGTTCCGGGTTGTTCTAACAAGGTGTTGACCATGGGAATTAAAAAACATTCTGTTTTCCCAGAACCCGTTCCCGTTGCCACCACAATGTTGCGCTGATCCCCCACAACCGCCCGCACCGCCTGTTCCTGATGCCGATAGAGAGGGCGATCTGACGGGGTAAATAAACGGAGTAATTCTGAGTGCAGCAATCCCTCTTCAACTAAGGCTTGAATGGATTGGGCTTTGCAGTAGGGTTGTGCCCCTTCTAAATAGGGCTGCTGATAGATATTGCCAGGGGTTTCTAACAGTTGCCTAAAGCCGTAGCGCAGGTGTGGATCTCGTAGGGCATAGGTTGTGAGCAAGTAGCGAATGAGATCTTCGCGGGGCTGCTGGGTGGCTTTAACGGGATCGAGATACATGGGATTGACTCACAACGGGGCAATTAAACCAATTCACAACCCAACTTCCGTAGGGCCGCGGCTACTCTGGCTCGATTTTGAGCATCAACAAGACGAATACGGCTATGGCTTAAGTCGGGTTCTGACAGTCGCCAAACCATTTGAGCGTAATCTCTGGGTAGGGAGGTACGTCGTAAATCTAACCGTCCAAGATGTTCATCCCAGGTCAATCGAAGAGAAAACTGCACCTGTTGGTCTATAGCAAACATGGCTAAGTGGGCCACATCGGGAGAAATTTCATAGATTTTCCCATCTCCTCGCCACAGAAAAGTCCCATTCGCTAACTTCAATAACTGAATGGCAGGTAAATGATCTAGGTGAACCTGACTTTCGATAGTTTGCCAACGTTCCGCTTGAGATTGCCATTGATTGGTCGGCAGATAGCCCTTGACGCTACTTTCTTGAGCAATCTGGCCAAAGATGGGATCTTGCCACTGATGCCCGGAAAGCTGTTGGGCCGTAGGTGTTTGGTAGCAGGGCAACTTTTCCATCACCTGATCCACCGTTAGACAGCGTATGCCAACCGTCTTTAGCTTGGCCTGAATACGATCTCGATTACTAGATTTAGGGCAAAGAATGGTGGTGGTAGGATGTTGATGAGTTTGAAGCGCTTGATGAGCCAAGGGTAAATAGGCCCGATCACCGATGAACTGTAGCGATGTCACTAAGGTTTCTTCATCGATTAGCAACGTGGGTGGAGCCATGCACACTCGCTTACCCAAGCCCAAAAGAACTTCACCTTGAGCCTCCAAGTTATTCAGTTCAACATCTAAGTCTGCTCTTAACGCAGCATCATTTTCCCGCTGGTGAGGTGGCAGACTAAACTTAATCAACGAGGCAAGTTGATGGCAGGACAGCGTCTGAGGTTGATGGGGCCGTTCAGCAGCGCGATGCTGACTCAGGATGTGAATAATAGTTTGGCTAAGCATAGGCTGGACTAAGGATAATACTGAGATAGATCGTGATCAAATTTTACCCAACTCCCCAATAGATATTTTCTTTAAGCTTCTGTCTCAGGTTGGTGCATAAAGAATTTATACACTCTTGATAGTTGAATTTGTCATCTATAGGCTCTAGACAAACATGATCTTGTTCAACAGAAGATTTAAAGTATTTCTCTATTGCTCTCTGCCGAAGAGTGGCACGGATAAAGCTCAAAAACACAGTGGGCCTGTGAGTGCTAGATCGCATCCAATATTTAGTTTTGCTTGGAATTGGAATCGAAACTGAAGCATCATCTTCCTCTTCGAGACCTGGAGAATCCACAAATTCATCTTCCTGATTGAAGTTGAATGTCAATAAAGTCTTGTTATGTCCGGCCCAGCAGCACCTTAAACGATAGCCTTCAGCACCAGACAGAACGCCATATTGCGAAGCCATATCGATGTGGATTTCACCCGTAGCCGATGCAGTTTCAGAGAAGACAGCCTCTTCCTCCATGCCTTGAAGTTGGAACTGGATAGTCTCTAATGGCCAGCAGTTCTTGATCGCAATTCTAGCTAACTCAAAATCATCTCTTTCTTCAAAAATGATAGGAATTGACCTAGGTTGGTGATGTTGATCATAGACCTGCGGATCAAATACTCCCATCGTTCTAGTCAGGATAAATGTTTCCTGAACAGCAAACTTGGTTCGCCAGCGAAAACTATCGTTCCATACCTGAATGGAATACTCCCCAGCCTTGGCTATCCAGCGCTGTAAATCAACGGCTGACCAATCTGAACTAGCGGCTATCTCAAGGGTTTCATTGGCAGCGGTCAGCGTCATCTTGCGAGTCAGATCTTCGACCACAATGTTGAAGTCCTGATCCTGTGTGCTGGGTGGCATCCAAAACGTGGGCACGCCGATAAATTTTTGCTGTCGTCCAGGAAGTCGCGTGCCCTGGAGTTCGGGCGAGGCTTGGACGATCACATCCCACGCGATCATCTGGCAGAACTCGCCACGGCTGAGGGTAATCGTCGCATCGCTTCCCTGCCGATGAATGAGATGCCCTTGCCAGCCGAACCAGCTACAGGGCAACCAGCTATCAATGATTTCAATACCAGGGCTGTATTGGCACTCGGTCTCTTCAGGAAAGAATAGGATCAGTTCAGACGATAGCCCCAATTGCCCGGGGATACGCCGTTCTCCGGTATTGGCATCAAACATCAGGCACCACTGATCGTCCCGAAGACCGGGGCAGGCCCAGGTGAGCAACGATTGGCCCATGTGGGATTTCAGGTGCCACACCCACTCTTCCGCTGGTTGGGATACGGTTCTACAAACATCCTCGTGGATCTCCAAATCGGCTCCGGTGCCCGTTAGCGCCAGATTCCCTTCCCAAGGCGCTTCAGGAATGGTGCAGAACGTGGAAGTATAGATGCCCCATTCGCGGCGATAGAGATGCTGGGCTGGCAGCACCAGTTGAATTTCAAAGGAGTCTTCAACATCCAGCCGCAGCACCATGGACTTCTGCCGAAAGCTGATCACACCTGTGGTCTGAGGTCGGGGTCGGAGGATTTCGATCAAGCTGTCCCAACTGCGTAGGAAGAAGGCGTTGGGTAGGGCAAATCCGTGGAGGAGGGTGGCGCGTTGCGTGGCATCGGCCAAAATTTCTGGAGACTGCCCGCGTATTTCTAATTCATGGGCTACACGGGCTAGTCCTTGCAGCAAGGTGCCAGAAATAGGGCTGACATCTTCCTCTTCAGAGCAGCTACTTTTGAGGAAGTTCATCAACGTACCGAACGTATGAAATCGCTGCTCGCATGTGTCGCGCAGGAGAATCGCCAAATCGACGGGATCAGCCTGGGCCATCTCCCACCAGCCATATTCCAGGCTTTGAATCAACTTCGCGAAGTGTTTTAAGCAGCGTTGGGGAATCCCGCTTTGGAGCCACAACGTAGACACATGGCGTCCTGGCTTCTGCACTAGCCCCAATTCATCGATACCCCGTTTAATCAGCGCTCGCAGGGCGTTTTGCGTTCCCGGGCTATTCTCAATACCCAGTCGTTGACACAACCCGCGCCAATAGCCCGCTTCTTCCTTGTCGTAGTAGGCATACTCCGACAGGGCAAAGGTGAGGAACCTGATCCAATCGGTTTCGTAGGAGCCAAAATGCTCCTTGAGCTTGAGCCACGTTAGGGTGTCCAATCGGGTCAGGTTGTCACGGGCGATGTCTAGCACCTCCTCTGAAGCCGCCTGAGACAAGGTGACACTGCCCAAGAAGCGCTGGCCTACAGGTAAATCTCGGTGCTCCCAAGCCCCTTCGTATCGACTCCATAGCCACTCTGCGACCGCAGGTCTGGCGAGGCTGTAAAATCTACTTGGCATAGTACATCAACACCATCTAGGAGCAAGGGATTGCTGCTGACGGAGCCTAGTGCACCAAGTGGGGTCAGTAGCTTAGCTCAGTGTTCCCAAGACGCAGCGGAACTAACCAAGATGATGTAAAAAATCAGTTCTCAAGGTGGGCTGCCTGTGGCCTACGGGCCTTGTTGGCCCTAAAGTAGCGAAGCTGTGATTTTGGGCAATTTAGTTCATGAGAACTAAATTCACCTTTCTAAAACCGAGTTGCTATTTCATAGTCTTGAGTTGAGTCTCAGGGTCAGGCAAGTGCTTGGTCGGTAGTGCGCTAGACCTGTGGATGGCTGTCCCAGAATTGTTGCCGTCGCTTAATCTGGCTTGGTGACACACACAGGTCTAGAACACCACCGAAATGTCCTACCTTGGTGAGACTCATCAACTCAGCCCCGACTAGGAGAGAGCGGTCGTATTCACCATGGGACAAAGCATTTCAGCATTTCTCTGGCATCAGAGTAGTTGCGGGGCCGCGCAGCTACTCCCGTTGTTGATCTAGGTCGATATTCACCCTGCTGCCTGTGGATCTTAATCCAGACGTTCCCAAACATCGAGGCGGCAGACCTCATACGGAACAATTTTTGTCGTTAAGCCTGAAATGGTTTTGAAGCGTGAGTTCTAGCTGTCAAACCTTTCTGGACTGAATCAGCCTATAAGCCTGGAAGAGGCTAGAGGTGGGCCACTACACAGCTAGTGAGATAGTAGGTACTGGGTAAGCGAGAAGTGAGCACGTGCCAGCGAGAGACATCTATCACGATGCCGTCAAACACGCCCTGCAAAAAGATGGGTGGACAATTACCCACGATCCCTATCGGCTCAAGCTCTCCAGAGGCAAGAAC
>NZ_JACJRS010000081.1 GCF_014697375.1 Phormidium sp. FACHB-1136
GGCGTCGCTGAAGCTCTCCGTTGTCTCTGGCGTGGGTAACGAAATAAGATTGTCACTATTCATGGTGTATTCCTTGTCTGGTGCTTTGCCTTATCCAGCAGGATACGCCCTTCCTTCTTTTCCCTCCATACACCAGAAATGAGCATAGCTCAACACCCAACGGCACGTACAGACTTTTGATTCGCACCCGACGATTGCCCAGAAACCGTTGCCACCGTCGTTCGATGCTTTGCGCTTGGCGGGCACGACTCGGCACATAGGACTCCCATTCCGGCAGGCTCAGCTTACTGCTGCACACCAAAGCCGTCACCATCCACGCCAGAGCCTTGAGGTGTCGCAGATCCCGACGATGGCTATATTGACGCAGCAAGGACAGCACTTGATCCTAGAGACAGGTGGTGGATGACATGGCAAAGACTCTGAGATGTGCAAATTCCAGCGTCTCATGTCACCTCACCTTTTCCCCCTCGCATCAGGAGGTTTCAAGCCTTTCACCCACTTCTGTCAGGCAGTCAGCATGGATTGGTCTTTACCCCTATGGCTTGCCAATGGCAAGGGGGCCTCTCTGTTACAACTTGGGCAGGGGCAGAGTCCTACTCCACAATTTCGAGGATGGTGGAAAAGGCGGCAATCGCGCCTGATTCAACCGCTGTGTTGCGGCTGTCTACGTTTTCTACCATCACCGTAGCGCGGCTGCGGGAGAGGGTATCTACATCCCCCAGCAGGTCATCTAGCATATTGAGGTGGTCGCCTGCACCGTCGCCAAAACGTACAGCGCCACGGGTAGGATCGCCTCGACCGTCGCCAGCGGCGATAGCTTGCATATTGCGGAGCAACCCCCGCAACGGTGCCTGGCTCACAATGGTGAGGATTTCCAAAAAGCCCGAACCGCTGACCCGAAACTGAACCCCATCCTCGGCCCGGGGCACCACCAGCGACTCACCGGGGGCAATTTGGGAGGCGAGGTCGGGGGCATCCCAGCGGGCGGGGTGGAGGGTGATAAAGTTGCCGCTGCTGTCGATGATGAGACAGGCCACATAGACGGGGGTGCTTTCCTCATTGGTGATGCGAACATCAATCAGTTCTTGAGAGCGGTAGGTGGCAGGAGCAATTTGTGTACGGACACCCCCCTGGCCCCTGGATCCTCGGCTGGCGAAGGGTACCGTGCCGCCCCGGCCACTGCGAGGCATAATCTCACCGCTGACGCGCAGATCCGACGATAGCCCTGCTAGGGATTGCAGCACCTGGGCCGCCAGTAAGCCCCGCAGGCGTGGCCGCAGGCGTAGCACCGCTGCCGCTGCGGTTTCGTTCACGGCTCCTCCAGCGGTGCCCAGGACTACGGTGGATAAATCTGCTGAGTAGAGGGCGATGGAACCTACGGCAGGGAGATGTTCAGCGGGGATTCCGGCCTGACGCAGACGGGCTTGGGTGTCGGCATCGGTGCGGGCTAGCACGTAGGCCACATTGCTTTGTTGATCCAGGGGCAGAACCGTGACGCGGCTGTCGCCGTTGCTGGTGCTGAGGGCGCTGGTGAGGGCGGTGGTAGCCCCTTGCTGTTCGTCAGCCAAAGAGGGATCAATCCCGACTCGCAGGGTCGGCAGCGCCAACGCGGCCACCTTTTCCCGCACCAGCAGCCCTGGACGGGCATTGACGGATCCCACCGGACGGGCAATGGCTCGCAGCCCCGTGCGTGACTCTAGCTCAACGTCGCCAACCTCCTGGGATGTGGTGGGGTCGATCAGGGCGTAGATACTGCCCGGTTGGGCGGTTTCGAGGGTGTGTTCCGACATCCCCCCCAGCCACAGTTCAATTTGGTTATCGATGACGCTGAGCACCGCACCTTCCGCAAAGGGGGCCAGGTCATTGGCAAAGTACAACGGTTGGGCCAGGACATCACTGCCGGGAGCGGCCTCGAAAATGGGCACCTGGGTACCTCGACTCTGGGCGGCGAGGCGGGTGCTGCGGACGAGGTTGATCTGCGTGGTGCGGGCGGGTTCCACAACGGGAGATTGCCATAGGTAGCTGGTCAGCAGATAGGTGAAGGCTCCGGCAACCAAATCATTGTCAAAGGGGAGTTCGTAGGCTTCTTGGTCGCAACTGGCGGATCCGATGGCTATCCCCTTGGCGATGCCCTCGGATCGGCGACGGTTAAAGGTATCGAGTTCCAGCCCCAAATCCTGCTTCCACCGGGCCTGCATCTCCAGTTCGGCTTCACTAGGTCGAAGTACCCTCGTTCCATCGCTTTGGCGGGAACTGGTGGCGGATCTCACCTGGGCATTGCCGCGAGTGCCCGCCCCCGAAAAACAACTGTCTAGCACCATGCACACATGGTCGGTCTGGATGCGCTGGGTCAGCAAAAATAAGCTGCGGCCCATAATGTCCGTCACCACTCGCTCGGTGTCGCTGATGGAGGTGAAGGTAGCATCTCCAGGGACAAGGGTGCCGTTGATGCCGTTGGGATTGCTGTTGGGGCCGCACTGGCTCACCACAATCGGGTCGGGATCCTGCACTCGCGATCCATGGCCGGAGTAGTGAAAGACCACTACATCGCCAGGGCGAGCCTGGGCAATCAAATGTTCCTCAAAGGCTTGCAGAATGTTGGCCCGCGTGGGCGGCAGACCAGAGCCATCCGTGACCATCACAATGTCCCTGGGGTTGAAGCCGTAGCGATGCACCAATAGCTCGTACTGCATCTCAACATCCCGGACGCAGCCGTTTAGGTCGCTGATGTTGAAGGCGCTGTATTGGTTAATGCCCACCAGCAGGGCCAGCTTGCGAGGCGTGGTTTGGGCTAGGGCGCGGTTGTACTGCTGGGCCTGACGCAAAAAGCCCGTCTGGCTGAGGCCAATGGCGGCTAGGCTCGATCCGGCGGCCTGTAAGAAGTGACGACGTTTGATAGGGGGCATAGTAAATCTCCGAGGAAGGGAAT
This sequence comes from Phormidium sp. FACHB-1136, assembly GCF_014697375.1. GTDB lineage: Bacteria > Cyanobacteriota > Cyanobacteriia > Phormidesmidales > Phormidesmidaceae > Nodosilinea. The sequence continues at coordinate 2,930 of NZ_JACJRS010000081.1, forward strand.
AAAGGCTGGGTGTGGGGTTGGTTATTGGTTATTGGATGCTGGGGATTTGGATGGCACCGTGAGGACAGATGGGTGTATGGAGGACGATGGTCGGATCGGGCTGAGGCGGCTACCGCTGGGCCTGACGGATAAAGTCGATGATGGGCTGAATTTTGACTCCGTAGTTGACGATTCCTTGGCTGGCGATGACTTCGCCCGTGGTGGGGTTGGTGGCGCGTTCGGTGCGTTCGGCGGAATTGATGCCCACAATCCGGTACTCGCCGTTGATGATGGTTATCATCGGGCCACCGGAGGAGCCGGGATGGGTATCGCAGTCGTGGATTAGACTACCTTCCACTTCGCCCAGCACATTGCAGCCCAGGTGAACGCCAGCGGTGCGCCCCGGTGCCTCGGCAGGAAAATCTCCAGAGTAGCCAGCGGTGATGATTTGGTTGCGGTGATTACGCACCAGTTCGCCCACGGAGAGGGATGTCCAGGCCAGGGTGCCATAGGTGTCGCCCAGGGGTCGATCTAGGATGACGAAGGCCCAATCCTGGGGATGGGGAGCGCGGTTGTCGTTGTAAAAATCGGTGCCATAGATCAGATCTACGGCCTGGGCAATGTGGCTGGGGTCGGCTACGCGGCCATCGATCATGTTGGGATGAAAGGTGATATCCGGCTTAATTTCGCTGGTTTCGGGGTTAATCACACAGTGGGCATTGGTGAGGACGATATCCGGGGCCACCAGAGTGCCGCTACAGATGGTGATGGTGGTGCTATCTATCGGGCTTTGCAGTCGCCCAATCGCCGACCAGGGATAGCTACGGCTGGTCATCGGCGTGCGATCATCGCTGAGGCCGATAATGCCCCGACCACCCCCGTCTGAATCCTGCGCGGTCGGATTCTGCGATTGACTCAAATCCGCTGGGATATGGGGTTCGAGATCAGGAACTAAGCCAAAGGCGCGAACTTTCTCAGCGGCGGTGCGTTGGGCCTGGGTAAACGCCTCCATCACCATGGAACCCGCCTGGGCCGCAAGGGGAGTGATTATACCAAAGCCAAGCAAGGTGACGCTAGCGGCCATTACTCCTGCCGTTTTGGAAAAAGACAACCGTTTCATAGGAATCACAGCTTGGGTAGGACGACAGTGTGATCTATGTCTGACGCTAGGGAACTTATACAGCCCAGTCAAATTATTTCATGGCAACCCTCAAAAAAGGCTTCAGGTTTTGTCAGAAACGTCGCTTAATTCGGGGAACCAATCAACGTAAAGGCCGACCACAGGCGCGGGTCGGGGTGCTGCTCCATAGTGGTTAGCATGGCCTGTCGCAAGGCCTGGGCCTTGTCGCCGCTCTGCTGCCAGTTGTCGTAAAAGGCCACCATTAGGTCGGCGGTAGCCTGGTCATCCACCGCCCAGAGGGACACGATGATGCTGGGCACCCCCGCCGCCACAAAGGCACGGGACAGACCAATCACCCCATCCCCCGTAATGCGGCCCCGCCCGGTGTCGCAGGCGCTGAGAACGGCTAGGTCGGCCCGCAAGTCCATCTGCAAAATTTCTGCTGCCGTTAGCAGGCCGTCCTCCCCACTGCCGGGGGCGAGGGCAATGGCACCGGGCAAACCCCGCGTCCCGGTTTGTTGCGGGTCGCCATACTCCAGCAAACCGTGGGTAGCCAGGTGAATCACATCGGCCCCAGCCATGCGTTGCTGGACGGCTGTTTTGGTGGCCTCACTGCCCAACAGGGCCGGAGTTTGCAGAAAGCCCGAAATCGCCACGGCCTCTCGCTGGGCACCGGGCAGAGGGCTAAGCTGCACATCCTGGAAGCTGCCGCCCTCGCTGAGGAAGGTGACGGTGGGCATGGTGGGGTTGCCCACAATCAGAGGGTTGTGGGTAGCCGATGAACCGCCGTTTGGCCTGCTGTTTGCTTCGGTAGCTAGGCCGAAGACCTGGATAGAGGGGGACGTGAGAATGGTGTGGTTTTCAATCAGGTATTGACCATCGGGCGCTTTGAGGGCGGCGAAGGGCACCAGAAACAGCTCGTCCTGGGGCATAAAGACCACGGGCTGGGTCGTGTCGGCGGGCAATAGGTCGGTGATGGGGGCAATGAGCACATCGTAGAGCTGGCGGAGGTTGGCTTCGGTTTCGGCCTGCTGGCGGGCCAGGGCGTCGGGGGTGAGTTCCACGATGGCGGTGGCGAAGCGGTCGCCGCGCACGCCAAGGGACTGGCGGGCGGTGGTAACGAGGCTGGCTAGGTCAACGTCATCTAGGGGTTGGCGGCGAAAGGTGAGGTCGCCCGTGGGCGAAACCACCCAAATGTGCAGCACGTCATCATCCTCTTCATCGGTGAAACGTATCACCGAATAGGTGATCAGGGTCGTTTGTTGTTCCTGGGCTAGGGCTTTGATGTCGCCTAGCTGGGGTGGTGCGGCGTCTAGTACGACTTCCTCGGACGAAAGCCGCTGGGAGAGTAGTTCTGCAAAAGCCCGCCCACGGCCCCGTTCGGCTACTTCCAGGGCAGGGCCAACTTTATTCTGGGCAACCAGTGCCCGCTGGAGTGAGAGAAACGAGACCCGCTGGATTTCAAAAAGGGAAATTTTGTTGGCATCTGGTAAGTCTGAGTCTCTTAGAGCATCCCAGACATCGAGGGCTTCGGCTAGGGCCGTTTCGGCCAGGGCGAATTGCTCTGTCTTTAAGTATGCAAAGCCCAAGTTATTCAGGGCACTTCCTTCACTGCTGCGATCACCAATCTCACGAGCGATCGCCAGATGTTGCTCATAGAAGTCAATGGCTTGGCGATAGTCCCCCAGGCTGCCGTAAACCACGCCCAAATTCGCCAGGGCGGCCCCTTCGCCACGGCGATCGCCAAGCTCACGGGCGATCACCAGATGTTGCTCCTGGAAGTCAATGGCTTGGCGATAGTCCCCCAGGTTGCGGTAAGCATTGCCCAAACTCCCCAGGGCGGCCCCTTCGCCACGGCGATCGCCAATTTCACGGGCGATCGCCAGACTTTGCTCATAGAAGTCAATGGCTTGGCGATAGTCCCCCAGGTTGCGGTAAGCATTGCCCAAATTCCCCAGCGCCTTCCCTTCACCGCCGCGATCGCCAATCTCGCGGGCGATCACCAGACTTTGCTCCTGGAAGTCAATGGCTTGGCGATAGTCCCCCAAGCTGTCGTAAACCACGCCCAAATTCCCCAGGGCACCTCCTTCACCCCTGCGATCGCCAATCTCACGGGCGATCGCCAGACGTTGCTCCTGGAAGTCAATGGCTTGGCGATAGTCCCCCAGGCTGTCGTAAGCATTGCCCAAATTCCCCAGGGCATTTCCTTCGCCGCCGCGATCGCCAATCTCGCGGGCAATCACCAGATGCTGCTCATAGAAGTCAATGGCTCGGCGATAGTCCCCCAGGCTGTTGTAAGTAGCGCCCAAATTCCCCAGGGCACTTCCTTCACCCCTGCGATCACCAATTTCCCGGAAGATGGTCAGGGCTTGCTCATGGAAGTCAATGGCTTGGCGATAGTTCCCCAGGCTGTCGTAAGCATTGCCCAAATTCGCCAGGGCACCTCCTTCGCCACCGCGATCACCAATCTCACGGAAGATAGTCAGGGCTTGATCCTGGAAGTCAATGGCTTGGCGGTAGTCCCCCAGGCTGTCGTAAGCAAGGCCCAAATTCCCCAGGGCACCTCCTTCGCCACCGCGATCGCCAAGCTCACGGGCGATCACCAGACGTTGCTCATGGAAGTCAATGGCTTGGCGATAGTCCCCCAGGCTGAGGTAAGCATTGCCCAAACTCCCCAGGGCAGTTCCTTCACCGCCACGGTCGCCAAGCTCACGGAAGGTGGTCAGGGCCTGCTCATGGAAGTCAATGGCTTGGCGATAGTCCCCCAGGCTGAGGTAAGCATTGCCCAAATTCCCCAGGGCAGCCCCTTCACCACCACGATTGTCAATCTCACGGGCGATCGCCAGACTTTGCTCATGGAAGTCAATGGCTTGGCGATAGTCCCCCAGGCTGTTGTAAGTAGCGCCCAAATTCCCCAGGGCACTTCCTTCGCCGCTGCGATCACCAATTTCCCGGAAGATGGTCAGGGCTTGCTCCTGGAAGTCAATGGCTTGGTGATAGTCTCCCAGGCTGTCGTAAGCATTGCCCAAATTCCCCAGGGCTGCACCTTCACCGCCGCGATCCTGAATGTCTCGATAGATTGCCAGCGCCTGTTCCCATGATTGAAGTGCCTCCCGAAACTGGCTGACGTTGTATTGTTCAACGCCCTGATCTAGCAGGCGATCTGCCTCAGCTTTGCGGGCCTCGGTGCTTTGGGCCAAGGCAGCGGGCATCAAAACCCTGGTTTCTTTAAAGAAACCAGGGTTCCCGGCAAAGGGCACCAGTACAGTCGTTAGCGCTACCAAACCCAACCACTTTGCAGCCTGTCGCATGGGGGCAATGCTCCATCTAGAGGGTGACATCATGATATATTTCCTGCCCCAGACGACTTATTCAGGTTTAGGCAATCTTTCGCTGGCTACGCTCAATCCATCATCCAAACGAGACCGCCTAGGAAATCTCATCAGGGTCAATCCCCAACTCCCGGAGCTTGGCGGCTAGCTTTTCACTCCGTTGGTGCTCGGCGACTGCGGATTCCTCTGGGCTGGGCACCAGGGCACCTTCTGGGGTAAAAAAGCGCAGTTGGTTATCGTGGATGCCCACGTACAGCCCCAGTTGCTCACTCCAGCGCCAGCCCTGCTCATTGGCCTCCAGGGGGCGATAGGTGCCATCCACCAGATGAAATCCTTCAAACTCTAGGCTGTGGGGGTCGAACCAAAAGTAATCTGGCGTGCGGAAGGTGTCTTGGTAGAGTTGCTTCTTCAGCCCTCGGTCGGTCTGGGCGGTGGAGTCGGACAATAGCTCAATAATCACATGGGGATACTTGCCATCTTCCTCCCACACCACCCAACTCTTGCGGGGACGACGCTCGGTACCCAGCACCACAAAAAAGTCCGGCCCTCGAAAGTCCTCGGACTTTCGCTGTTTGGGGCTGTAGTAGATGGTGGTGTTGCCAGAAACGTAGAAGTCCTGACGGTCATGCCAGAGGGATCGCAGCAGGCGAATCAGGAGGTCAATCTGGTCGCGGTGGAGATCGGTTTCCAAGGGGGGTTCATCGCTATAGAGGTCGCCGGGGGGGAACACCACCGCCTGCCCATCCGGGGATGCAGCCGTTTGGGACGGATCGTCAGGGGCGATCACCGAGGTGCTGGGTTCTTTGGCCAGGGTCATAGCAACGTTGGGGTGGCGGGTGCTTTTAGTATAGCGGCGGGGGTTAGGCTGACTCGTGAGGCAAGTGCCCTGTCTCCATTCCCCAGGGCCTTTAGGCAAAGTACGGCTGTCATAATTCACCGGGCTATAGCCCATTGCCAATGAGAATAAACGGTGCCCAGTAGTAGGGGTGGTTGAGGCGATCAGCTACGGTTAGAGGTAGCCCAGTTTGGGTGCTAATCACCTCAACGGTGGCCCCGCGTTCGAGGCCAGAGGCGGTTAGGTCTCCGGTAATTAGGGCAATTTGGGCTTGGCGCAGGGCTTCGGCTTTGCCCATCCGCTGGTTGAGGTTGGCGTAGAACGCATCCATCAACATTTGGGTGCCACCATCACTAACGGCCCACAGGGAGGCAATGGCGGCGGGGGCTCCGGCGGCCTGCATCAGATAGCCAAAACCCGAAATTTCTTCCCCGGTGCCGAGTTCGTCCTCCACCCCGGTTTCGCATGCGCTCAGCACCACCAATTCCACTCGGTTGAATCGTCCTCTCCAGTCGTCGCTGTTCAGTTCTGCTAGCGATAGGCGATCGCCATTGCCGAACAAAATAAATGAATCCGCTGGGGAACCGGGCACAAAGGCGGCATGGGTGGCCAGGTGTACAACAGTGTGACTGTCCATCAGCGGTTCTACCAGGGCACGGCTGAAGCGATCATTCAGGAATTTTGTGGTGCCGGGGAAGGCGGCGGCCAGATTTTCTACCTCCACCCCGGCAAAGGGAAGACCCCCAAAGGCAAAGGATCGCTGACCAATCTCAAACTCAAAGGATCCTTCGCTGAAGGCGGCGGCCAAGATCGAGGGCGTGGTGCTGGGTCGGAGGGTGAGGTCTTGCAGGCTGGCGGCGGTGATGTGGTTGATGCGGTACTGTTCGACCAGCCATTGGTCGCCATCGTACAGGGCGGCGAGGGGCACGTAGCGCAGGGTGCCATCGGGGGCATAGAGGATGGTTTCGGCTCCGATGGTCTGGAGGTCGCTTTCCATGGGGGCAATCAGCCATTGGTAAAGCTGCTGGGCGATGGGGCGCGGATCGCTGGTGGGGTCATTAAGGGCTTGGCGAAAGGCAACGATGGTGGCATTTAGGTCGGCGGAACTGACCGCAACGGGGTAGCGGGCGGGGGCACTGAAGGGGGTGACAAGCACTAGTTCTAGGCGATCAGCCAAAATGAGCGGGTAAATGAGCACAGCATTTTGGTCTAGCGCCCGCAGGTTGTTTTGCAGGTTTACGAATTCATCGGCCCGTGCTAAGAGATCCTCCTCTCGCTGGCTGGCATCCAGAGCCTGAACAAGGGCTTGAATTTCTGGGTCAGTTTGAAGAAAGTCTAAAAATCCGGTGTTCATGGCCCGCTGATCGGCATCGAGTTGGGCCAAGCGCTGAATTTGGTTTTCGGAAAGCTGGCTGGGGGGAATGGCGCGCAGTTGGGCCAATTCGTAGCCTACAGAAATGACGCGGTTGTTAATGCCTTGTTCTGGATCACGCAGGTCAATGCCGCTTTCGGTTTGGGCGGTGCTGCGAACGCCATCGAGATACTCGTCTAGCTCTTGCACCCGCAATAGATCCAGCACTCGCTGGGCCTCTAACACGCGGTTTTGCTGCAAGAGCAGGTCAGCTAATGTCCGGTAAGATCCCGCCACTGTTTCGGTGAAGGCTAGTTGATCGGATTGAGGCAATCGCCGCAAGTCGGCCCGAATGGTCTCGTGCACATTGACGGCTTGCTTGTAGAAAACAATGGCGAGTTCGGGCTGGCCTTGTCGAACCAACAGACTTCCAATATTGTTCAGGCACGAGCCTTCGCCTCTGAGATAACCAATGTCTTGGGTAATGGTTAATGCCTGCTGATAGCTCTGAAATGCTTGCTGATATTGACCGAGATCAGCGTAAGTAACACCCAAACCGACTAGCGTGATACTTTCCCCTTGTCGATCACCAATGTCGCGGGCAATGGCTAGAGATTGCTCATAGAAGTCGATGGCACGGTCATTTTGACTGAGATTAGAGTAAGCAAGACCCAAACTGCTTAGTGCGCTACTTTCTACTTTGCGATCACCGATGTCGCGGGCAATAGCCAAAGCTTGTCCATAGAAATCAATGGCGCGGTCATTTTGGCCGAGGTTAGCATAGGCAATGCCTAATCCGCCCAGTGCGATACATTCCCCTTGTCGATCACCAATGTATCGGGCAATGGCTAGGGCTTGCTCATAGAAATCAATAGCGCGGTCATACTGACTGAGATTAATGTACGCAAGACCCAAATTGTTTAGCGCGGCACTTTCTCCTTCGCGATCACCAATCTCTCGGGCAATGACCAGAGCTTGCCTATAGAAGTGAATAGCGCGGTCATATTGGCTGAGATTATTATGCGTAAGGCCCAAATTGACCAGTATGCTTCCTTCTCCTCGACGATCATCTATATCACGGACAATGGCCAGGGCTTGCTCATAAAAGTCAATGGCGCGGTCATATTGACCGAGATTATCGTAAGCAATGCCCAAACTGTTCAGTGCACTACTTTCCCCTTCGCGATTCTTAATCTCGCGGGCAATGGCCAGAGATTGCTCATGGAAGTCAATAGCGCTTTCATGTTGACTGAGGTCAGCGTAGGCAGCACCCAGACTGCCCAGTGTACTACTTTCCTTTCCATAATCATTTATCTCTCGGGCAATGGCTAGGGCTTGCTCATAGAAATCAATAGCGCGGTCATACTGACTGAGATTAACGTACGCAAGACCCAAATTGTTTAGCGCGGCACTTTCTCCTTCGCGATCACCAATCTCTCGGGCAATGACCAGAGCTTGCCTATAGAAGTGAATAGCGCGGTCATATTGGCTGAGAGCAGCGTACGCACCGCCCAAATTGCCTAAGGCGCTGCCTTCCCCTTGGCGCTGCTTAATCTCTCGAGCAATGGCCAGGGCTTGCTCATGAAAATCAATGGCGCGGTCATATTGGCTAAGGCTAGAGTAAGCGTTACCCAAATTGCCTAGAGCATTTCCTTCCATTCTGCGATCATTAATCTCTTGGGCAATGGCCAGAGACTGCTCATGAAAGTCAATAGCGCGGTCATACTGACTGAGAGCAGCGTAGGCAGCACCCAAACTGCTGAGCACCCGGCCTTCCATTCTGCGATCATTAATCTCTTGGGCAATGGCCAGAGACTGCTCATGAAAGTCAATAGCGCGGTCATACTGACTGAGAGCAGCGTACGCAATGCCCAAATTGTTTAGCGCGGCACTTTCTCCTTCGCGATCACCAATCTCTCGGGCAATGGCCAGGGCTGGCTCGTAGAAGTCAATAGCGCGGTCATACTGACTGAGACCATCGTGCGCAATACCTAGACTTAGCAGCGCCCTACCTTCCCTCCCACGATCATTTATCTCACGGGCAATGACCAAGGCTGGCTCGTGGAAGTCAATGGCACGGTCATATTGACTGAGAGCAGCGTACGCATAGCCCAAGTTGCTTAGAGTTCTTCCTTCCCCCCCGCGATCATGAATCTCTCGGAATATAACTAGAGCTTGATCATGAAGGTCGATGGCGCGTTCATGTTGACTGAGACCAGCATACGAAATGCCCAAATTGTCCAGCGCAATTCCTTCCCTTCGGCGATCCCGAATCTCGCGATATATAGCGAGAGCTTGCTCATAGAGGTCGATGGCGCGTTCATATTGACTGAGGTTAGCATAGGCAGCGCCCAAATTGCCTAGTGCCCTGCCTTCTCCCAGGCGTTCACGAATCTCGCGGTAAATCGGCAACGCCTGCTCCCAGGATTGCATTGCCTCCAGAAATTGGCTAGCGTCGAACTGATCAAGCCCCTGCTGCAACAGCCTATCTGCCTCGGCTTTGCGGTCTTCAGCACTTTGGGCCATCGCAACAGGCATTAGAGACCCGGTTTCTTTAAAGAAACCGGGTCTCTCGGCAAAGGGCACCAGTACAGCCGTTAGCACCATTAAACTCAACCACTTCAACCCATCGCGCATGGGGGCAATGCTCCTTATCTGGGGGGTAACATCCCTATATTTATCTCACCACCATCCACCTATTCAGCCCTCTGGAAAACAGTTGACGGATAGGGCAACCGTCACCCAATTGCCCCATCCATCTTTGCTGGCAGGCCTAGAGATAGAGGCTTCGCGACTACTCCTGGGGCATCACCGCCAAACGATAGTCCCCCTGTCCCTCAAGCTCGAAAGAGGAGACCAGCAGCGTGTATTGCTCGGTGATGGGGAGGGTAATGTCGATGCGGGCATTGGCATTGGTAGCGCTGATATCATCGCTGGAAGCAATGGCCTCGCCCGTAGCATCAATCAGAATCAAAATGGGGTCAAAATCGCGGCTTTCTAGGGCAATGCTCACCGATTGTCCGGCGGTGCCATTAAAAACGTGGGTCGCCGCAAAACGGTTGCCTTGGTCAAACTCCACCACATGCTTGTGGGGGCCGAGGCGATCTTGCACCTGCAACAGCGGCGCAGAGGCCACCGCCCGACTTAGGGTCAGCGTCGGCGCACTTTGGGAGGTATAGCGCACCGACAACGGCGTAGCGGTCGAAATCACCAGGGTAGCCAGAAAGAGTCCGATAGTGCTGAGACGTTGCATGGGGGTCAGTCCTTACGAAGGGGCTTGCTTGCTGTCGTAGGAACGTACTTCTGACCCCTCGCCACTTATTCATTCCAGAGACGTTTCATCCCAGGGACTACCCATCCCAGAGATCATTCATCCCAGAGATCATTCATCCCAGGGACTACTCATCCCTAAAAAGGTCTTGGCTGCAAATGGCCTCTACTAGGGCTTGCCGGGTCTCTGCCAAGGCATCGGAAGGCTCCTCTACCGAAAACACCAGGCCCAGGGCATCGGCGTTGAGGTTGCGTTCAAAAAAGAACTCGGCTTTGGCTAGGGCAATGGTTTCTGCATCCAGATCGTCATGGGCTAGATCCGCTTCGAGGTGCGCCAAATCGGTGGCAATTTGGTCTCGCTCTTCTCCCTCCGGCATAATCTGGAACGGGAAGCGACGGCTGGAGACCACACTGCCATCGATGGCAAACCCCTCGATTTGCTGGGCATAGGTGGTGCCGGGTTCTAGGGGGTCGCCATCGTAGGGCTGGATGGACACCAAGGTTGTATCCGGGGAAAGGGAGGCTGTCCAGAAGGGTTCTACGGAATCGGCCCCTTCATGATCCGTCCCTTGGTTATCAATCAACCTTGCGTCGTCAGTGCCGTCGTTATCCACCACATAAAGGGCCGCACGTTTGAGGTCGCCCTGGAGGACGAGCAGCGGTTCCACCGTCCAAACCACCTCGCCATTGCCGGGGGCAATGAGGCAAACACCACTGCCCCGCGAGCCACCGTCTCGGCCTCGGTTGGTATCTTGCAGCGGGCCACCCCTGGCCAGGGTACGCAGGCGACCCCAGCCTAGCCACTGGCTGCGAATTTCAGCGGCAGCGGGGGTAAAAGGGGCCAAGGTAGCCACCACCGCCACACCACCAATAGCCGCTGTCATCCATCTAGCTTTGTTCATAGGAAGCCTCCTTGAGCTTGGGTAAACTGTACAGCCCCAAAGTGAGCGAGGGCAGCAACCAGGGCAGCAGCACCGCCGCCGAAAGATACACCTGCAACGCCAGCACCCCATAGCCCACGGTGGCCACCGCCAAACAGGCCGCCAAGGTCGTCCGACGGGGGGAGCGTTGGCGGAGGTACAGGGTCAGCGCTTTGCCGATGGCCGCCGCCGCCAGCACTAGCCACAGGTCGGGGATGGGAATCACCAGACGATTGTGGATGAGGTGGTGGGTGATGTAGGCGTGGGTTTCGCCGCCCGTGAAGTCGAGCAGGCGTTGCCCCGTGCGGTTGCGCCAGTAGCCGATGGCGGGGGGCTGGGGAAAGTTGTCGTCGCCCTCGCGGCCAATCCCTGCGGCATCGTAGTACCCCGGCACGATCATCACCAGGGTATTGTCGAGGCGGGAGAGGGGCAATAGGGCCGTTGCGGGGTCTTCTAAGAGCTGCCAAGCGGGCACGGTGCGGTAGACCTGGGCGGGGGGAATGGAAAAGTCGATCAGCGGTTGCAGCCAGTGTTGGCCCCAGCGGGCGGAGAGATAGGTGAGGGGATGCACCTCGGCCCAGGGAGATAGGCCCAGGGCGGTGTCGCGCTCGTAAGCCTGGACTTGGGTTTCGAGGGCGGGGCCGCTGAGGCTGGGACGGGGAATATTGGGTTCGCCCTGCATGGCCCGTTGGTGCAGCCTCCAGGCGGTGGCCAACTGGTAGCTAAAGGGGGTTTTGGCGTCGGGATGGGCTTCGCGGGGCAGCACATGACGAAAGGGCAGAAAGGCATTGCCCTGCAAAATGCGGTCGAGGTCGATCACGGTGGGGTAGGGGGTTGTCCAGGAAAAGTCGCGGTTGCGGCTGCTGATCAACACGGGCCAGGTTTGGTTTTGGTCAATGGCTTGGTTAAGGGCTTGGTTAAGGGCCGCGTCGTGGGCGGGCTGGGGCAGATCGAGGATGTAGTCTAGCCCGATCACAGCGGCCTGACGTTCGCTCAACTCAGTAATCAGGTCGGCCAGGAGGGCGCGGTTGATGGGTCTGGGGTTGTTGATGCCGAGGCGGGTAAAGGTGTCGGGGTCAATCTGCACCAGCAAAATCGGCGAGGGGGAGTCGGTGGCTACTTGCTCGGTGCGATCTCGGTACATCGCCTGGGCCAAGACCCGCTGATCGAGCAGCCAATCTTGCACCGAGGGCACCAGACTCAGTAGGCACAGCGCACCGACAGTCACAGCCTCGTAGGCGGTGGGTCGCCAGCGACGGGCTAGGGAACGCCAGCCCACAGGCTGAATCCGGTAGGGCACCGAGTCGGGGTGGCGAAACAACGACGGCACCAGATAGGCGGAGGGATAGGTGAGTTCCTGCTTTACCTTGAGATAATCGCTGGCCTGACGCAGGGCCACCTGCACGTCGTCGAACTGGGTGAGGTGCTGTAACAACTGCACCAAAAAGGTTTGGGCCACCTGGTTATGGATCGGCTCCCGCATAATCGCCACCTGGCTCAGCCCCAGGCTAATCAGCGCCTGGGCAATATCTAGCCCGCTGCACGAGTTAAACAGGGCAAACTGAAGCCCGTGGCGCTGGGCCTCCTGCAAGGCGGGGGCTAGTTCTTTGATGGAAAGGGCGGTGTTGGGCGCAATCGCCACCTGGCCATCCAGCAGGGCCGATTCGTTGCTGTGTCCGGCAAAAAACAACACATCCCAGCCGCGAGGATCGGCAATGGTGCGGCCAATGCGTTGCTTGAGGTCGTGGGTATCTTCCCCCGGCTGCCAGCCCAGGTAGTGAATCTCTAGCAGCCGATTTCGGGCATTCAGGGCGTGGCGTTCTCCCGTAAAGTTCAGCCCGGTTTCGTCGCCCAGAATGGCCAACACCCTAGCCTTGCCCCGCCGAAAGGACTGCCGATTCACCGTCGTCGCCCGAATGTTCGGCGGCGAACGCACGATTTGCACCTGCTGACCCAGTTCCCAGGTTTCCCAGGGTAATCGGGCAATGTCGATGGGGTCGCAGGCAATGAAGAGTTCCAGGGGGGTGCCGTCGCGCTCCGCCGTTTGGGACGCCGCCGCCAGTTCCGCCCGCAAATCGTAGAGCTTGCCATCCTTCAGCCAGGTGTGAAACTCCGACAGCATCCGCGCCTCGGCCTGCTTAAGCTGGCTGTGCCAGTCTACCTCCACCATCGCCACCTGGCCCGCCACCCCCCCTCGGCCCCGCAGACCGTGCTTGTAGTAGCCCAGGTAGGCCCGCTGCCAAGCGCCATACAACCCCAACAGCGCCGGAGGAAACGGCACCGTCACGGTTAACCGCTGCCCTTGGCCCCAGGTGAGGTCAAACAGGCAGCTTTGGTCGATTTTGTGAATCGTGAGACGGTAGGACATGGGGATGAACTGGGAGATGAGGGGATAGGGAGATGGGGAGAGATGCTTAATTGCTCCGTCTGAGAGGAGTGGATCGGGTTCAGTTAGCGATCCGTCATCGGACTCCACTGGCCGGAGAACATAAACGAGGCCCAGTAGTAGGGGTGCTGATAGGTGGGATTGGCCATAAATTCAAGCTGCACCTGGCGTAGGGACTCGCTGCGGCCTTCGCCGTTTTGCAATCGCTGATAGTAGCGCTGCATCAGTTCGGCAGTGCCCAGGTCGTCTACTTTCCATAGGCTCATGAGCTGGCTCTCGGCCCCGGCCATCACAAAGGCCCGCCGCAAGCCATAGACCCCTTCGCCATTGGCCACCTGACCCACCCCGGTTTCGCAGGCGCTGAGGACTACTAGGCGGGTGCCGCGCAGGTTTAGCCCGGTGGCCTCCAGGGCGGTGAGAACACCATCTTCCCCGGCACTGGTACGGATGTTGAACCCCGCTAGGGCCAGCCCAGAGCGCAGCAGGGGGTTTTCGTTGCTGACGGGGCGGGTGGGAGGCGCAACCAAGCCCGTGGGTTCTAGAAATCCGGTGGCCCGGTCGCCACGGGTGGACGGGGGCGGCACAAATTCCACATCTTCGAGGAAAAATCCGTGGGTGGCGATGTGCAGAATGCTGGGGGCCTGTACCTGCTTGAGGGCGTTTTCGGTGGCGGTGGCTTCGGTGAGAATGATGGCGTTGTTGGGCAGCAGAGGGGTGATGGCATCGACTTCTTGCTGGGTGCCGGGTAGGGGGTTAAAGCGCAGGTTGGTGATGTCGGTGGAGCGCTGGTCTGTGGCCCTCACCCCCGGCCCCTCTCCCAGAGGGCGAGGGGAGTTGGAGGAAGCGGCGGCGATGAGTTGAGTCCCGCTGGGGTTGGCGGTGTCGTAGTTGGGGTTGGCGAAGAGGACGGGGGGCTGTTGGCTGGGGGCTGTATTTTGCAGGCGCAGCAGGTCGCGTCCGGTGGTGAGGTGGGTGAGGGTGTAGGTTTCGACTAGGTAGCGGTTTTGTTCATCGACCAGGGCGGCGAAGGGGATGAGGTTGAGTTGGCTGTCGGGGGAGAGTAGCAGGTGGGTGGCATCGCCGAGGAGGGGGCGGATGGGGGTCATGACTAGCTCATCCAGGGCGCGGGCGGTGGCGCGGGCCTGGCTACCGGAGTTTGGGTTGCGGGTAGCGGCGAGGAAGGCGCGGGCAGCGGTGTCGATGGTTTCGGCTTCACCGAGATCGACCCATTTGGGGTCGCCGGAGTTGTGCAGAATGTAGGCGGCGTAGCGTGGTTGGCCCCACGAACCAGATCCAGACGGATCAAAGGGGCGATACTGCACCAGTTCCACCAGGGCGGCATCGGCGGGTATGAGTGCTTGCACGGCCTCGATTTCCACGGGTTCGGTTTCGACCCGGAAGGCGGCACTGCGGCGGGATAGCTCGTTTTCTAGGCGGTTCACCTCTTGGCGGAGGTCGTCGATGCGGGTGCGATAGACCTCTGGGTCTTGGTTGCCTAGGCCCGCATAGAGTTGGGCGGCGAGTTGGGTTTGGGCAGCGGTGTAGTCATCCAGCAGGGGGGCCAGATCAGGACTGAGGTTTTGGCGCAGGAGTTGTTGGGTATCGGTAACGGCATCGAGGACGCGGCCCTTGCGGCGCAGCACGGTGGTGAGGGCAAGGCGGGCGGCGGTGGGGTTGGTTGCGGCATCCTGTAGGTGCAGAGAGAGGACGTAGTTGGTGGTACCGGAGAGGGTAGAGATGTAGTCCCGCTTGCGATCATCGGAACCAATGGCTAGGTTAAGGCTGAGGTTGGTTTCTTCAACTGATAACCCCTGCTGCAACCATGTTAGAGCCGTACTCATTTCTCCTTGTGCCCAGTACAGCCATGCCAAGTTATTGAGGCTTATGGCAACGTCTGGGTGGCGGTCGCCCAATTGTTCGCGCAAGATGTTCAGCGCCTCTTGGAATAAGGGTTCAGCGTCTCCATAACGCCCTTGATCTCTGTAGGACGAGGCCAAATTGTTGAGGTTGGTGGCAACATTTGGGTGGCGATCACCTAATTGTTGGCGCAAGATATTCAGAGCCTCTTGGGAGTGTGAGACTGCCTCTCCATAGCGCATTTGAGTCTGGTACACCGAGGCTAGATTGTGGAGGCTGGCAGCAACATTTGGATGATGGCCGCCTAACTGTTCGCGAACGATGCTCAGTGCCTCCTGTAAGAGGACTTCGGCCTCCACATAGCGCCCTTGAATTTGGTACAGTTCAGCCAAATTATTGAGACTGATGGCGATATCGGGGTGGCGATCACCTAATTGCTCACGACGAATAGACAGTGCCTCTTGATAGAGGGGTTCAGCCTCCCCATAGCGGCCTAGAGATCGATACAGCAATGCCAAGTTGTTGAGGCTGGTGGCGACAGCGGGATGGCTGTCGCCCAACTGCTTGCGAAAAATGCTCAGTGCCTCTTGGAGTAAGGGCTCAGCGTCTCCATAACGCCCTTGATCTCTGTACGACGAGGCCAGATTGTTTAGACTAGTGGCAATATTGGGGTGATGATCGCCTAGCTGTTCACGAAAAATACTCAGCACCTCTTGAAAGAGGGTTTCAGCTTCTCTATAACGGCCTTGATCACGGTACAACGAGGCTAGGTTATTGAGACTGGTGGCGACATCGGGGTGGCGCTCACCCATTCGCTCACGACGAATAGACAGTGCCTCTTGATAGAGAGGTTCGGCCTCCACATAGAAGCCTTGTTCCGTATACAGCAAGGCCAAGTTACTGAGGCTTTGAGCAACATCGGGATGGCGACTTCCCAATCGCTCGCGACCAATAGACAGCGATTCTTGGAAGAGGGGCGCTGCCTCTCCGTAGCGCCCTTTTAGGAAGTACAACGCAGCTAGACTGTTGAGGCTTTGAGCAACACTAGGGTGGCGATCGCCTAATTGCTCACGACGAATAGACAACGCCTCTTGGTAGAGAGGTTCGGCCTCCACATAACGGCCTTGTTCGCTATATAGTAAGGCCAAGTTGCTAAGGCTTTGAGCAACATCGGGATGGCGATTTCCCAATCGCTCACGACGAATAGACAACGCCTCTTGATGGAGAGGTTCGGCCTCCCCGTAGCGTCCTTGTTCTCGGTAAAGCTCTGCTAGGTTGTTAACGCTGGTAGCGACAGTGGGGTGACGATCATCCAACTGCTCACGAAAGATACTCAGCGCCTCCTGAAAGAAGAGTTCGGCTTCTTCATAGCGCCCTTCGTCCTGATACAGCCTAGCTAGGTTGCTGAGGCTTGACGCGACATCGGGATGGCGGTCACCTAATTGCTCGCGACGAATAGACAGTGCCTCTTGATGGAGAGGTTTGGCCTCCCCGTAGCGCCCTTGATCCCGGTACAAAGAAGCCAAGTTGTTGAGACTGGTGGCGACAGTGGGGTGACGGTCACCTAATTGCTCATGAAAGATTGTCAGGGATTCCTGAAATAAGGGTTCGGCCTCTCCATAGCGACCTTGAAGGTGGTACGAAGAAGCCAAGTTACTGAGGCTAGTAGCAACATCGGGGTGATGGTCACCTAATTGCTCACGACGAATTTTTAGAGACTCTTGAAAGGCAGGTTCAGCCTCTCCATAGCGACCTGTATTCACGAGTTCAAGTCCTTGGGTATTGAGGCGGTTTGCTTCAGAAAGTCGCTCCATTTGTTCCCAATCAGCCATACCTGACTGTACAGTCAATTGGTAAAGCCCCTTTTCCCCTGGGTTGAGCGAGAACGCACCAATCCAATAGGTGCCCGTGTCAGGCAAGCTCAGCAGAAGACGAGCATTAGTGCCGTCTCCACTATCGTTATCTGTGGCAATGACTTCCCCATTAGGAGCACGCACCCCTAATAATGCATCAAACTCATTGCTGCTCAGATCGATGACAACTATTTGCCCCGCCACCCCTTCAAACGTGTGGACATTAAAAGAGCGTCCCGCCTCAACAGTGCTGTTCTCATCCAGCGCACCTGTTATGGTCAACGGCTCAAACCCTGGAACTGATTGGGCTACCCTAGTCGCATCCGCCGAGGCTAGAGGCTGCGACCAAGCGCTAGGGCTTTGGCCCACCAGCAGCGCCGCTAGCAGCGCCAGACTCACCAGGCGGCTGGCCCGTCCCTTCTGCATAACCCAAACCAACCTGTGGATGTGTGGTGGTAACGACTTCATAGCGGCCTAGCCTTTATAGAGTGTGGCACCGGGATGCTTCATTCTCTCTATATTCCTGGCTACATCGAACTTATTCAGCCCTGCCCAGAAAGTCTTTATTTACCGTGCGGTCTACCATGGGGCAAAATTTACTCAACCCGCATCCCATCCCCCCGAAAATTTACCATGATGCCCCCTATTTCCCCCAGGCCCCTATTCAGGGTGCTATTGCTGGCGATTGGCTTTAGCCTCGGCCTGGCCTTAGCCGTCTTTCGCCCCATTCCAACATTGGCTCAGGCCGACCCCGCCGACCTTTTCTACCGCTTCAACGGCGAACCCGTTCCCCTGGTCGTGCAAAACACTGCGATCGCCGTTGCCTTTCAAGATCGGCCTCCCAGTCGCTCGGCCAGCCTCACCCCCCTCTATCAGCAGTTGCAAAATGACCTCAATGCTGCCCCTAGCCGGGGTGGCGATGTCGTCACCGTGCAACCCGTGGGCACTCGGTACGCGATCGCCACGCTGCCTGCCGGTAGCCGCTCTGGCCTGGGGGCACTGCGTCCTCGCCTCCAGTTACCCTACGTTGAGACCACCCTGGCAGTCGTCAACCGGGCCGACCAGGACGAGCAGATCTTGCTACCCAACGAAATTATTGTCAGTTTTGCAGCCAATACCACCGAGGCCGAGCAGCAACAGATTTTAGCCGCCCAGGGCTTAGCACTGATTCGCCCGCTGCGGTTTACCGAAAACCGAATACTGGCCCGCGTAAGTAACCTCGACCACGAAACTGCCGTCCTTACCGCCGCTGAACAACTCAACCAAACTGCCGGGGTGCGATCGGCCACGCCCAACTTTATCCCAGTGCGATCGCCCGGAGAGCCCATGGGCAGCGAGTTATCGGCCTCAGTCGCTGGTTCTCGTTCTCGCTCTGCCGCCGACAATTTAGCGGCCCTGGCCTGGCATCTGGATAGCACATCCATCGCCCCTGGCCGTAGCAACACAGGCGTCAAGGCTCCTGCGGCCTGGGCATTGGGCAGTCGTGGTAACGGTATTACCGTAGCGGTGCTGGATACCTTCACCCAGTGGGATCATCCCGAATTAGTGAACAATACCTATGAACTTTCACCTGGCACAGCGGGTTTACCCGGCGAATCACGTGGCTGGGACTTTGTAGAAAACGACCCAGATACTCGGATAGAGGCCACCGAACTCTCCCTACTGCGTCCACTTTTTCAGAGTGCGTTTACCCTCTCTGACACTGAATTGCTACGCCAGCATGATACAACGGCGAGAAGGATAAAGCGGGACAACCCTCGCCGTTCAGATAGGCAAATTGCAGAGCAGATCCGTGCAGAGATTCGCTCTGCAATTGCAGGTGGTGAGTTTCATGGCACTACGGTAGCCGGTGTCATTGGTGCAAGCACAGCCCAAGGAATGGGGTCTACAGGAGTTGCCCCTGCGGTCAAAATTTTGCCTGCGCGGACAGGCACTATCTCCAGTGGGCCGTTGGTTGATGCCAGCATAGAAGCAATCGGCTATGCCGCCGCCCGGGGCGCTGATGTCATTAACCTGAGCTGGAGAATGCCTCCAACGACAGAGGTTTCAGACGCCATCCAGGAAGTCCTGTCTGCCAACCCCAGACTGGTTGTTGTCGCCTCCTCTGGCAATAATGGAAGGAGAGAAATTGGCCTTAATTTTCCCTCCAGCTTGCCCAACGTAGTTTCGGTGGGAGCCACCACCCTCCAGGGCACCCGCGCCCCCTACAGCAGCTTTGGCCCTGGGCTAACGCTGGTGGCCCCCGGTGGCGATATGCAATCTGGGTTAGAAGGCGGCATTCTAACCACCAGTGGCACGGGTAACGACCAGTTTTGGCAGGGCATCGCCATCCCAGATCAACCCTGGTCACCGGCCCAAGACCCCAGGGGCCACTACGTGTGGACCCAGGGCACATCCTTTGCGTCGCCAGCGGTGGCAGGGGTGGTAGCGTTGATGCTGAGTGCTGATCCAGAGCGGCGCTTGAACCGCGATCGCATCATTGCCCTATTGGAAGCGGCCTCTAGCCACAGCCCTCTAAGCTTGGCCCCTGATGAGCAAGAGCTATACAGAGTCTTGCGCGATCAAAGCGCCACCCCCCCCGCTGAAAACGAGCTTCAGTATTTCTTTGGCAGCGGCCTAGTGGATGCGGAGGAGGCGGTACGCCTGGTGCGGGCCAGCGTGAGATAGATCTGGACTGATTACCTCAAGGGTTGCCTGCTAGAGAGATCGGGTTGTCAACCCGCAATCGCCCAGGCCATCCCATCCGAGGAAGGTCACGCCGCTGTGTCCCTGATTTCATCTCCCTTAGCTGTGTTTGAGCTGGGGACGCTTGAATTCTGGTGTAGTCTCAATTCCCCTGCCCCTATAGCCCAGGGCCAATGATGATAAACGGTGACCAGCAGTAGGGGTGTGTCGTGCGCGGTAGGTCGCTGGCCCCAGCGCAGGGGCCGGTGGCTTCAAGGGTGATAGTAGCTCTAATCGTGCCAGTAAGCGGCTGTGCAAATGTATAGTTGTTCTTCATAAAAATGAGACAAGCAAGACCCTGAAAGTCTTGCTCTATTAGGCTTTCAGGGTCTCAGTCTTAATTGGAATGACTATATGTGTAGCTGCGCCTAGCTTATTCACTCGGCAGCGCCAATCAGGGTAAATGCCGCCCAGTTGCGGGGGTTGGGGTGTTGCTCTAGGGTGGTGAGCATCGCCTGGCGCAGGGCCTGGGCTTTGTCTTGGCCTTGGTTAAGCTGGCGGTAAAACTCGGTCATCAGCTCGGCGGTGGGGGCATCGGGCACGGCCCAGAGGGAAACCACGACGCTGGGCACCCCGGCGGTGATCAGCGATCTCGATAGGCCCACCACGCCATCGCCCGTGATTCGTCCCCGGCCAGTGTCGCAGGCGCTGAGCACGGCTAACTCGGCCTGTAAATCCATCTCTAAAATTTCGGCAGAGGTGAGTAGGCCGTCTTCTCTGTCACTGGGAGCCAGGGCGATCGCCCCCGGAAAGTCGAGAGTACCGTAGGCACGGGGGTCGCCATAGTCGAGCAGACCGTGGGTGGCCAGGTGAATTAGCCGGGCCGAAGGCAGCAGTTGCTTCACCCGCGCTTCGGTAGCCTGCGAACCAACGAGTGGGGTGATGTTGAGAAAGCCGCCAATGGCCTCGGCTTCAGCCTTGGCACCGGGTAGGTCGGTAAGCTGGGTTTCGGCAAAGTCGCCGCTGGCGGTGGGCGACCAGACCGTGGGCATGGTGGGGTTGCCGACGATGAGGGCGTTGTTGGTAGAAAAGGGTGAACCACCGTTCGCCCCTGCGGTGGTTGATGCCGCTTCGTTCGCTAACCCATAGACCTGGATAGAGGGGGCGGTGAGAATGGTGTGTTTTTCGATCAAGTAGGTGCCATCGGCGTCTTGCAAAGCGGCGAAGGGCACTAGAAACAAATTACCCTGGGGCACAAAGACCACCTTGGCCTCAGGATCGGTGGGTAGCAGGTCGGTAATGGGGTTGATGAGAAGGGTATGTAGCTCTCGCAGTTGCTCTGGGCGGGTGTTGGTGCTCTCGACCAGGATGGTGGCGCGGGAGTCGGCGACGAGTTGGCCCAGTTCGGAGTCGTCTGGGGCACTGCGATAGACGGGGCCATCGATAGCAGAGATAGGGTTAAAGGCGAGACCTTCACCACCAGAACTCTCGAACTCTACGGAGCGAAAGGCGATTTCGCCGGAGGGTTGCACCACCCAGATGTAGAGAGCTGCATCTGCCAAAAGGGAGTATGTTACGAGAGTGGCATCAGTGTCTTTAGCAATCTGCTGAATTTCCTCAAATTTAGGTGCTACCGAAAAAGAGTTAGCCAATGTAGCTGTGTGCTCTTCGAGAGCAGAGAATCGACTAGCAATCTGTAACACAAAAGCACGAGCACGACCTCGTTCAGATGTGACAAGAGCTTCGGCTATTTTGCCTTGAGAAACTAGGGATAGCTCTAGATACAGGTAGGCGTCCCTTTGAGCATCTGCAAGAGATATAAGTTGACTATCAGACAAGTTGGCGCGAAGTTCTTCGTAAGTCTCAATAGATTGCTGCAAAACGGTCTCTGCCTGAGAAAACTGGCCTAAATCAATGTGCGCTATTCCCTGTGCTTTGAAAATATCTGCCATCTGCTGAAGATTGCCAGTCTCATGGGCCATAGACAAGGCTTGATTGTAAAATTCAAATGCTTTCGCATATTGTCCCAGACCTCGATAAGTATCACCTAAATTCCTTATTGTGACTCCCTTCCCAATATAATCACTATCAATTTCTAGGGCTCGTTGATAGACATCAATAGCTTGTTGACTGGACAGTCATAAGTTCTGGACAGGGGTACTAAGTTACTAAGCTTTGGGAGACCTGAGGGGGCAAGGGGTTAAGCTTAGCGGCGATGAATTTAGGCAAAAGTAGAG
>NZ_JACJRS010000082.1 GCF_014697375.1 Phormidium sp. FACHB-1136
GCTTCTGAAGCTCTTGCTTTTCCTCTGACGTTAGATAGTTTCTGACTCCCATGGCTTATTCCAGAATTTTAATGTATTATACGCAGTTTAGATGACTAACAGCTTACGCCCTTTCGCTATCCCCTGATTCTGCGTTTGTTTTAGGCCGTCCTGCCTTAGGCCATAGCCCTAGATGGGCTATGGCCGCTACGTCAATAATGCAGACCGTAGCGCTATAGTAATCAAGGGCTGTAACCCCGATATACGGCCTGTTTTCAGCACACTTGCCCATCTATAGAGTATTGGTTCATGGAGTTCCACGCCTCAGCCCAAACCTGCCTCACCTGGTCAGGGGATTGCCTCGTGATTGGTCTTACGGAAGCCTCCCTTCCCCTCACGGGGCCGTTAGCTGACTTGAATACCCAGGTGTCGGGTCTGCTTCAGGAACTCATTGACGAGACGGAATTCACTGGGAAAGATGGCTCCACGGCGGTGATTCGGGTGGGGGGCACGGTGAAAAAGCTGGGTATCGTGGGGCTTGGTTCCGCCGATGACCTGAGTTTGGAAGGGATTCGTCGCGCCGCTGCTGCCGCTGCCCGCATGGCAAAGAAGGAAAAATGCACCACCCTGGGCCTGAGCCTGCCCACGTACCAAAACGATCCGGCCCAAACGGCCCAAGCCGCTGTAGAAGGAGCCACCCTCGCCCTACACCAAGATAAGCGCTTTAAGTCTGAGGATAAGGACAACGGGAAAGTCGTCCTAGAGGCGATCCACCTGCTAGATCTGGCGGGGCAGGAGGCGGGCATTACCACGGCCCAGGCCGTGTGTGAGGGGGTGATTTTGGCGCGGGAATTGACCTCTGCTCCGGCCAATGTGGTCACTCCGGCGGTGCTGGCCCAAACGGCCCAGGAGATCGCCGCTGCCCACGGTATGGACTGCGAAATCCTAGAGCGGGAACAGTGTGAAGCCCTGGGGATGGGGGCGTACCTGGGGGTGGCCCTGGCCTCCGACCTGCCGCCCAAGTTCATCCACCTCACCTACCGTC
This sequence comes from Phormidium sp. FACHB-1136, assembly GCF_014697375.1. Classification (GTDB taxonomy): domain Bacteria; phylum Cyanobacteriota; class Cyanobacteriia; order Phormidesmidales; family Phormidesmidaceae; genus Nodosilinea. Next base: position 1,025 of record NZ_JACJRS010000082.1, read on the forward strand.
CGGCGGGTAGCCCCAGCCGCAAGCTGGCCATTGTGGGCAAGGGGCTCACCTTCGACAGCGGTGGTTTGAACATCAAGGGTCCCGGCAGCGGTATCGAAATGATGAAAATTGACATGGGGGGAGCCGCCGCCGTGTTGGGAGCCGCCAAGGCCATCGGTCAACTGAAACCCAACGCTGAAGTGCATTTCATCAGTGCCGCTGTGGAAAATATGATTAGCGGTAAGGCCATGCGACCGGGAGACATCCTCACCGCCTCCAACGGCAAAACCATTGAAGTCAACAACACCGATGCCGAGGGTCGCCTCACCCTGGCCGATGCCCTGGTGTTTGCCGAAAAGCTGGACGTGGATGCCATTGTGGATTTGGCGACCCTCACCGGAGCCTGCATTGTGGCCTTAGGGGACGACATTGCCGGACTGTTCACCGAAGATGACGATCTGGCTAATGCCCTATCCACCGCCGCCGCCACTGCCGGAGAAAAGTTCTGGCGCTTACCCATGGAGGCCAAATACTTCGAGGGTCTGAAGTCCATCGTGGCCGACATGAAAAACACAGGCCCTCGCCCCGGTGGCTCCATCACCGCTGCCCTATTCCTGAAGCAGTTTGTGGAGAAAACCCCCTGGGTTCACCTCGATGTGGCTGGCCCAGTATGGACAGAGAAGGAAAGCGGCTACAACAATCCGGGCGGCACCGGATTTGGCGTTCGTACCCTGGTGGAATGGGTAAAAGCCCAGGACTAAGGGGCGTTCTGCGGACTGGAGTATCACAGGTGGCCCGCAGCATGGGGCTAGGCCATTAACTCCAGTCTTCTCGACCTCGGCCCAGCCCTTTGTACACGTCGCCCTGTTGGTGAATGGCGCGGGTTTTGGCAAACAGATCCTCTTCCGTGAGATGCCAGCGGTTGAGGGCTTTTTTCAGGTCGGTTTGAATATCCCGTGCGCCGGGGAAGCCCTCGTAGCGAATCATCAGGCGGGCCAGTTCCACCAGGTTATAGTCGGTGGCTTCTCCGGCCAAAAGCTGATTTACCACCTCTCGGTCGGCCTTGTATTGGGGATGTTGTTGTTCCTTGGTGTCGGCCATGGGGGATGCTCCTGACGACTGATACGAAATCCGCCCTGTTTAACCCTGGTATCCAGCGGGCGAGGAGACCTCGCCCCTACGGTTGGCCGGGTTAGCCATCGGGGGTCTCTAACTCGGATTTGATATTAGGGCGCTCACCTGTGGAGTTACCTCGGCAGGATTCCCTACCGGATTCACCGCCGCTTCGATGAGGCCACCGCCCAGCACTCGATCCCCATCAAACCACACGGCAGCTTGGCCGGGGGTAACGCCAAACTGGGGTTCGTCAAACACCAGCTTCACCCGATCTGCCCAGCCATCGGGGCCTTCGAGGGGGATTAGCGTCGCTCCCACGGCTCCGCTGCGATAGCGAATTTGCGCCGACACCGGAATCGGCTCTTGGGGCGCGGCAATGGACACCCAGTTCACCCGCTGCACGGTGCAGTCGGGCCAGTGGGCATCGCTGCGGTCGGCGACGATCACCTGGTTGCGGCCCACATCAAACCCCACCACGTAGAGCGGGTTGGCAGCGGCGATGCCCAAGCCCTTGCGCTGGCCGATGGTGTAGTGGTGAATGCCCGTGTGCTGGCCCAAAATGCGGCCCTCGGTATCGACGATATCCCCCGGTTTGGGCGCGAGGTATTTGTCCAAAAAAGTCTGCATGGAGCCGTGCTGCTCGATTAGGCAAAGGTCTTGGCTGTCGGGCTTTTCGGCGGTGTGCAGGCCCAGTTCGGCGGCGATGCGGCGGGTTTCGGTTTTGGTTTGGTGACCCAGGGGAAAATGGCAGGCCGCCAGCAAATCCTGGGTGAGGTCATACAGAAAATAGGACTGATCCTTCGCCGGATCCACCGCCCGCAGCAGCTCGTAGCGCCCGGTTTCGGCATTGTGGAGGATGCGGGCATAGTGCCCCGTGGCGATGCGATCACAGCCCAGTTCTTCACGAGCGTACTGCAACATCGGGCCAAACTTCACTGCCCGGTTGCACTGGGAGCAGGGCAAAGGCGTGATACCGCTGCCGTAGCCTTCGACTAAATAATCGACAATTTCTTTCTGAAACACATCGCGGCTATCGACAATGTGGTGGGGAATGCCCATATCCTCACAGAGTTTGGCCGCATCCACCATACCCTCCGAGCAGCACTGGCCCTTGCCCTTCATCAGCCACAGGGTTAGCCCCACTACGTCATAGCCCTGCCGATGCAGCGTCGCCGCCGCCACCGAACTATCCACCCCGCCCGAAAGCCCCACCACAATCTTTTCCATGGCCAAATTGCTGCGCTGAATCGCCCTAAGACACAAACTCTATCCTAGCGCAGGCGCTTCAGGTTGCTTGGTCGTTCTAATGCAAATGAACTATCTGGCGTCAGGAGATCCCAAATCTGCGCTTTGGCCATGATCGCCTGAGCCTGGGCTAGGAGGGTTCCGTGAAAAGAACCATCCATTTACCATGACTCTTCGCCCTCACCCCTGCCCCTCTCCCCCAGGGGGAGGGGTTCTGAATCCGGCTCCCCTTCTCCCATCGGGAGAAGGGGTTGGGGGATGAGGGCTTAGCATGGATGCTTCATTAGTTGGCGTACTCTAATCGCTAGACTGAGTGAGGTGGAGGGCTTGCAATTGTTGGATCAGGTCTTGGTGGGTGAAGGGTTTGGGGAGAAAGCCCTGGAAATCGTAGACACTAGCAGGGTCAGCCATGCTCAGGCCGCTCATGGCGATGACAGGGATCTGAGGGCTAACTCGGCGCAGCAGGGGCAGGGCGGTGAGGCCGTCCATGCTGGGCATCATCAGGTCGAGGAAAATGGCGGCGATGTCAGTGTTGTGTTCGGAGAGGAGGGCGAGGGCGCTGACGGCATCGTGGGCGACGATGACCTGGTAGTTGTGAACGTCTAGGACAGACTGAATTACTTCGCAGATAGCGGGTTCGTCGTCTACCACGAGGATGCTGGCCTGATGACCATCGAGGGGATCGGTGGGAGTGGGATCGGTGGTGCTAGGGCTGGGAATGGCGGGCAGGTAGAGACAGAACTGACTGCCCTGGTTGACTTGGCTATGAACATCAATGAAACCATCGTGGCTTTGCACAATGCCCAGCACCGCCGAGAGACCCAGTCCGGTGCCTTGACCAAGGGCTTTGGTGGTAAAGAAGGGGTCAAAGATGCGGTTGAGGACATCGGGGGGCATACCTGTGCCTGTATCGGTGACCATGATGACGACGTAGGGGCCGGGGCGGGCCTGGGGATAGGGTTGGGCGCTGGCGGCATCGAACGTCAGGTTGTGGGCGGTGACTTGCAGCACGCCACCCTTGGGCATGGCATCACGGGCGTTCACACAGAGGTTCATAAACACCTGGTGAAGCTGGGTGGCATCGCCGCTGACGGCCCAGAGGTCGTCGGGCACATCCATATAAATATCGATGGATTTGGGTAGGGTTTGCTGCACCAGTTTGCGAATGTCTCGCAGCAGATGGTTCACCTGGAGGGGAAAGCGTTTGCCCTCTAAACCACGGGCAAAGGTGAGAATTTGCTTCACCATGTCGGCCCCCCGCTGGGCGCTGGTTTCCAGAATTTTGAGCTTGTTGTCTACCCAAGGATCCAAATTGCCGAGCTTGAGGGGCAGCAGTTGGACGACGAGGAGAATTGGCGTCAGGATGTTGTTGAGGTCGTGGGCAATGCCGCTGGCCAGGGTGCCCAGGCTTTCAAGGCGCTGGGAACGGAGGAATTGGGCCTCCATTTGTTTTTTGTCGGTGATGTCCATGTGGATGCCCAACAGGCGATCCGGATCGCCCTGGTCGTTGTAGAGCAGGGTACTTTTAATCGCTAGCCATCGTCCGGTGCCATCGTCGTCTAGGATGCGAAATTCGGTATTGAGTCCTTGCCCGGTCTGCAGGGCGGAGCGAAGTTCCTGAGCGATTTGTTCGCAGTCGTCGGGGTGCAGCCGCCAGGGCATGGAGCATTGGCTGTTGTGACAATTCAGGCTAGCATCGCGCAGACAGGCAAAGTCGGCCAAGGCCCATTCAAAGGTGCCCATGGCGGCGGCGTCCTGGGCCATGGTGAGGCGTTCTTGGACGCGCTGGCGCTCTTCAACTTCTTGGCGTAGATGTTGGTTGGCGGCTTCCAGTTCGGCGGTACGCTCCCGGACTCGGTCCTCTAACACTTCGTTGGCTTCCCGCAGGGCATCCTCGGCCCGCTGGCGTTCGATGGCGTAGAACAAGGCCCGCACTAGCACTTCCTGCTGGAGGGATCGCTTCAGCAGGTAATCCTGCGCCCCGCGACGGACGGCACTCACGGCCAGTTCATTGTCGTTGGTGTTGGTCAGCACCACCACGGGCAATCCTGGCGCTTCCCGGAGGAGGAGATCCAGGGAATCCAGGCCGCTGCTGTCGGGCAGGGTGAGATCGAGTAGGGCCACATCAAAATGCTGCTCCTGAATCCGCGAGATCGCCTCCCCCAGGCGCTTGGCGTGGTAGATCTGAAAATGGCGGCGGGGGGTTCCCTTCAGCACCTCCTGCAAAAATCGGGCCTCGGCCAGGTCGTCTTCAATCAGCAACACCTGTACCGTAGCCAGATTTAGGGGGTGTTCGGCGGCAGGGTCGCGGTTTCTAGCCAAAATGCCTCAATTCCCTGAACAATTTTGAACAATTGGGCTAAGTTGCGGGACTTGGAAATGTAGCAGTTGACGTGCAAATCATAGCTTTTATAGATGTCTTCCTCGTTGCGGGAGGTGGTGAGCACAATGATGGGAATATGTCGCAGGGTATCGCTGGCCTTGATTTCTGCGAGTACTTCCCGCCCGTCTTTTTTCGGTAAGTTTAAATCCAGCAGAATCAAATCGGGGGAAATCGCATCGGCAAATTCCCCCTGACGCTGGAGGTAGGCCATGGCCTCCATGCCGTCCCGCGCAATCACAATCTCGCAGGGGACGGCGGTGCTTTTTAGCGCTTCTTGGATCAGGCGAATGTCGCCCCGATTATCCTCGACTAAAAAGATGGTTTTTGGCTTTGCGTCCGTTGCCATGGCTGCGATCACGTCCTTCAACGGGAATAGTGAAGTAGAAGGTGGCCCCTTGGTCGGGGGTGGCTTCTACCCAGATGCGCCCTCGGTGGCACTCGATGATTTTCTTACAAATGGCCAGCCCCATGCCCGATCCGGCGTATTCATCACGGGTGTGGAGGCGTTGGAAAATCACAAAAATGCGCTCGGCAAACTGGGGCTCGAAGCCAATACCGTTGTCGGCCACCGAGAACAGCCATTGCTCTTCCTGACGCTGCACCCCAATGTGAATGTGGGGCGTTTCCTCAGCCTTACGGAACTTGATGGCGTTGCCGATCAGGTTTTGGAAGAGCTGCATCAACTGGGTGCCGTCGGCCACGATGGTGGGTAGGGGATCCACCGTAATCACCGCCCCGGTTTCGGCAATGCGCCCCCGCAGGTTGCCCAGGGCTTGGTCGAGGGAATCCTGCACGTTGGTGAGCTGCCACTCAATGCCCTGGATATCCACCTTGCTGTAGGTCAGCACATCGTCGATCAGGGTTTGCATCAGGCTCACCCCTTCCACGGCAAAGCCGATGAATTCCTTGCCGTCCTCGTCCAGCTTGGCGTCGTAGCGCATTTCGAGCAACTGCACAAAGTTGGCCACCTGGTTCAGGGGTTCCTGCAAATCGTGGGAGGCGACGTAGGCGAACTTTTTCAGCTCGGCGTTGGAGCGTTCCAAATCCGTGGCCAGCAGGGCCAATTCTTCCGCCTGCCGTAGCACAATATTGACGATGGCTTTCCGCAATTCTAGGGCCGCTTTTACCTCCACCCCCTGCCAGGGCAGCGACCGCAGGCTAACGGTTTCCTTCCACAGTTCAAAGGACTTGCGGGGGCAAAGCCACTGATTTTCCGCCTCGCCCACCAGGGTATAGGCTTCGTTGGGGTTGCCGCCCCAGTTCACGGTTTGAATCACCTCTGGCCGGAACCACAGCACATAGCTGCGCTTGGAAATGGGGATGGCAATCAGCCCGCTGGCCACGTCTTTGAACCGCTGGGCCTCGGAATACTCCAGCGGCAGGGCATTGGTGACGTAGATTTCCTCACTGACGGACTTGCCGAGCCACTGGGCCAGATAGTTCAGTTCCTCCTCTGGCGGAGTGCGGCCCAGGGTTGTCCATTGCCCGCTAAAGCAGATCGCCGCCCCCTGGGCACCGACCAAATCCAGCAGGTTGGGGTCGCGCCGCACCAGACCATCAATGAAGTAATCCTCCTGGGCCATTTGGTCGATTAGGGCCGTTTGCACCGCCGCCAAATGGAGTTGATAGCTCTGATCCGCCTCTTCTTCTAGGGTAGAAATTTCTGAGAAAATCACCCGACCTAGAAATTCGCAGGCTTTCCGCAGTTCGTAGGGCACATACTTCGGCGTTTTGTGGTGACAGGCAATCAGCCCCCACAGTTTTTGATCCTTCATCAAGGAAATGGTCAGCGATGCCTCCACATTCATGTGGTGCAGATATTCAATGTGGCAGTGGTAGGGTTGCCGCAAAATCGACATCACCAAATCCGTCGGCTGCTGGGTGACGGGGTTCACCGCAGGCACCAAATCCACAGGCTCCGCGCTGGCATTGGGGATCACCCGAATCCAGTTCGATAAAAACATTTTGCGGGCCGGAGCAGGCACATCGGATTCTGGGAAATGCAGCCCCAGGTAGGACTCCATATCCTCTAGTTTTTCTTCCGCTAAAACTTCACCGTGGCCATCGTCATCAAACTTATACAACATCACCCGATCAAAGCCCGTCACCTGACGCACTTCGTGGACAATAATCCGGCAAAAATCTGCCAAACTCGCCGATCCGGCCTCAAGCTGGCCAATGGAGGTGCGGGCGAGGTGATAGAAGCTCAAAAAGGGAATATTGTCGTTATTCAGGGCTGGTTCCAGTTCCAAAATCAAAAAGCCTGCCCCATTGCGATGGAACACGGCATCGTACACGCCATAGTCATCGCCGCGCCGCCGCACCCAAATTTTGGTGGGGTTCATCACGTCCAAATTTTCGCCATGCAGCCCCGACCGGAACTGATCCACTTGGTAATCATCCAGCAGCTCGTCCAGGGTTTTGCCCAATACTTCATCCACAGGCAAGCCAAAGGCTTCGCGGGTATTTTGGCTGACCTGAACCACGGTTAGGTCAGCCTCGTTTAGCACCAGCAAAACCCCATGGGGTTGCACTTGGATCAGAGCGTTTAAATCCGGCTGTTTGAGTGCCGTCAGGCGATAGTCTTGTTCAAGCTTGACGTTAACCATGGTGGCAGACTCCTAAACAGGAAAGGGGCAATGTAGCGGTGATTTAGCCTTGGGTACTTTAATGTAATCTCTGTAGTAGGCAACTTATTTAGCCTACTGTTTCCCTAGTTATGCGCGGAAACTGAGTTTCTCAAACAACATAGAACAGCCCAGATGGCTATGGGCATGGCAGGCCAACAACCTGTCTGGCTAGTTGGCTTACAATCTACTGGGATTAGACTCTACCCAACTGGGTGCTGAAGGGCTGTGTGTTCTACTTAGCAGCATATCGCAGGTGCCAAGGCGACTAGGGAAGAGATCGTTAAATAAAATAGAAGCTTACGGTTTGCAATCTGGCCTTGATATATTGCAACAAAGCGTCATGAAGATTCATTCGTAAGGGCAGGTTAATCCGGTAAGGTAACAATACCTAGCCAAAAGCTTTCAATATTCTGAATTGTGGCGACTAACTGCTGCGGATTGGCATTTTTCACCACGTAGCAGTTGCCCTGGTTGAAGTAGGTCTGAAAAACATCGTCCGTCTGATTGGACTCAGATAGAACAATCACCGGAATGCGTCGGAGGTTGGGATTGCCCTTGAGGGCCGTCAAGATATCCAAACTGGCCTGATGGGGGAGGTCGAGATCCAGCAAAATTAAATCTGGGCGCTGTCCCGGTTCAGAACCCTCGATAGAGCGCAACCAGTCGAGGGCCACCGAACCATCCTCTATCACCCGTAGGTGATGCTGATCGGGCTTATCTGCCAACACCTGTCGCACCGCTTCCACATGGTCGGCATGGTGGTCAATTAATACAATCAAGCGATCTAGCGGGTCATCCTGCATGGCATCTGGATCTCGTGTGTACCGCCCTAGCCGTCTTCAACTGGGTGAACCCACCGATGGATTACCCTAGCCTTGCACCTTAGCCCCTAAACCGTCCTGTTAACCAAATCTGCGGAAAGTTATAACGTTGATGGTGGTGGACAAAGCCGAGATGGGTCTCAGCCCATGGAAAAATGGGGCCAGCCTAACGGCTAACCCCATCCCACCGATATGTCTAGGTCGGTACGGCAACTCGACGTTAGAAGAAGGCTGGCTGGTGACGAATCAGGCTGAGGAATTCTTCGCGGGTCTTTTGATCATCCTTGAAGGAACCCAGCATGGCACTGGTGACCGTCCAAGAACCGGGCTTTTGCACGCCGCGCATCACCATACACATGTGGCTGGCTTCCACCACCACAGCCACCCCACGGGGCTCCAGAATTTCCTGAATGGCTTCGGCCACCTGGCGGGTGAGGCGTTCCTGCACCTGAAGGCGACGGGAGTACATTTCTACAATGCGGGCCAGTTTGCTGAGACCCACCACCCGCTGGTTGGGGATGTAGGCGACGTGGGCACGACCCATGAAGGGCAGCATATGGTGTTCACACATACTGAACAGGTCGATGTCGCGCACCAGCACCATTTCGTTGTGGCCTTCGTCAAAGATGGCCCCATTGACCAGTTCCTCCAGGGATTGTTGATAGCCGCTGGTGAGGAATCGCATGGCATCGGCTACCCGCTTGGGGGTCTTCAGCAGCCCTTCCCGGTCGGGATCTTCGCCCACCGACAGCAGCATGGTGCGCACCGCCTCCTTCATGTCGTCGTGGCTGGTTTCGGGGATGGCGTAGGGCTTGGCCTCAGCGCCGTGGCTAAGGGAACGGTCGGGGAGAACGGTGGGGGAAATGCCCATGGTGCCTAAACCACTAGGGGTAACTTTGTCATTGATGCCATTTGAGGATGCGATAGTCATAGGGTTTAACTAAACTCCAGGTGTTCAACAAAACTGAGACCGCTCTCTGAGACGGCCAACCTACACGGACGGTAAAAAAACTTCAGGATCGAACCTGCTACAAGGCTCCCCCGGCGGGCATCAGCACAATGTCTTCAATCACCGCGTAGGTGGGCAGCAGCACGGTGCTGAGGATGGTTTGGGCCACAATTTCGGGGGTGAGCATTTGGCTGCGGTCAAAGTTAGCCTGAACCGTATCGGTATCCCACAGGGGGGTGTTCACCGAACCGGGCGTTACCATGACCACCCGAATGCCGTTAGCCCGCTCCTCCACCGCCAGCACCTTAGACAGGGCCACCAAGCCCGCCTTGCTGACGCTGTAGGCTCCCCAATCGGGGAAAGCCGACTTGGCGGCAATGGAGGAGATGTTGACGATGGTGCCACCGCCCCCTGCCCGCAAACTGGGCAGAGCCGCCTGAATGCACTGAAAGATGCTGGTCAGGTTGAGATCCATCACCTGCTGCCAGTGGTGCAGGGGCATGGTGGCCAAGGATCCGGTGTAGCCCATGCCCGCGTTGTTAATCAACACACTAAAAGCCCCAAAGTCTTGAATAATCTCGACCATGCGGGGCTGCACCTGGGGGATATCGGCTAGCTCGATGGCATAGCCCTTGGCCAAAACGCCATACTCGGCCAGATCATTCACCACGGGTTGCAATCGATCCATAGACCGACCCAACAGGGCGACATCAAACCCCGCCTGGGCAAGGGCATGGGCCGTGGCTCTACCAATGCCGCGACTAGCTCCCGTGATCAGGGCGCGACGCGGCAGGTCGGAACGGGGGAAATTGTCCAAAACTGAATTCCAAAAACCAACAACTAACGAACCAGGGGCTAGGCAAGACCGATGGATTGAGGGCTGCTAAGCTCGCTTCCTTCAGCGTTCCCGGATCGGGGTGGTTAGGCAAACAAGGTCAGGCCCGCTTATATGTTAACAAACGTAAAGCACTTCTCTCAGAAATCGCCACCATAAAAGTCTTTGATGGTGATTCCCGCAGATACCCTATTATTGCACCCCGGTCTCCCTTGTGATCCTAGGCCGCTGCCTCGGCAAACACGCCAATTTTGCGGTATTTCTGGTAGCGCATCTGCTGGAGTGCTTCGGGCGTCAACCGCGACAGTTCCGCCAGATTTTCCACCAGAGCTTGTTTGAGAATGTCCGCCGCCTGGATGGGGTCGGCATGGGCACCGCCCACGGGTTCGGTCAAAAGCTGATCCAAAATGCCCAGGTTTTTCAAATCCCAGGAGGTGATTTTCAGGGCTTCAGCGGCCTCGGCGGAACGTCCGGCATCCTTCCAGAGAATGGCGGCACAGGCTTCGGGGCTGGCCACGGTGTAGACGGAATGCTCGAACATCATCAGCCGATCCCCCACGCCAATGCCCAGGGCACCGCCAGATCCGCCCTCGCCGATGATGGTGCAAATAATTGGCACCCGCAGGCCAAACATTTCCCGCAGGTTGTAGGCGATGGCTTCCCCTTGGCCCATTTCTTCGGCCTCGTAGCCGGGATAGGCACCAGGGGTATCAATAAAGGTAATGATCGGCATGGAAAAGCGATCCGCGTGGCGCATCAACCGCATCGCCTTGCGGTAGCCGCCCGGAGAGGCCATCCCGAAGTTGCGGGCCACGTTGTCCTTGGTGTCGCGCCCTTTTTGGTGGCCCAAAATCACCACCGGACGCCCCTCTAGCCGCGCTACCCCCCCCACCAGGGCTGGATCATCCTTGCCAGAGCTGCGGTCGCCGTGCAGTTCAATCCACTCCTCGGTGATGGACTGAATGTAGTCCAAGGTGCTGGGGCGGCGAGGATGGCGGGCCACCTGCAACCGCTGGGCTGGGGTGAGGCTGGAGAAAATTTCCTGACGTAGGTGAGTGGCTCTGGCCTCTAGCTGGCGCAATTGGGCGGAGACATCCACATCATTTTTCTCAGCCAGTTCGCGGATTTGGGCAATGCGTCCCTCTAGCTCCGCCAGGGGCTTTTCAAAGGACAGCAAAATTGACTTGCGCTCGTTAGGGGCCATGGCCAGCAGGTACAGCGATAGAAAAACAAGGCCCCAGTTGCAGCGAATGCAAAAATCGGGCCTTTCCTAGAATACCAAGCCAGGTTCCCCTTCCCGCCGCCCAGGGGAGTAGGGAATTTACCCCAAGGGTATGTATCGACAGCAAACCACCGATGCAGGCGATGATGCAGGAACGCCCCCCGCAGAAACCATGAATGAAAACGATCCCAATGCCGACGATGACGGGGACGACGATGGCGATGATGACGATGACGACGACTAAGCCGCCTGCCCCTGCCCGTTAGCCACCAGGATGGGTATCGGTTGGGTAACGTTATCCCAGTTTCCCGTGGTTCTCGGTGGAGCGGTGCGCTACGGTGAACGAATCGCTGTAGACCGTCCACCATGACCCAACCCCATGCCGCCAATACAAACATGTGGCCCCTAGAGCTTCAGGCGGTGGTACGGGGGGCAGCAGGGGGCTTTTTGTTTGGGGTGCCCCTGCTCTACACCGTGGAGGTCTGGTCGATTGGGTCATCTACAGGAGCCTGGTGGCTGTTGGCGGTGCTGGGGGCAACGCTGTTGGTGGCCTGGTTGCTGACCCAGGTGGAAGGCTTTCGCCAAACCCTCAGTCTGCATCCCCTGGAAGCGGTGATGGAGAGCGTCGAAGCGGTGGGAATTGGGGTGGTCTGTGCCGCCTTGGCCTTGGTGCTGCTACGGCGCATCACCCTAGACACGCCCCTAGCAGAAGCCCTAGGCAAGCTGGTGTTTGAGGCGGTGCCCTTTTCCCTAGGAGTAGCCCTGGCCCGATCTACCTTCCAGGGCCGCAAAATTCGGGATCGTCGCACCACAGCACCGCTGTCCCGCCACTTTTCTTCCCCCACCCTGGCCACCGTGCGAGATGCCCTCGTGGATCTGGATGCCACCCTGATCGGCACGGTGTTGATTGCCTTTAGCATTGCCCCCACCGAGGAGGTCCCCCTGATTGCCTCGTCGTTGCCCTCCCTGTGGCTGTTGCTCATCATGGCCGCGTCTCTGGGATTGTCCTACGCCATTGTGTTTGCCTCTGGTTTTGCCGACCGCAGCGAACGGCTCCAGCGGGGATTACTCTTCAGCCCCATCACCGAAACCCTGGCCGCTTACCTGGTGGCGCTGCTGATTTCGGTAACGATGCTAGTGCTGTTCCAGCAGCTCAACCAAACCGACCCCTGGCAAGAATGGCTCGGCAATACCCTCGTCCTGGGTCTGCCTGCCTCCATTGGAGGGGCCGCAGGACGTATTCTAATTTAATAGGCTTGCTAATTGAATCGGCTGGCTGACCCTGCATGAGTTTGCTGAAACCCCACCCTTCCTCCCCATCCCCTGCGCCCATCGATGCCGACGGCTTTACCCGCCGTTCCCTGGCAGAATGGGTGACTTTTTGGGTCTCTGCTTTGATTGTATTGGTGCTGGTGGGCCTAATTTTCTACGATTGGCAGGTGAACCAAAGCCGCCCCCCTGCCTTTGATGTGGCGGTCTCTGACGCGATCCGTATCACCGATGGCCGCTACTATGTGCCCTTCGCCATCACCAACACTGGGGGCCGCATTGCCAACGGCGTTCAAGTCACCGCCGAACTCCAGACCCCCGATGCCGAGGACGAAACGGGCGAACAACAAATCGACTTCCTCTCTGGCCACGAAACCAAGGCGGGTAGCTTCGTCTTCAGCCACAACCCCCAGGAGGGCAACCTCACCGTTCGCGTGGCCAGTTACCGCTTGCCCTAATCGGCTATCCCTCACCAAGAACCCTGGGGGGCGTCCGGGATGCGTTTTGAGAGGGGCGTTTATAGTGAAGAGGAATCGTCAGGAGACACCATGGGCGCAGGAATTCAAGCCATTCTAAAGCGGGCCTTGAACGGGGCTGATCTCACCCCAGAGGAAGGATTAGCCCTGCTGCAAACCGAACAGTCGGCGGATATTGAGGCGATACGCTCCGTAGCCGATGCCCTCCGTCAGCGCCAGGTGGGCGATACCGTCACCTACGTGATCAACCGCAACATCAATTACACCAACATTTGCGAGCAGCACTGTAGTTTCTGCGCTTTCCGTCGAGATCAGGGCGCGTCCGGATCCTACTGGTTGGAGTTCGATACTATCCTCGCCAAAGCCGCTGATGCCGTCGCCCAGGGCGCAACGGAAATCTGTATGCAGGGCGGCCTCAACCCCTACGCCAAGGTGCAGGGCACGTCCCTAGGCTATTACCGCAAACTGGTGGACACGATTAAATCCCAGTTTCCCCAGCTTCACCTCCACGCCTTTTCCCCCCAGGAGGTGCAGTTCATCGCCCGTGAGGATGGCCTGAGCTACGTCGAAGTTCTACGAGCCTTGCAAGAGGCCGGGGTCGGATCGCTGCCCGGAACAGCGGCGGAGGTGCTGGATGACGAGGTGCGGCGGGTGCTGTGTCCCGAAAAAATCAACAGCGCCACCTGGCTAGAGATCGTCGGACTGGCCCACCACATTGGCCTGCCCACCACCAGCACCCTGCTATCGGGCCACATCGAAACCCCGGCTCAGCAAATCCATCACCTAGACCAGCTTCGCCAGTTGCAGCAAGCGGCCCTAGAGCGGGGTACTGGAACCGCCATTACTGAGTTTATTCTGCTACCTTTCGTTGGTCAGGAAGCCCCCAAACCCCTACGCCGTCGAGTGGGACGGGATCAGCCCATCCTCGCCGATGCCCTCAAGCTTACGGCTGTAGCCCGCATTTACCTGGGCAACTGGATCGTCAACCACCAGCCCAGTTGGGTAAAGTTGGGCCTGTCTGGGGCCACCGAAGCCCTGCGCTGGGGCTGCAACGACCTCGGCGGCACCCTGATGGAGGAACACATTACCTCCATGGCCGGAGCCCAGGGCGGCACCTGTATGACCGTCGCCGAGCTACGGGGATCCATCGCGTCCCTCGGTCGCCCAGCCCAGCAGCGGGAAACCTTATATGGCCCGGTTCAGATCCTAGAGCCCGCGTTACCGATGGGATGAGGCCGGAGGAAACACCGCCCCCGCCCGACAATCCCGCAGCCACAGCCGTACCGCCTGCCCTACAATGCCCTGGCTGCTTTCCTGGGGTGGCGTCAACCGCTGATCGGCTAATGGGCGGGCAGGATCGCCCCCTAGGCTGGAATAGATCAAGACCGAACGCCAGCCATCCTCGGTTTGCACCAAAAACAACCAGTGGAACTGCTGCAACGACACCACCTGATGGCTGAGGTACTGTCGCTCCAGCGTCGTGAAAAAGACCTGGCGCAGGTCAGACGCTGGATCCAATCCTGCCCCAAAAGCTCGATCCGTTAAGTCTATCGGCTCAAAGTCGGGCTGGCTGGCGATGAGCATGGTTCCCACGGGGCTAGGCGTTGGGGGTGTCGTGGCTCCTGAGGTGTCTGGTGCTGGCCTGTTCATGGGCGGACGAAAGCTACGAGCCGCGACCAAGTTGGCATACTGGGGCAAGTCTCGCAGCAGGGTCGTTACCAGATTTTCGTACTCCGCTGGGCAAGCCTCCGAAGAGCGCAGGTAAACCGGATCGCCAGCTTCATCCACAGAAGGAGACGTGGGATCAAGTTCAGAATTGGGATCTGCCAGGGTCGGGGTTTCAGGCGTTGGGGATTCGGGCTTGGTTGGCAGGGGTTCACCCCATTCTAGATTAGGGGGATCCTCTGGTTCGAGGGACTGTGTTGATGGGCCAACCCGTAAGGGCGAGGTCTCCTCGCCCACCCCCACCGGGGACAAGGCCGCTGCATTTCCCATCGGTTGCCCCGTGGCGATCTGGGGCCAGAAAATCACCGCAGGCAGAATCGTTAGAAGCGCGACACTCCACCATGGGGACTGTTGATCGTGGGGATGGTGGGCGATGCCCACCCTACGGTTTTGGCCTTGGGGCATGGGGCAAGTTTTTGGGATAACACCCTACAGGTTAGTCCCTAGCTGAGGGCGGTAGTGCATTCGTCGCAGATGCGTTGGAAGGCGGCGGTGGGATCGGGGCTGGCGGTGATGGGCCGACCGATGACGAGATAGGTGGCTCCGGCCTGGAGGGCTTGGGCGGGGGTGAGGGTGCGCTGTTGGTCGTTGGTGCTGGCCCATGTAGGGCGCACACCGGGGCAAACCAGGGCAAAGTCTGAGGGCAGAAAGCGCCTCAGTTGGCTGACTTCCTGGGGCGAACACACCACGCCACCCAGGCCCACGTCCTGCGTCATTTGTGCCATTTGTAGGGCGTAGTCTCCCGGTTTCAGGGGCACTCGTAGTTCCGTGGCGAGGGCTTCGGCGGCAATGCTGGTGAGCAGCGTAACCGCCACAATCAGCGGCAGGGGGGTGTTGGTTTGGGTCGCTTCGGTTTGGGCGGCAGCAAGGGCAGCCGTGAGGGCGGCTTTCCCGGCAGAGGCGTGGAGGGTGAGAATATCGACCCCGTAGCGAGTGGCGGCGGCGCAGGCTCCGGCCATGGTGTTGGGGATGTCGTGGAGCTTGAGATCTAGGAAAATCCGCTTGTTCCTGGCCTTGAGTTCCTGGAGAATTCCTGGCCCTGTGCTGATAAACAGCTCTAGACCCACCTTCCAAAAGCTCACTTGGGGTAGGCTATCTACCAGGGCCAAGGCCGCCTCGGCGGTGGGCACATCCAGGGGCACGATGATCCGCTGATCCACCGTCAAAGCATTGACCGTCAAACTATCCGCAGCCGAAACCGTCATGGGCGAAGACTCCAGGGCATAATCTACGGACATGGGGCGATCCCTCGATGGGGTTAGGGTCAATCCTCGGAGGATACCTAGTTAGGGCGCACCAGCATCAGGGTTTGGCCAAATTCTACGGGTTCTGAGTTGTTGACCAGAATTTCGACGATTTCCCCAGAAATTTCTGCCTCTAGCTCGTTCATCAGCTTCATCGCTTCGATGATGCAGACGGTTTGGCCTGTGCTAACTCGGTCGCCCACATTGACAAAGGGCGGCTCATCGGGGGCGGGGGAGCGGTAGAAGGTGCCCACCATGGGCGAACTGATCGTGAGTAAATCAGAGTGTTTGCCGGGGGGAGCCGCTGGGGGAGCCGCCGGAACCGCCGCTTCCGCCGTTAGAACCGCAACTTCCCCAGATTTAGCCGCCGCCGGAGCAACAACTTCTGGGGCCGCAACCATCGTAGGCAGGCTGGCCACCGATACCACACCCTGCTTACGGAGGGTTAGCTCAAAGGTGGAGCTTTTTAAGGTCAACTCGGCCACATCGCTCTGGCTCAGGGCGGCGACCAATTCTCTTAGTTCGTTTACGTTTAGTTCCACTGAGCAACCCTCACTACCATCGTGCGTGTATCTCGGTAATTCCCGATTTTAGGAGCAATTCGGCTTTTGTACTCCCAGCGCCTTGGCCCCAGCCAACCCTAGGGCCAAGGCTCACCCTGTTTATTCCCGACCGAGGTAAGCGTCGGTGCGGGTGTCTACTTTAATGCGTTCACCGATGGAAATGAACAGGGGCACCATTACCTGGGCTCCGGTTTCCAGAATGGCGGGCTTGGTGCCCCCGGTGGCCGTGTCGCCCTTCACGCCGGGGTCGGTTTGGGTGACTTCCAGCACGATGGAGTTGGGCAGTTCCACCTCCAGCACCCGCCCATTCCAGGTAACGACGCTGACGACCATCTCTTCCTTCAGGTACTTCACCCGATCTCCAATTTCAGCGGCGGTCAGACGGCCTTCTTCATAGGTTTCCATGTCCATAAAGACAAGATCGTCACCGTCACGGTAGGTGTGCTGCATGTCTTTCTTTTCAATCACCGCCTGGGGCACGGTTTCACCCGCCCGGAAGGTGCGTTCCACAGAGTTGCCGGACTGCACGTTCTTCAGTTTAGTTCGCACGAAAGCCGACCCTTTACCAGGCTTAACATGCAGAAATTCCACAACACGCCAAACGGAGCCATCAAGCTCAATGGTCGTACCGGGGCGGAAATCATTGCTGGAAATCATAACGCTGGCTCTGGTGGTCGGATAGGTAAATGTTTTAGCACCTCATTTTACCCCCCAGTGGTCCTTTCCCTGTGCTAGAAATCCAGGCTTTGGCCAGGACCAACAGTGTGACAAGATTGTAGGGGCGACCTCGCCCACGCAGTTGTTTGGTTTAGCAGGCAAGTTAAGAAAAATGGCCAAAGGCATGACGGTAAGCCGCCCGTGGTGGCAGCACAGTTTCCGCACCCTCCTTTCTGGTATTGGGGTGCTGTTGGTAATGATTGGCGTGTGGCTTGGGCCACCGAGTCAGGCCCAAGCCATCAGTCTGAACGGGAACCTGGTCGGCCCACTAGATGCGACCATGACGATGGCCTACCTGCCGCCCGGTAATGCCATTACCGATGGGCGGGCGCTGTTGCGGAACTCCTTGCCCATTGACAACAAGGCGATTCGCGGCATTCAATCCACCCTAGAGGGGCTGTCGGAATGGCTGCGGAGTAAGCGCTGGGGGCCTGTGGCCAAGGACTCCGCTAAGGTGGAGCGACTGCTGGGCCGAGATCGCGAGACGATCCTGGCGGCGATCCCCGACGGCAAGCGGGCGGCGGCGATCAGCTATTTGGACGATCTCCAGTCCCAACTGTTGCCCCTCAACGATGCCATTGCGCTAAAGGATCGGGAGGCCGTGTGGATGATCCGTTCCGCCATGCTCGACAATGTGGGCCGCATTGAAGAATTGATGGTGACGGAGTTCCCCTTTACGGTGCCCGAGGAATACGATAATCTGCCCCAGCTTAAGGGACGGGCCACGGTGGAATTTGTCACCAATCAGGGTACGATGCAGGCCGTGGTGGATGGCTATAGTGCCCCCGTCACCGCTGGCAACTTCGTGGACTTGGTGCAGCGGGGGTTTTATGACGGCATGGAATTTATTCGCGCCGAAGAAAACTACGTGCTACAAACAGGGGATCCCGCTGGGCCAGAGGAGGGCTTTGTGAATCCTAAAACCAAGGCTTACCGAGCCGTTCCCCTGGAAATTTTGGTGAAGGGCGACGATGCCCCCGTCTATGGCACTACCCTAGAAGACCTAGGCCGCTATTTGGATGATCCCGTCCTGCCCTTCTCCGCCTTTGGCACCCTAGGCATGGCTCGCCCCGGCGACGACCCCAACGGCGGATCCTCCCAGTTCTTCTTCTTTCTCTTCGAGCCGGAACTCACCCCCGCTGGCCTCAACCTGCTGGATGGTCGCTATTCAGTCTTCGGCTATGTGGTGGACAACAAAGAAGTGCTAGAACAGTTGGGCCAAGGCGACCGCATCGAATCAGTCCGTGTGGTATCCGGGGCCGAAAACCTAGTACAGCCCTCCTAATCCATGACCGAAGTACCGACCGTAGGCCCAACCGTGGGGCAAATTGGCGAACTGGAACTACTCCAGCGACTATTTCGCTACTGCCCCATCGACCTAGTGGGGGATGATGCGGCGGTGATGCTACTGCCCCCCGGTCACCAACTGGTGGTGACGACGGACATGCTGGTGGATGGGGTGCATTTTAGCGACCAAACCACCGCCCCAGAGGACGTGGGCTGGCGGGCCATGGCGGCAAATTTGTCTGACATCGCCGCCATGGGAGCCGAACCCCAGGGGATCACGGTGGCCCTCAGTTTACCCAGCCAGACCCCCATAGCCTGGGTAGATCGGGTCTATCAAGGTATGGCCGACTGCCTCGACACCTGGGGTGGTCAGATCATCGGCGGCGATCTCTGTCGGTCAGACACCATCAGCATCGCCATCACCGCCCTGGGTTCGGTGGAGGTGGGTAAGGCCTTCTACCGCCACACCGCCCAGCCCGGTCAAGTCCTCCTGGCCACGGGCTACCACGGGCTATCACGGGCAGGCTTAGAACTCCTGCTTTCCCCGGAACAAGGTGAACGCCTAAGTAAATCTGTTCGCCAGCGTTGGATTCAGGCCCATCAACGCCCCAAACCCCGCCTGGATGTGGTGGCCCACCTGAGAAACCTGCTGCGGGCCTTTACCCAACCCATCACCATCGCCGCCATGGATTCCAGTGATGGCCTCGCCAATGCGGTGCTGCACCTATGCCAAGCTAGCGGGGTCGGGGTGGTTCTCCATGCCGACCGACTGCCCCTCGATCCAGCCTTGGTGCAGTGGGTGGGGCTAGAAAAAGCCCGCGACTGGTGCCTCTACGGCGGTGAAGACTTTGAACTGGTGCTCTGTCTGCCAGAGGCCATGGCCCAAGTCCTGCAAGGCCACCTCGGCCCAGAGGGCAAGCTGCTGGGCTACCTCACCGCCGATCCCGCCGTGAAGCTGCAACTTCCTGCCAGCGGTCAAACCTCCGGCAGCAAGAACGCGGTCACCACCCTAGACCTCTCCTTCAGCCGAGGTTTCCAACATTTTTAGATCGCGCAGGATGCATAACGCTAAGGCAAGGCTAGCGTACTAGCGTCAGCCATACCCGAAGGGCCATACGCGAAGAAACACACCCAAGTAAATATGTAATTACAGGAATTATGGGGTTACTTCGCTGATCAGATTCTTGCAATTCATTTCAACGGTGAAGACGATCAGGCAAGGATGTAAGTATTGATGGAGCAGTATCGAGATTTACCGATGGATTTAGCAGATGCATCTCTAGTCGTGGCGGCTGAAATGCTCAATCAAAAACGAATTTTCACTCTTGATCGAGATTTTGATCGAGATTTTCAGATCTATCGTTTCAAAGGCAGCCAATCTTTTGATATTTTGCCTTAAGTGGTCGTCGTAAAATGATCTGACAAAGCTGCCTTACCCCTACGATCCGGTTGCCCCCCCAGGATTTGGGTTATTCCCCGCCCACGCGCACCCATTCCCTAGGCCGTTCCCTGGCCGTACTACACTGACCATAACAACCCCTAATGACAGACTAGGCAGGTAAACCGTGCTCGACGAACAGGCCAAAAAAACACTGCTACGCAAAATTCCCCACGGGTTATATATCTGTGGCGTTAAGGATGGCGACGACCTCAACGGATTCACCGCCAGTTGGGTGATGCAGGCTTCCTTTCAGCCGCCCCTAGTGGTGAACTGCGTCAAAAACAACTCCACCTCCCACGCCATGGTGAAGGCCAGCGGCGTCTTTGCCCTCAGCTTTTTGGAAGCAGGCCAAAAGGACTTGGCCCAAAACTTCTTTAAGCCCCTGCGGCGGGCGGGCAACAAGTTTGAAGACATCGAATTCTATCCCGGCCCCGAAACCGGATGCCCCATCATTAAAGACACCCTCGGCTATGTGGAGTGCCGCGTGGTGGGTAGCGTTGAGCATGGCGACCACACGGTTTTTGTCGGCGAAGTGGTGGGGGCGGCGATCCATCGTGAGGGCGAACCCCTGCTACTGGAAAGCACCGGATGGAACTACGGCGGCTAGGGCCAATGCCACGTCCCCCCTGGAGCGACCGCCATGCCCAAATTCACCGAGGGCTGCGGGGACGATCCCTGCTGCCCCAGGGCTGTAGCATGGTGGTGGCGGTGTCGGGGGGGCAAGATTCCGTCGCCCTGCTGAAACTTTTGGTGGATTTGCAACCCAAGTGGCGCTGGCGGCTGTGGGCTGTGCATTGCGATCATGGCTGGCGACCTGATTCCGCTGAAAATGCCGCTTTTGTCGCGGATCTTTGCCAAAATTGGGGCGTTCCCTGCCAGGTGATTGTCGCCAAAACCCGCCCCACCACCGAAGCCGCTGCCCGCCAGTGGCGCTACGGCGTTCTCGGTAAGGCCACCCAAACCCTGGGAGCCACCCACATCGCCACCGGACACACCGCCACCGACCGCGCCGAAACCCTGCTCTACAACCTGTTGCGCGGCAGTGGCACCGATGGACTCCAAGCCCTGGCGTGGCAGCGGCCCCTCAGCCCCGATCAGCCCGGTCTAACGGTGGTGCGTCCTCTGCTGGATCTGACCCGCCAAGACACCGCCCAGTTTTGCCAACAATTCGGCCTGCCCTGGTGGATCGACAGCACCAACGCCGATCTTACCTATGCCCGCAATCGTCTGCGATTAGACGTATTTCCCCTGTTGCAGCGTCACTTTAACCCCAGAGTAGAACAGACCCTCGCCAAAACCGCTGAAATCCTGACGGCAGAGGTGGCGCTTTTAGATCACCTGACAGAGGAACTGTATGCCAAGGCGGTACAGGCCAAGAATTCGGTTTGGTTAATCCAGCGATCTGCTCTACAATCTGCCCCCC
This sequence comes from Phormidium sp. FACHB-1136, assembly GCF_014697375.1. GTDB lineage: Bacteria > Cyanobacteriota > Cyanobacteriia > Phormidesmidales > Phormidesmidaceae > Nodosilinea. The sequence continues at coordinate 22,350 of NZ_JACJRS010000082.1, forward strand.
TGGCCTTGCAGCGGCGAGTGTTGCGGCGGCTGTTGCAACAGGTGATGACGGCCCCCGTCACCTTTGACCATGTGGAAAAGCTGGTGGCTTTAATGTCTGCCCCCAACCGCAGCCAAACCGACCCTTTCCCCGGTGGTTGGCTGGCTAGGGTGGACGCCGATCAGATCCACTTCCTCCCAACGGCTGATGGGGGACTCCCAAATCATCACTGACGAGGGTTCCCAAGCATGGCGAACCACGAAAGTATACCCAGCCTATAATGAAACCATTCTGACAACAGGCATCTCCAGTACCTATGGCTGTGCCCAACGCTGCCGACACTGTCGCCCTAGCTCACCCTGCGGCTCTTTTCTGGTTCGACCCCTACACCTTTGAATTCCAAGGCTTTCACCTGCTAGATGGTCGCTACGAGCCCATCCCAGCCACCGCCGAGGGACGACTGTGGAGTCAGCCGTTGGGCCTCTACCTGGGCATTTGGGAGAACCGCCTACGCTTCTTCACCGCCGATGGCAAGTTAATTCCTTCCCCAGAGGAACTAGCCAGCCAAGAGCGCCATCGTGCCGAACAGGAACGCCAACGAGTTGAACAGGCTGAATAAGAACTGGCTGCTCTCAAGGCTAAACTAAAGGACAAGGGCATTGACCTAGAGAATTGACATTCCGGCAAGGCCACCCCATGCGGTGAAGGTGGATCGCCACCATTCCCAACGTTTTCCATCACTTTGTATCTATCTGGGCCAATTCGGTGAATTTCCTCTAGGTTAGGGGAATGTTGGAGAGAGTTCCTTCACCCTATGGATAGCGATGGCAACGCGATATTACCTGTACGGCATTTTTCCGGCCCCCGGCCCCAAGTCGGTCTCGGTGACGGGCCTAGATGACCAGCCCGTAGAGGCTTGGACGCTGGATGGCTTTACATTTCTGTATTCCCAGGCGTGTCAGAAGCGCTACCTGGCCAGCCGCTACAATTTGCTGGCCCACGAAAAGGTACTGGAATCAGCGATGCAGCAGGGCTTCCATACGCTGCTGCCGCTTCAGTTTGGGCTTACGGTCAACGATTGGGAACAGGTAAAGGAGGATTTGATTACCCCCTACCGGGAAACGCTTACCCAACTCTTTCAACGGCTGGACGGTTGCCGGGAGGTGAGCGTGAAGGTGATGTGGGATGCAGCCACGGAGCTAGAGATGCTGATGGCCGAAAACGACGACCTCCGCCACCAGCGTGATCAACTAGAGGGCACCCAACTCAGCATGGATCAGGTCATCCAAATTGGTCAGCAAATTGAAGCCGCGCTTCAGGAACGACAGGACAGCATTGCCAACCAGTTTCGCCAAGCCCTAGCGCCCCTAGCCAAGGACGCCATCGAAAACGACCCGATGACCGACACGATGATTTTCAACGCCGCCTACCTGATTCCCTGGGAGGCCGAAGCCGCCTTTAGTCGGGCCTTAGATGAAGTCGATGCCGCCTTTGGGGATCGTCTGCGAGTGCGCTACAACAACTTCACAGCCCCCTACAACTTTGCTCAGATTGAATAGTACTTGGGCTGTCCTTTGCTGTCGTTGGGGCGAGGGCGGTGCCTAACCTACGGGGGCTAATCACAACGTAGGACGGCTATCTTAGCGGTCTTGGTGGCAGGCAGGATGCCCCCCCTACAACTCTCGTTTACTGTAATTCTGCGTTTTTGGTGATGCTGCTAAAACTACTCTTTGCCCCGGTGCTTGGCCCCATTGAAGGGGTAGCCTGGATTGCCGATAAGGTGCTGGAACAGGCGGATGTTTCCACTAACGATGCCGAAAGCTTGCAAAAACAACTCCTCGCCCTACAACTGTCCTTCGATATGGGCGATATCCCAGAGGAGGAGTTTGTGGCCCAGGAAGAAGAGATACTCCTGGCGCTGCAAGCCCTGGAGGATGACGAAGACGATGAAGATTAAAAACTGGGGTGCTAGGATTCGAACCTAGGAATGGCGGGACCAAAACCCGCTGCCTTACCGCTTGGCGACACCCCATTGCGTTGCCTTTCTTAATATAGCAGGTTGCTCCGGCACCCTGTCAAGCTTTTTTTGGGGGTAGCCCCAGAGATTTTTCGCCCCCGTTTTTCCCTGGGTGCAGGGCCGATGCCAACGAAAAAGCGCCCCCCTTGCGAGGAGCGCTTTTTTCCTTAGTCAACTATGGCTAGCTGACCCATGGACTGGTCAATCAAGACTAGCCGATGATTTCAGGAGCCTCGGCGGTAGCCAGGTCGAGGGGGAAGTTGTGAGCATTGCGCTCGTGCATCACTTCCATACCCAGGTTGGCCCGGTTGATCA
>NZ_JACJRS010000083.1 GCF_014697375.1 Phormidium sp. FACHB-1136
CTGACTTGAACAAAATTGAGAAGTTTTGGGCACGGATCAAGCACTACGTGCGAAAGACCTTGCACCAGTTTGACACCTTGTGGGATGCCCTCGACAATGCCTTCCGCGTATTGTCCTAACCTGCCTGCGGGCTGCTATAAATCCCTTAATCTTGGATCCGATTCTCAGGTATGGCACATTAACCTTCCAAGTCGTGTGTTGCACTTCAACCTTGAATGGGCCTCGTCGATAGCCTGGGCTGCGGGTCTTGTAACAGGCCAAGGGTTGCCTAAAACTGTTGGGCCAACAGAGCATCGATCAGACGGTGGGCCAGCAGCAGTTTGGGGGAGGGGGGAAACACCTCCTTTTCGCCATCGGCTTGGATGAGGACGGCCTGGTTGGTGTCACTGCCAAAGCCGCTGCCAGGGATATCGATGGGGTTGGCCACGATGGCATCGAGCCCCTTGCGCTGGAGCTTTTCCCAGGCGGGGGGCACAATATCTCCGGTTTGGGCGGCAAAACCGATCAGGCGCTGGCGGGGCTGGCGGCGGCGGTTGAGGTCGGCCACAATATCGGGCACGGCGGCCAGGGGTAGGGCTTTGGGCAGGTTGGCTTTGGCTAGCTTGGTGGGGGATTGGGTAGCGGGCTTCACATCGGCCACGGCAGCGGCCATCAAAATCCAGTCGGCCTGGGGCAGGTAGGTCACCATAGCCCGGTGCATGGCGGCGGCGGTGATGACGGAAACCGTGCGGATGCCCCCCAGTCGCGCCTGGAGATCGCCTTCCATAGGGCCATGGACAAGGGTGACGTTGGCCCCTCGGTGTTTGGCGGCGAGGGCGAGGGCCACGCCCATTTTGCCGCTAGATGGGTTGCCGATGAAGCGTACCGGATCCAAAAATTCGCGGGTGCTGCCCGTACTAATCAGCAGGTTTTTACCTGTCAAATCCCGCTGGCCTTGGGTGTGCATTAGGGATTCGATCTGGGCGAGGATGTCCTCTGGTTCAGCCATGCGCCCTGCCCCGATGCGGTCGCAGGCCAAAATGCCGCTGATTGGCCCCACGGTATGAAAGCGCTGGTCTTGACGTACCAAATGCCAGTTGCGCTGCACCGCCCGCTGTTGCCACATATCGGTGTTCATGGCAGGGGCTAGCAGCACCGGACAAGTGGAAGCCAGCACCGTATTGGTCAGCAAATTATCCGCCAAACCGTGGGCCAGCTTGCCCAGGGTATTGGCGCTGAGGGGCGCAATCACCAGCAGGTCGGCCCATTCCCCCAGTTCAATGTGTAGGGGACGGCCCTGGCGGCTCGACCAAAAATCCGCATCGGTATAGGCGGGGTGGCGGCTGAGGGCGGCGACGGTGAGGGCGGGAAGAAACGCCTGCCCCTGATCGGTCAGCATCACCCGCACATCCACCCCAGCCTTAGCTAGGTCGGAAATGACGGAACAGACCTTGTAAGCGGCGATGCCCCCGGTAATACCGATCAGCACCCGTGGGCCAGTGGGATCTAGATTAGCCTCTAAATCCGGCTCTGGCCGAGGCTGATCCACGGGCACGAGGGGTTTGGCGTTAGACGGGTCTGGGACGAGGGCAAGGCTCACGATTCGTCGTAGGGTTCAAGATCGAGAAGGTAGACGTAGGATTCTACCAATTCTGGCCGCTGAAAAGCCAAAGCCCGAAGCAAATGCCAGTCTTGCAACCCCTCAAAGGCGTTTTCGTAGGCATCGGCCTCTAGGCGACGGGCCAGTTCTTCTACGGTGTCCGGCGTCATTTCTGAGACCGCTTCTTGCGAAACATGGACGCTCAGCATGATCAGTTTCCCCCTTATGCTATCTGCATGGCCCCTGGATGATCGGGAACGCTAACGTTCTCACTGATCCTTGGGCCATACAGTTCACTCCTTTATCCTAAAGGTTAAGGTTCGGTATCCCCTGCAACCTGCCGTAAATCTTCGCAAAAGGCGGTGATGGTGCTGATGACCGAGGGCGGAATCTCGTGCCCCATGGCTACGGATTGAAAGGCCACGGGCTGATTCTGCGCTTCTAGGGCATCCTTGGCTTCGTAGGCATTTTCGATGGGCACCACGGGGTCGAAGGTGCCGTGAACCATCATTACCGGGCGCGGCGTCACGGGAGGGGTAAGCGCTCCGTGGCAGTAGCCGCTGAGGATAATCTGTCCCGCCAAGGGCAATTGGCCACCAATATCAAGCGTCATTGCGCCCCCCTGGGAAAATCCCGCCAAAATGGTGCGCTCTAGGGGAATGTGACTGCTCTCGGCTAGCCCTAGCAACCAATCTTTCAAGACTTGCCGACTGGTTTGCAGATCGGCCTGTTGCTCAAAATCGTAGGGCTGGCGGAAGTCGTACCCCCAGGGAAAGCCATACCACATCCGGCCTCCGGGCACCTGGGGATGGGCGTGGGGCGCATCGGGGAAGGTCATGGCAAAGCGGGGCAGCTTAAGGTACGAAGCCAACCCCGCCAAATCCGCCGCATTGGCCCCCCAGCCGTGCAGCGCCACCAGATGCCAATCTGCCGTGCCCGCCGCCGCTGGGTAGTTCAGAGTATTCAGGCTCAAAGACTACCTCCCACCCAGGAAAAATCCACCATGTCCAAACGATACCGTAGCTTGTCGGTTGAGTGCAGCGGAGCGCAACCCAACCATTGACGCCTACCGTCTCGACATGGGTCGTGTGGTTTCCCCCGGTGGAGGCTCCCAAGGCGGTAGAGGCTCTCGGTGGCCTTGGCCTTGGCCATTTTGGCTAAAGCGCTTGGCGGCGCAAATACTACAGCACGACCAGCGCTTGAGTTCGCCCGGTGGCGTGGGACAGCAGCAGAGGGGGCACAGCATTCGGTTCGTTGCCATCCCCTGGGCGAGGGTGGCCCAGCGCTGAAAGCTTTCTTGGGCGGTGAGGGGATGGTTCGTGGGGGGCGGGGTAGACAGGGCTCCCGGCTCGAAACTGGGGTGGTGGCGGAACCAGTCGGGTAGGTCGTCGAGGGCGGGTTGGGCGGGCGCGGTCTTGGGGTTGGGCCGTCGGAACCAGTCACCGCTGGAAAAGCGTAGGTCGGTGAGATCGACCTGAAGCTGTTGATTGAGTTTATTTAGAATCGCGAGCCGTTCAAGGGTGAGGGTTTGCGCCCACATGGGGTTAATGACTGCGACGTAGAGGATTTTTTGCTCGATTCTCACGGGTCTAGCTTGACGCGCCACGGCTTGACCAACGATGACGGGCCAGTGATCTAAAATGCGGCGAAATTGCCCCCGACTGCGCCAGACGGGTTGTTGCTCAAGCTGATGAAAGACCTGGCCAATGGCATTGAGGGGCATGGTAAGCGCCAAGGGGGCTGGGGGTAGCGACGGGTCACTGGGACGTAACTAGCCGTAACGAACGTTGTCAACTGGTGAGAAATCAGTAGTATTAGGATGTTCCTTTGCCCGGTCGTCTAGGACGTCACGCCATGGTTCATCCGTCGGTTGGTTCTACCCTTCATCCTACCCATTCCCAGACGGGGATGGAAGCGATCCCTAAGCCGTCGCTCCACCGTGCCCTAGAAAGCCTGATGGTCAACCTAGACGATGAGCTACTGCGCTATCGCCACAGTCGTACAAGCCAAGGCCCCGCTCCTACGCCCCAGAGGAAGCTAGCCTTTCGGCCCAAGGGTCGCCCCTCTCCGAGTTTGATTCACCTCAAGCCCGCTGGGGTTAAGCGTCGTGAAGATCCGGCCCCCTCCCGTGGAACGTCGCCCACTACCCCTACCGTCGCCCCCCCGATGCCCCCGATGCCCCCGATGCCCCCGACTGGAACGGCGATCCCTGGAAGTTCGGCGCAACCTGTGGCCATCACCGGGAACACATTGGCCCCCTACCAGGCCATGCCCCAAGCCTACCTGGAAAGCACCGCTGCGCTGTTGGAGAGTACGCCCCCATCCGTCGAGGCTAACTACCCTACGGCCTACTACTCCGACCCCAACTACTATCCCGATCCCGACTATCACAACGAGGCCGACTATCAGATCTCCCTGGCCCAGCGGTTGTCTACCCCCCTGGGAGTGGGGGCGTTGCTGCTGCTATTGATAGGCAGTGCGGGCTTTGGCTATCTGGTGACCTCGCCCACCGCCATTGATCACCTGCGCAACCACGCCTGGATGCAGCGGTTTCAGACCACGCCATCCACCCCAGAAACGGACGGTATGACCCCAGCCCCAGCCGCTATGGGAGAGGTGCCCACCGGGCTTCAGGGCATTGGCCCCGACCTGTCTGGCCAAGAATTTGGATCGCTGGATCTAGATCGCGTCAGTCGGCTCCCGGTAGATCCGTCTCGGTCTAACCCAGCGAATCCTGACGCAGCCAGCCCTAATTCAGAGAATCCAGCCCTAGAGGCCACCGGGGCAGAAACCCCAGGGGAATCCGCCCGTGATGGTGCAACGGATACCTCCCAGCGCCCCACCGAGACGGCGGCCTCTAGCGACCGACCCCAGCCGACCCAGGAGGTGCGGCCAAGGGGCACCCTGCGCACGGAACCCGTGGTACCCCTCAGCCCCAGTCGGCCTGCTCCAACCACGGTTTCGCCCAGTGCAGTCTCCCCTGGTTCGGGTCGTCCCCCTGCGCCATCCCAACCCACCGTCCAATCCTCGGCTCCGGCGGCTCCGCCCACCCGTCTAGCGCCCCCCGCCCCCGTGGCTCCAGCCCCCTTGCCCCCGCCAGCGGCCCAGCCTCCCCAGCCGTTAGGCACCGTAACGACCGTTCCCACCCCGGCCCCCACCTCGGTCTCGCCCCCGCCCCCCCTCGCCCCAGCGGCCCGCCCCAACTACTACGTGGTGGCCGACTACACGGGTAATCAATCGCTGGAATCGGCCCGTGGCGTGGTGGGCGATGCCTATGTCCGCGACTTCCAGGGCGGCACCAAGATCCAAATGGGAGCCTTTTCCCAGGAATCCTCGGCCCGCGACCTAGCGCAACGCCTTCAGCAGCAAGGCATTCCAGCCCAGATCTATCAAACCCCCTAGGTCAACCACCTGCCCCTCCATCCCCTCGGTATCGTCTCCCGCCCTGCTCAGGGCCATGGGGCGGCGCTGTCTGTAGGATCTCCATGGCTGGGGGGAGGGCTGTTATGCTGAACCAAGAGACCACGGCAACTTTGGGAGATCTGGAGAAAGCGATGGGGCTGTTTGATCGAACCTTTCGTGCCCTACGGGCCAACCTCAATGGCATGGTAAACCAGGCGGAGGATCCAGAGAAAATTCTGGAGCAGGCGTTGGTGGACATGGAGGATAACCTGTTGCAACTGCGGCAGGCCATGGCCCAAGCCATTGCCACCCAAAAACGCACCGAACGCCAGAGCGCCCAGGCCACGGCCACGGCCCAGGAGTGGTATAACCGGGCCGAACTCGCCCTAGGCAAGGGGGAGGAATCCGCAGCACGGCAGGCGCTCACCCGCCGCCAAACCGCCTTGGAATCGGCCCAGGTTATGGAAAACCAACTGGCACAACAGCGGCAAGTCGTGGCGGCCATGAAGGACAATATGCACCGCCTAGAAACGAAAATTGCCGAGGCTAAAATCCAGAAAGATCTCTATATTGCCCGCGCCCGATCCGCTGAAGCCTCCCAGCGGTTGCAAGCGATGATCGGCGGCGTTGGCAGCGGGGGCACCATGGCCGCCTTCGATAAAGTAGAGCAGCGGGTGCTCGATCTAGAGGCCCAAACCGAAGCACTCAAAGAACTCAGCGGCGACCCCCTAGAGCGCCAATTTGTGGCCCTAGAAGGTACCCAGACGCCCGTGGATCGAGAACTAGAGGCCATGAAAACAAGATTGGCAGGATCGGCCCACCCCCCAGAAAGTCTCCCCCCAGTGGGGTAGCCACCTTGTGCCCTCGGATCTGTGTAGGTAGTCCCTCTCAAGGTAGCGCCCCTGATGGCCTCCCCCTCGCCAACGCAGGTGGAGAAGATCGATGTAGACCGCTAGGTTACAGTCTGCAACGTTCCACCATAAAACTTCAATAGATAAATTTTCTAGAACGGAATTAGGCAGGGTTTTAGGGTCACGCTACTCTGAAGAAGGACAGGGTGAAGTCGCTTCATCGAAATACCTGTCTGGCCCTGGTTTTGGGGTCTACTCGGTAGGCCATCGAGGGATGGCAAGGAGTGGGTTATGACTCAAAATGTCCTTTCTTCAGGTTTGCGTAATGTTGGCATTGTTGGTGCCTATTCCAGTGGTAAAACCACCCTATTAGAAAGTATTCTTGCCGTCACAGGGGCCACAACCCGTAAGGGTAGCATTGAAGAAGGTAACACCGTTGGAGACAGCACTCCCGAAGCCCGCAATCGCAAAATGACCGTGGAACTCAATGCCGCTAGTACCGAGTACGGCGGCATTCGTTTTACGTTTTTAGATTGTCCGGGTTCTGTAGAACTTCAGCAGGAAACCTGGAATGCGTTGATCGGTGTCGATGCGGCCATCGTGGTTTGTGAGGCCGATCCCAATAAAGTGTTGACCCTATCGCCGCTGCTGCAATTTTTAGATACCTGGGAAATTCCCCACCTCATTTGGATTAACAAATTGGATCGGGCCAATGGTACCTTTGCCGATGTGTTGGCTTCCCTGCGGCAAATTTCTGCCCGTCCAGTCATTCCACAACAATATCCCATTCGCCAAAATCAAGACCTGGTGGGCTTTATCGACCTAGTCACGGAGCAAGCCTACCACTACCATCCCGGTGCCCCGGCGGATCCGGTGCCTCTGCCAGCCGCGCTTCAGGCGGAGGAGCAGGCCGCCCGCACCGAAATGCTGGAAGCCTTGGCCGACTATGACGATCATCTTCTGGAAGAACTGCTGGAGGAAATCGCGCCGCCAGAGGAGGAAATCGTCAAAGACCTGAAGATGGAACTGGGGGCGGATTTGATCGTGCCCGTGTTCATCGGCGTAGCATCGAGTGACTACGGTGTGCGGCCTTTGCTAGATGCCCTGGTGAAGGAAGCTCCAGAACCCGACGCCACCTGCGAAAATCGCGGCATCAAGGCGGGGGATGTGCCCCTGGCCCAGGTGCTGAAGACCTACTACACGCCCCAGGGCGGCAAGCTTTCCCTGGTGCGGCTGTGGCGGGGTGCCCTGCGCGATGGCGACGGCCTAAATGGCGAACGCATGGGCGGCCTCTACGACCTGATGGGCAACCAGCAAAACAGCCTCTCCCAGGCGGTAGCGGGGCAAATTGTGGCTATCGCTCGCCTAGAAAATGCCAAAACCGGGGATACCCTCACCACCAATGGCAACAGTGCCGAACCCCTGCCCAAGGCTCCGGCCATTGACCCGGTCTATGCCCTAGCGGTGACGCCGGAAAAACGCAGCGACGAGGTAAAACTCAGCGCCGCCATCGGCAAACTCCTAGAGGAAGATCCCTCCCTGGCCTGGGAACAGCACGGCGATACCCACGAAGTTATCCTCTGGGGCCAAGGGGATGTGCACCTCAATTTGGCCATTGATCGCCTGGGCCGCAAGTACAACCTGCCCATGGCTACCCATCTGCCCCAGGTGCCCTACAAGGAAACCATTCGGCAGGCGGTGGACACCGTCCACGGGCGCTACAAGCACCAAAGCGGCGGCCACGGCCAGTTTGGCGATGTGTATCTGTCCATCAAACCGCTGCCTAGGGGCGAGGGCTTTGCCTTCAACGACACCATCGTCGGCGGCGTGGTGCCCAAGCAGTACATCCCCAGCGTCGAAAACGGCGTGCGGGAATTCCTCAACCGTGGCCCCCTGGGCTATCCGGTGGTGGATATCGCCGTGACCCTCACCAACGGCTCTTACCACACGGTCGATAGCTCCGACAACGCCTTCCGCCAAGCTGCCCGCCTCGCCATGACCGAGGGCTTGCCCATCGGTGGCCCCACCCTGCTCGAACCCATCGCCCATGTGGAAATTTCTGTGCCCAGTGTCTACACCTCCAACGTGCTGAAGCTGGTCAGCGGTCGGCGCGGCCAAATCCTCGGCTATGAGGGCAAGGCCGACTGGCCCGGTTGGGATGTGGTGACGGGCTATGTGCCCCAGGCAGAAATGCAGACCATGATTTTGGAACTGCGCTCCCTCACCATGGGCGTGGGCTTCTTTAAGTGGGCCTATGACCACCTTGACCCCGTGCCGGAAAAACTGACCGAGAAAATCCTAGCCACAGCGGATGCGAGCTAATTCTCCAGGCTCCCGTTGTTGACGAGGGGAGGGCGATCCCTCCCGAAACTATCCGACCATCCCAGGACAACGCCTGAATCAGCGGTTTGTGCAGTCGATAGCGATGAATATCGCGCTTGTACAACCTCCCACTGATCGGGCGTTGTTTTTTGCGTCGATGTTGTGCACCTTCCATCTGATTGGGCACTGTGCGGACTTTTTTTGTGCTGATGGCCTACCTATCGCGCAGTAGACGCCGCGATGGTGACGTGCGGCTAACCTCTTTCAGTGAATGTAGAGCAAGTGGATCCACAGAGTTTTGGGGCAACTCTTTCAATTATTCTCCTGATCCTCAAATAAAAGGTCTGAAGTATGAAACATCCTTTACGTCAGAATCGTCACACTGGTAGCAAGCAGACACGCGAGCACAGGATTTCCAGCACATCTATTACCTCAGAAATGCCATGCAAGCGGCTGAATTTACTGTCAAGAACGACTGGGGATCCGGTTTCACTGCCGAAATCACCATCACGAATCTAGGTGTTCAACCCCTAACCGAGTGGGAAATCACCTTTCATGCCCCCTTCCAAATTACGAATCTGTGGAGCGCTACGCTTCAGCAGGGATCCAATGGCAGCTTTGTTATTACCAATGCGGCCTGGAATGGTTCGTTGGCCCCTGGACAGAGCATTACCTTTGGCTTTAATGGCCAAGGGTCTATTGGGGTTACTCCTGTCGTGTCGGATCTCACCTTAAATGGTGTCCCCGTAGCGGGAACGCCGACACCCGAACCGACCCCGGAGCCCGAACCCGAACCGACCCCAGAGCCCGCTCCAGAGCCCGCTCCAGAGCCGGAGCCGACACCCGAACCCGAACCCACGCCCGAACCCACGCCCGAACCCACGCCCGAACCCACGCCCGAACCCACGCCCGAACCCGAACCCACGCCCGAACTCAATCCAGTTCCAGAACCAACACCCACGCCTGCGCCTACACCAGTCCCGCCTCCTGGGCCAGCGGTTGCGGTTAGCTTTGTGGTAGACAACGATTGGGGTGCGGGCTTTGTTGCCAATGTGGTGATCGAGAACTTGGGCAGTACGGCAATCACAGGGTGGACGCTGGCCTTCGGAACCAATTTCCGCCTTGACGGTCTTTGGAATGCCAACCTCCTGAGCACCCAAAATGGCCTTCAAGTCGAGAACCTGGGCTGGAACCAAACCATTCCAGCGGGGGGCAAGATCACCTTTGGATTGCAGGCCACTAAGTTGAATGGCGATACCGTCATCCCGACAAGCTATGTGTTCAATGGCGTCACGCTAGGGCCGTCTGGTGGCGGCGTTGCCCCGACGCCGGATCCCGCGCCCGAACCCGTGCCTGACCCGACGCCGGATCCAACGCCCGCTCCAGTCCCCGATCCAACGCCCGATCCAACGCCCAACCCGACGCCGGATCCCGTGCCTGACCCAATCCCTGATCCAACGCCCGATCCCTCCCCTGGGTATGGGTCTGAGCTATCGGGACGGTTTAACTATGGCGAGGCGCTGCAAAAGTCCTTCCTGTTCTATGAAGCTCAGCGTTCTGGGGTGTTGCCAGACAACAACCGCATTGCTTGGCGGGGAGACTCAGCCCTCAATGATGGGGCGGATGTGGGCATCGACCTCAGTGGTGGTTACTACGACGCGGGCGACCATGTGAAATTTGGCCTACCCATGGCGTCATCGATGACGATGCTGAGCTGGGGGGTGGTGCAGTATGGCGACGCCTACGCCCAAATGGGGCAGTTAGACGATGCCCTCGCCGCCATCAAGTGGGGGACGGACTACATCCTCAAGGCCCATGTCACCCAAAATGGAGTGACCCAAGCGTTTTGGGGGCAGGTGGGAGATGGTGCCCTCGATCATAGCTATTGGGGTGCCCCAGAAACGATGACCATGGCGCGACCTGCCTTTGCCATCACCCCCAACCGTCCCGGCAGCGACTTGGCGGCAGAGGCGGCGGCAGCATTGGCTTCGGCATCTATTCTCTTCCGGTCAGTGAATGCGATCTATGCCGATACCCTGCTCACCAATGCCCAACAACTCTATACCTTCGCTGATACCTACCGAGGTACCTACTCCAGTTCCATTCCGGCCAGTGCCCAGTTCTACAATTCCTGGAGTGGCTACCAGGATGAACTGGCCTGGGGGGCCACCTGGCTACACAAGGCGCTCCAAGCCAAAGGTTCCAACGACTCTAGCTACCTAGCCAAGGCCGAGGCCGCATACCAAGGCATTGGCCCTGGCTGGACGCAGTCCTGGGATGACAAGTCCTACGGTACGGCCATTCTGCTGGCCCAGGAAACCAACAACAGCCGCTACCGCACCGATGTCGAAAATTGGCTCAATAGCTGGCTACCGGGCGGCAGTAGTGCCACCTATACCCAAGGGGGGCTGGCATGGCTGAGTCAATGGGGTTCTCTGCGCTATGCCGCCAACACGGCCTTTTTGGCGGGGGTCTATGCCGATACCGTCAACGATCCCAATGGTCGGTACGACGCCTTTGCCACCCGCCAAATTGACTACATCCTGGGGGATAACCCGCGCAACGCCAGCTACATGGTTGGCTTTGGCGAAAATTCCCCGCTCAATCCCCACCATCGAGCCGCCTCCGGTACCACCAACATCAACGACCCCGCCCCGAATGATTACATTCTCTATGGCGGTTTGGTGGGTGGGCCATCGTCTCCGAACGACTTCGCCTACGAGGATGTGCGTAGTAACTACTTCACCAACGAAGTGGCCCTAGACTACAATGCAGCCTTCACCGGAGCCCTGGCCCGGATGGCCTCTCTCTATGGCGGCATTCCCCTGAGTGATCAGGAGCTAAACGCCCTACCCGGCATTGTCGTCACCGACCTGGGGTAAAACTGGCGGAAACATCGCCCGATATAGGCCCACCGTCCAGCCGAGGGCCAACAGCCAGCCCCCCACCACATCGCTGAGGTAATGTACCCCTAGGTAGAGACGACTGAGCCCAATCAACAGGGCCAAGAGTCCTCCTAGGAGGACAATCCAGCGACGGTGGGGGCTGGTTTGGCTGATCAGCATCACCGCCAGAAAAAAGGCCATCGACAGGGTGGCATGGCCGCTGGGAAAACTGTGGTCGGGCAAAAACGGGATTCCCTCCCACAATTGAGGCCGCGCCCGTTGCCACAGTCCTTTCAGTCCCAGATTTAGCAGTAACGCCCCTAGCATCGCCAGAATCAAGAACGTGGCCTGTTGCCGCTGCCGCTGCCAGATCATCACTCCCCCTAGGAAAATTGTCCCCGGCAGCACGCCCCACACGGTACCCAGATCGGTGAACCACAGCGCCGCCCGATCCAACCTAGGGGTGGCATAGCGATGCAGCCCTAGCAGCACCGCCTGATCCCAAAGGGTGAACGCTGGGAAGGTGGCCACCGCCCAGCCCAGCGCTATCATCAACCCCAGGGCTAGCCCCGGCCCCCCCAACCGTTGTCCAAGGGTCGCCAGTTTTTTTCGATCCACCATGCCAATCCTCCTTACCGCCAATGACAGCCTAGCCGCCCCTGCCATGGCAGGTCACCATACTGTGGGTGAATTGTCTGTGTGTTCACGCTGTTTATACGCTAGGAGGTGAGGCGATGAATGTTTTGTTTGATCTCGATGGTACCCTTACGGATCCCCAGGAGGGGATTTTAGCCTGTCTCCGCCATGCCCTAAGCACCGTTGATCAGCCCATTCCCGATGACGACACCCTACGATTACTGATTGGCCCACCGTTGCGCGAGGGGATCAGTCAACTGCTCCATTGTCCGGCGGAAGATCCCCTGATAGACGCCGCCATTACCGCCTACCGAGACCGTTTTTCCACCGTGGGTTTGTTTGAAAATCACCTTTATGACGGTATTTTAGAAGCCCTCTCTGCCCTAGCAGAACAAGGTTCATTGTATGTAGTCACCTCTAAGCCACGGGTGTTTGCCGAACGAATTGTGACTCACTTTGGCTTGAATGCCTATATTCAGGAGGTCTACGGCAGCGAGCTAGACGGCACCCGTTCCGACAAGGGCGATCTGATTGCCCATGCTCTGGCCCAGTCGAACCTAGCGGCGGCGGAAACGGTGATGGTGGGGGATCGCCGCTACGACATCATCGGTGCTCTACGCCATCAAGTTTGGCCCGTGGGGGTGCTGTGGGGCTATGGTTCCCGCCAAGAACTCATCCAGGCCGGGGGGCAGCAGTTGTTAGATCACCCCAGCGATCTTTTCACCCTGCGCCCTATGTCTGATACCAAATCCGAGTTGGATAGTCCCGATTCCCAGCCCAGTAAACCGTAGGGGCGAGGTCTCCTCGCCCGCTAATACCGGGGGCAAATAAGCCGGATTTAGTCTGAGAGCTAACCTTGGCAGCGCAGGCACCTAGTCCGCAGACTATCTTTACCGACCATGGCTCCCTAAGGGCAGGTGCGGTTGGCAAAATCGCATTGATAAATGTAAGGCTCCTGCCAATGGAGGGGAATGCTTAGCAGGTCGCGCACCCCCGTAATGCCCTGGCTAATAAATAGCAACACCGCGACGGTATTGAGGGCGGCATGGGTTAAGCGCCAGCGTTTGGAGGTGTAGATTTCCGGCAGGGTAGCGAGGGCAAAAATCATCAGCATCGCCGCCACCATGCCCAGGTAAAAATGGGACACATACCACTCCTGGCCTCGCCGAAACACACCGGGCTGCATTCCCAACAGCCACAGCCCCAGACCCGTGAGGGTGGCGAATAGCCCCCGCCATTGGGCGGTGCGAGCTCGGTACAAAACCACCACCGCCGCCAGGGTAAAGCCGTAGACCAACGCCACAAACACGACCCGAAACGGATCGCTAGCCCACACCTGCTCCCGAATCAGGGTTTTGATGATGGGATGGGCCAGCCCCAGCAGCACCAGCCCCACCACCGACCCCGCCAGCCAGCGCCCTACTCGTACATGATCGGTGCCCACCAGGGGATTGATGCGGGTCTTGGCCTTGGTATTTACCGCCAGTCGTCGTTGTCGGGTTTGGATGGCGAAGTAGGTGGCTACGCCAATCAACGGCATGACCCAAATCACGGCTAAGAACGGATGCAACAGCCTCAGCAAATCCGGGGTATCGAGCATGGCAACCTCAATAAATGTCTGGACTCAACATGGCGCGGCGACGGAGTCATCATAGCCTACGCCCACCGATGGGACAGGATGGCTTGGGGCATAATCGATGTAGGTCTACCGTTAAGTTCGCCATGTCTGAACCTGTCACTATTCAGGATATTTACGACCTGTTCCGCACGTCCCAACAGGTTGCTGAGCAACGTTCCGCCGCCCTTGATCACCAGTTGGCCACCTTTGCCGCCGAAGCCGAACAACGTTCTGCTGCCGCTGAGCAACGTTCCGCCGCCCTTGATCACCAGTTGGCCACCTTTGCCGCCGAAGCTGAGCAACGTTCTGCCGCCCTTGATCACCAGTTGGCAGAGCTTGCAGCGAAGGCAGAACAGCGGTCAGCGGAAGCAGATCGGCGAGCGGCGGAGGCTGAGCGGCGGCTAGCACGGATTGAGCGAATTGCGGCCCAGGCGAACCAGGAATCGGCTCGGTTGGGGGAACGCTGGGGCCAATTTGTGGAAAACTTGGTCGAACCAGCGGTGATCCAACTCTTTCAGGAGCGGGGTATTGGGGTACAGGAAACCTACCGTCGCATGAAGTCAAAACGTCCTACCGCCCCCATGGAAATCGATATTTTTGCCATCGATGGCGACGTGGCGGTGGCCATTGAGGTCAAGTCGCGGTTGGCTCGGCGGGATGTGGAGTATTTTTTAGAGAAACTGGGACGGTTTAAGCAATCCTTTATTCACTTCAATGACTATCAACTATATGGAGCCGTAGCGGGCATTGAAATTGATGAAAATGTAGATCGCTACGCCTACCAGCAGGGGTTGTTTGTCATTCGCCAGCGCGGGGATGCCATGGAAATTGCCAACGACGCTACGTTTCAGCCCACGACTTGGTAAACACAATTCCCGATCCTAGAACTATCAATTAGGCCCACAAATTAAATCGAGCCAGTTGTTGCTTCAGGCGATCTGGCAACTGGCGGGACAAATCCTCGGCGGTTTTGAAGGTGAGGCGATTTTGGGCAGGCAAATCAAAGGGATATTGCCCAGAGATGTCGGGCCGCTCCATTTGGGCCAGCAGAATTTGTTCGGGTGGTTTGGCTTGTAGGGCATAGCCCATTTCCACGCAAACATGGGGGCTGGGAATGGCAATTTTAGGGTCGCCAGCGGATTCTAGAATGGGGGTGCCATCGGCCACAAACAGCAGCGCCTTGGCCATTTTGCGCGTGAGGCGACTGTTTAAACGGGCGGGGCCTTCACTGAGGCGGTGCCCCACTTCGAGGGTGAGCGGCACACGGGATTTGGCGTTGAGATTGGCGATGGCATCGGTTAACCCCTGGTGCAGCAGTTCCGCCGAGGGGCTGTAGTCGGCTTGGTAGCAGAAGTAGATGATGGGGTCGAGGTGGGCCATCACCTCTCGCTTGGTGAAGTAAATTTCGTGGCTGATCAGGTCGATGTTGGCGATGGCATAGCCGCCGCTGCCTTCGATGTAAAATTCCACCACCTCGCCATCCAGGTAGCGCTGAAACCAGGCACTTTGCCTCACGGTGTCGCTGTCGTCTAAAAAATCCGCCCGCAGGGCCGACTTCAGCAGGCTATTTTTGCTCAGCCGCAGATCGTAGGGCCGCTTTTCCAGGTCGCGTAGAGGCTCGTAGGCTTCTAGATACCAAGCTTTGAGGGCAATAATCGCCATGGGTTCCTCCTCGGCAAGGGAGCCGCCGCACCAAACGTATCGCTTGATTTTAAGCCCTAGCCCCGAACTCTGATCGGTCAAATCGACTGAATCACCACAGTGCCACCAAGGGGCTTCAGCCCTCGGCTAGGGACGCCTGATCTACCTAGGCCATCCTCAAGGGTTAAACACCTCATCCTCAAGGCCCACCCACCATTCGCCTAGGCCCATCAGTTCCCCGTGGAGTTGGCTGAGTTCACGCATATAGGTCTCTGGAGCCAGGGTATCCTTGCGCTCTTGCAGCATGGTGAGGCGTAGCAGCACTAGCAGCCAAGGTTTAGAAATGCCGTCCCTCGCTTCAATGAACTGGGCCAAACTGTGGCTATCCAGACCCAGCCCTTGGCCCAGTCCTTGCCTGAGTCCTTGTCCGAGTCGATGCAGGGGCAGACCGAGGGGATCGCCCCCCATGGGGTTATCGTTTTGGTCAGCGTGATCCATGGGTTTACCTCTTGGGACTGCTTTTCTTACTGTAGCCCTAACTTTTGGGTGACGGAGGGTTGGGGACGGAAAGGCCAGGAACCGTGCCCCTACGAAGGGTATGGTGGCGGAGGGTTGGGGGTGGTTGCATGGCTTCGTCCACGGCACCCTACGGGAATGGTTATCGCTGAGCCTTTGGCAAGGCGGATAGTTTTACCCATGACATCCTACGGAATCCTGAGAAATTGAGCATTCTGGCCCGATTGCCGCTAGGATGATGGCCGTCATTGACGTTGTGTTCTCCGTTCAAGGTCACCAATGATGCTTGACCCCAACCTGGCTATTGTGTCCCCGCCGCCGCCATCGCCTTGGCCCCGGTTTTCGGAGCCACTGAAGTTAGCAGTTCTCGCCTCTGGTCATGGCAGCAACCTGGAGGCTATCGCTACGGCCATCACCCAGGGAGATTTGCACGCCCACATTCAGGTGGTGATCTACAACAACCCCAAGGCCAAGGTGGCGGAACGGGCGGAGCGGTTGGGTCTACCCAAGGTGTTGCTCAACCATCGCCACTATCCCAGCCGCGAAGCCCTCGACCAAGCCATCATTCAAACCGTGCAAGCCCACGGAGCCAATTGGGTGATTATGGCGGGCTGGATGCGCTGCGTTACCCAGGTACTCATCGATGCTTTCCCTGGCCAAGTTTTGAACATCCACCCCAGTTTGCTGCCCAGTTTTCCGGGCATCCACGCCACCGAACAGGCCCTGGCCGCCGGGGTCAAACTCTCTGGCTGCACCGTTCACCATGTGGAACTGAAGGTGGATAGCGGCCCCATTATTATCCAAGCCGTGGTGCCCGTGCTGCCCGGAGATACCGCTGACAGCCTGCAAGCCCGCATCCAAACCCAGGAACACCGCATTTACCCCGCCGCCATCGCCCTGGCTGCCAGTTCCAAAGCCACGGAAAGCCAGGGAACCTAAGCGGGCTCGTCTAAACTCGTCGCGACCCCTTGCAGAATGGTCATCGGGCCGAGGGCTTTTAGGAGGGCCAATTGGTCTTGGTTTTTCACCAGCAGCGACCCCGCAAACCCCAGGGAATTGACCGGGATAGACTGGTAATGTTCTTGGCGACGGCCCACCACCATCATCCAGCGGCGGGTGGCCAGCAGATTGTAGGGAAAGTCGGCGGCGGCGGCTTGGCGGTTGGCCCCTAGGTGGTCGATGAGGGCGTGGTAGGTGGTCAGCAACTCCTCGGCGGTGGGTGGTTCTCCACTCAGTCCGGCAAGGGCGTGGCGAAAGGGGAAATGGGGATGTTGATGGATCGAGATCTGATCTGCCGAGAGTTCTAACGACAGTTGGCCAATGGCCTGATCCACGGGTAACGGACTGCCATCGGGACAGAGGGGCGGTGGCACCAGTTGCAGATGCTTATGGCGTTGGCTAGCTCCGGCGAGGCGTCCGCCGTTGTAAAAGGCCAGCCCGTCGATTTCCGCCATTCCCAGGGCGAGGGCATCGAAATCGGCCTGAGTTAGCCAGGTGTCCTGTTCTTCAAAGGCACGGGTGACTATCAAAATATGGTGATCCACCACGTTGTACTTATTCAGCAAACATAGGTGACTGGCGGATAAATCCGCCACAAACAGGTTGGGGTCGTAGGGCAAAAAGGGGTTGACGGGCTGGCCGTTTTGCTGCTGCTTTCGTTGGGCCTGGTTGGCTTGTTCCTTCAGGGCTAGATTAGCCAACACGCGCACCAAAAAACGCATTCCCCCTTGCTCGACAAACTCATACTCCGTTCGGATCGGCTGGAGCGCCCCGCAGGCCAGGGCGTGGTGGGTCTGGTGCTGAATTTTGCTCCACAGCACACCCGGAGCGAAGAAATAGGGATCAGAGCCAGCCATAGAAATATCGGGGAATGCCTGTATCGACTGTATCAAACCGCTGCCCCCGCCGCCGCCCTAGGGGATCAAGCGTTCCCATTGCAAAATAATCCCTAGGGGCCAAAAAATATGGCAGGGTAGGAGAGTTCACGGCAACCCATGCGTTGAACGCAGTTTAGGAGAGTGTCTTAGGAGAAATCGATGGTTGAAACGATTCGTGGCATTTTGCAGCCCATTGCCGACTGGTTTGCGGGCTTTGGCACCCCAGAGCCCATCGTCCACTGGGGCCACCCCCTAATGATGGGCATTGTGATTTTTGTCATGGGTTCCTACACCGCCTGGGCCGGGTGGCAGGGGCGTCTGGGCAGCGATGCCGAAAAAATGGCCGAGCAGCGCACCATTCACAAGCGCCTCGCCCTGTGGATGTTCACCTTTATCACCCTGGGCTACACCGGGGGCGTGTTGTCCTTGGTGATGCAGGGCCAACCCCTGTTTGAAAGCGCCCACTTTTGGACGGGCACCCTAGTCATCGGTCTGTTGGCCACCAATGGGGCGATTTCTATCACCAAATTCGGCGGCGGACAGCCCGCCCTGCGCACCGTTCACGCCTACCTGGGCACCGTTGCCCTGGGGATAATGTTCATCCATGCCTTCCTAGGCGTGCAGTTGGGGCTGGCCATTTAGCCCCGAACGCTTTTCCTAGCCCCAGCGCCCTCTCCCACCAGGGGAGGGGGCACTGGGGGGCATCCTACTTCGCGTAAGGGTGGCGGGCTCACGGCATCAGACCATGGGATTCCTGCCGCCCAGTACTTGCCTGTCAAAGGTTGCAAATCATGTCGAGGGTGGAAGCCAGTAGCAAAACGTCATAAGATTTTACAGAAGTTATCAACCGCCCCATTCCTGCCGCCATGACGCTGACCAACGACAAAACCGACGATAAAACCGTAGTCCGCGACTACTTCAACGCCACGGGCTTCGACCGCTGGCGGCGCATCTACGGCGATGGCGACGTTAACAAAGTTCAGCTCGACATTCGCAAGGGCCACCAAAAAACCGTCGATACCCTGCTGGACTGGCTGAAGGCCGACGGCAACCTAAAGGACATCACCTGCTGCGATGCGGGTTGTGGGGTGGGCAGTCTCTCCATTCCCCTAGCCCAGGAGGGCGCAAAGGTCTATTCCAGCGATATTTCGGCCAAAATGGTGGAAGAAGCCCAAAAGCGGGCCGAGGAAACGCTCAAGGGCGAAAATGTTCCTACTTTTGAGGTTAAGGATCTCGAAGAACTCTCAGGACGCTACCACACCGTGATCTGCCTAGACGTGTTGATCCACTACCCCAAAGAACAGGTAGAGGGCATGATCCAGCACCTCAGTTCCCTGACCGAATCGCGCCTGATCCTCAGCTTTGCGCCTAAAACCCCCTGCTATACCCTTCTGAAAAAGGTCGGCGAATTCTTCCCTGGCCCCAGCAAAACCACCCGCGCCTACCTGCACCGAGAGGCCGATATCGTCGCCATCCTAGAATCTAGCGGCTGGACAATCGAACGCCGTGCCATGACCAAAACCCAATTCTACTTCTCCCGCATGTTAGAAGCCGTCAAAACCAGTGACTAACGGGTTCAGGGGGATCGGGCAAGGCTATGCCTTGATCATCTGCTGAGAATCTTCCTCGACGACGCTGACCGGGTTCATCCTGGGGGATGATAGTAAGGGGGGCTCCGTCCGGGCGATTCTGATTCCACGGTCATCGCGCCAGGATCAGACCCTTGCCCTAGCTCAGGCTTGGCTCAACCCCATGGCCTAGGCGTTGGAGTCGTCCCACTGAACTCTAAGGTTAGTTATGTCCTCTGGTGAGCGTTTTCAGGCCCAGCCCCAATTCGTGAAACTATACGACTTCCATCCCCCCGTGGAAGATTTTCGCAGTGCCGTGTTGCAGGGGTTGGCCCAGCCCCAAAAGGCGCTGTCGGCCAAGTTTCTCTACGATAAACGAGGGTCTGAGCTCTTCGATGCCATCTGTCAACTGCCGGAGTACTACCTCACTCGCACCGAGATGGCCATCCTCCGCGCCCACACCAAGGACATCGCCCGTGCCCTCAACCATCGGGTGTTGGTAGAACTCGGCAGCGGCAGCAGTCAAAAAATTAGGATTTTGCTCCAGGCGGCCCCGCAGGTGCATACCTATGTGGGGGTGGATATTTCCCGCCAGCACCTCCAGGAATCTTGCCTCGCCCTCCAGCAAGATTTTGACGGCCTCGACACCATCGCCCTCTGCGCCGACTATACCCAACCCCTGCCCTTAGATCAGGTGCCGGAACTGCACCACCGCCCCACCCTTGGCTTTTTCCCCGGTTCCTCCATTGGCAACCTAGAGCCTGCCGAGGCCGTCGCCTTCCTCAAAACCGTGGCGGTGCTGGGGGAATTAATCGTGGGGGTAGACCTGAAAAAATCCGCCGCCATCCTAGAACCCGCCTACGACGATGCCCAAGGGATCTCTGCCGCCTTTGCCCTCAACCTGCTCACCCGCATTAACCGAGAACTGGGGGCCGATTTCGACCTGCGCCAGTTTAGCTACCAAGCCCACTACAACGAAGCCGCTGGACGGATCGAAATGGCCATCGTTAGCCTGGGCGATCAACGGGTTCACCTCGACGATAGGGAAATTCCCTTTAGGCAAGGCGAAACCCTCCACACGGAATATTCCTATAAATACACCGTTGAGGAGTTCCAACTCCTAGCCATGGAGGCCGGATTTCAGCCCGTAGAAGTGTGGGTTGACCCCGATCAACACTTCAGCCTTCACCATCTGAAGTGCCTTTGAGGTCAAAGCCTTGAGCCTAAGTCTGTGCTTAGGGGTCATCGGCTTGTTTCGCCGCTAGGGTGCGGGTCTGACCTCCTCGGGAATTTGCCACCTTCACGCATCAGCCGCAACGGTTCAGAACGTCTACCCTAGCCATCACGAGGACAGGATGCAGGGCGGCGCACCCGTGTGGAAATCTAGAAATGAGGCCGAGCATGGGAGAATCTAGTTTTTCTGCAAGGTAAGCCTGAATTTGTGCAGAAGCCTTGATCCCCGTATAATGGCAACTTAACATTCCTTCATCAGGACGCCTCTACCATGGCTCTTCGTCAACCCAAACCCTACACCGTATTGATTACGGCAACGGGCAAGGTACCGATTACCCTAACCCTAAATCCGTGGGTCGCATTGGCCACAGGGATATTAGCGGTGGGGGTGCCCATGGCCACCATAGCGGGGTTGGCGTACCACAACTGGCAATTGGCCCAGCAAAACCAGGCGCTCACGGATACCGCCAGTGAGGTGCTAACGGAACTCAACGTCATCGGCAGCGAGATTCGAGTGCTCAAGCATCGGGCCGGGGTATCGGAGGTGGAGTGGGATGCACTTTCCCCCAATCCTGAATCGACACCCCAGGGTGGGCAAGCCCTGGAGGCTCCACCCGAACTGATGTTAGCCACGGCCCAGCGGCAGCTTCCGGCCCTGTCGGCGGTGTTGGCGACGGATGTGCGCCCTGCCCTAGAGGCCACCCTAGAGGCCGAGTCTGACCAGCGGGCGGCGTTCCCCGATGGCAAGCCTGTGGCGGGGGAGATTAAGGTATCCTCGGAGTTTGGGCTACGGTCGAACCCCTTTGGGGGCCGGAGCTACGAGGTGCATGAAGGCATTGACTTTGCGGGGCCAGTGGGTCAGCCGATTTTGGCCACCGCCGATGGTGTTGTGGTGAAGGCCGACTATGATCGGGGCTATGGCAACCATATCAAAATCGACCATGGCTACCACTACGAAACCCTCTATGCCCATCTGTCCACCATGACGGTCAAACTAGGGGATCGCGTGCAGCGGGGAGACGTGATCGGCCACCTAGGCAATACCGGGCGTTCCTCTGGGCCACACCTGCACTACGGCATCTATCGCAACGGACGGGCCATGAATCCCCGCTACTTCCTCAAGCTTGAGACTCGGCCCGAAGAGACTCCCTAGGAAACTCCCCAGGGAGGGAAGCAAAATAGTAGGATCGAGAAACCTTACCCCTTCAATTCTGGCAATATCGATCCTATGGGCAGTACTTTTGGGCAGCTATTTCGCATGACCACCTTTGGCGAATCCCACGGTGGCGGCGTGGGGGTGGTAATTGATGGCTGTCCGCCCCGGCTAGATCTGAGCGTGGAGGAAATCCAGGCGGAGCTAGATCGGCGGCGACCGGGCCAAAGCAAAATTACCACCCCCCGCAAGGAGAGCGACCGCTGCGAAATTCTCTCCGGCGTGTTTCAGGGCAAAACGTTAGGGACGCCGATTTCCATCCTGGTGCGCAACCAAGACACCCGCCCCCAAGACTATAGCGAAATGGCCACCACCTATCGCCCCTCCCACGCCGACGCCACCTACGATGCCAAATACGGTTTCCGCAACTACCAGGGCGGCGGACGATCCTCCGCACGGGAAACTATTGGCCGAGTGGCGGCGGGGGCCGTGGCCAAGAAAATTCTTCAGCAGGTGGCCGGGGTGGAGATCATCGGCTATGTCAAGCGTATCCAGGATTTGGAGGGCACCGTAGACCCTGAAACCGTCACTCTGGCCCAGGTGGAGAGCAACATTGTGCGCTGCCCCGATGCCGAAGCTGCCGAGCACATGATCGCTCGCATCGAAGCCATCCGCGACCAAGGGGATTCCATCGGCGGCGTGGTGGAATGCGTGGCCCGTGGGGTGCCCATCGGCCTAGGGGATCCGGTGTTCGACAAACTGGAGGCCGACTTGGCCAAGGGGGTGATGTCCCTTCCGGCCAGCAAGGGCTTTGAGCTGGGTTCTGGCTTTGCGGGCACCCTGTTGACGGGCAGTGAACACAACGACGAGTATTACACCGACGAAAACGGCCACCTCCGCACCCGCACCAACCGATCCGGCGGCACCCAGGGCGGCATTTCCAACGGCGAAAACATCATCATCCGCGCCGCCTTCAAACCCACGGCCACCATTCGCAAACCCCAAAACACCGTCACCAACAGCGGCGAAGCCACCGTCCTCGCCGCCCGTGGCCGCCACGACCCCTGCGTATTGCCCCGCGCCGTGCCCATGGTGGAAGCGATGATGGCCCTCGTCCTGTGCGATCACCTGCTGCGCCACCACGGCCAATGCACCCTGTTTTAAGCGATGACCACCACCACGCCCATCCCATCCCTAAATCACCACCGTCCACTGCTACTGGATGTCAGCCATGTGGCCTTGAAGGTGACGCTGGAGGAGTTTGATCAGCTCTGCATGGATAATCCCGATTTGCGGCTGGAATTACATCAGGATGGAACGTTGATAGTCATGGCTCCAACGGGTGGCGAGAGCAGTGAGAAAAATTTTGACTTAGTGATGGAGGTGGGGCTGTGGAATCGTCAAACCCGGCTGGGCCGTGCCTTTGATTCCTCCTGCGGCTATGATTTCACGGCCCTGGGCGGAGGCAAGCTCTCCCCGGATGTGTCGTGGATTGAAAAATCCCGCCTGGACGGCATCGACATTGTGGGGTTTATTCCCGTGGTGCCCGACTTTGTGATTGAGCTACGGTCGGCCACCGATCCCCTCAAGCCTCTGCGAGAAAAAATGCAGGAATACCAACGACTAGGGGTGCGATTAGGGGTGCTGATTAACCCCCAGGATCGGCAGGTGGAGGTTTATCGTCCTGGTCAAGCTGTGGTGGTGTTAGATTCCCCCCAGGCAGTGGACTGTGGCGATGTCATGCCCGGTTTTCATCTCAATTTGGGATGGATGTGGTAGGGCTGGTGCGTGGAGAGGGTGAAGCATTGCCGCCATTCCCAATCCTGCACGGAAAACGCCCACGGCCTGGGCCACCGCCCTAGAAAGAACCTGATAGACTAAGGCGGGGCAACAGATAGCCCAGGTGCAAGGCGATCCATCGGTTCGATTATGATGTCGGATTTTTCTAATGATTTGGCGAGCGACGTGACGGACAATTTGGCCAACAACGTATTGGGCCATGATGCTGATGTGCCCACCATTCCCGACTTGGCCGCCGCACCGCCCACCCCCAGCTATGGTCAGGTGCAACTCAAAAGTGATGGGGTGCATCTTTGGCTGGCGCTTCCTCCCGATGTCGATGGGGACGGGAATACGATTTCCTGGGCGGCGGTTTTGCAACAACTGCGCCAGCGTCTAGAGGCCACCACAACGGATCGAGAACCCCAGATAGATCTGTACCTGCAAGGGGGGGATCGGCTGCTAGATGTGCGCCAACTTCAGACCCTCGCGGAAACCCTGCATGAGTTTGCCATCACCCTAAAGCGGGTCGTCACGAGCCGTCGTCAAACCGCCTTGGCTGCGGTCACCGCTGGGTATTCCGTCGAGCAACTGGCTGCGGTCGATCATCTGGTGCAGGCTCCTCCTCAGGCTGGACGACCCCAGGTCGATCCCCTCTACCTGCAAACTACAGTACGTTCAGGGATCGATATTCGCCATGGGGGCACCATCGTCATCCTAGGCGACACCAATCCCGGTAGCGCCCTCCTAGCCGATGGCGATGTGATTGTCTGGGGACGATTACGCGGCATGGCCCACGCCGGATTTAGCGGCGATCGTAACCGCCGAATTATGGCCCTGCAAATGCGACCCACCCAACTCCGCATTGCTGACCTGATGGCCCGCCCCCCCGCCGATGGCCCCACCGAGGACTGGCCAGAGGTAGCCTATGCTAGCCCCGACACCATCCGCATTGCCCGCGCCCAAGATTTTGCCAAAACCCAACTCAGCCCCGGTGGCCTAGGCTTTGAGGATCCCTAAGGACAGGCCATTGAGGTCTAGACCAGCGTTTTTGCCATAGCTAAGGGCATGGGGAGGAGTCCAAAATCCCCTCTTTTTGCCGTTGCAATTCTCTCAAGGCATCGACCCAATTGACATTCGCCAATTCAAATTTGAAGCACAACAGCGTTGGTTTTTTGTGGTGGGTAACACCTGGGGCAGGGCTTGCCAGAATCCAAAAGCTCCATCGTCGATAGCCAGTTCGGGATCGTCTTTCAGCCCCTAGTCTTTGAGGTGTAACCACAACGGTTTCCAGATCAACTCCGACTCCCCAACACTCCGGACAGATTTAGGAGGCTGTGATCCCAGTCTATGCGGCGATAACCCCGTAGTTCAGGAGGGTCTGGTAGTTGGGATGGGATTGAATCAAAGTTGGCTC
>NZ_JACJRS010000084.1 GCF_014697375.1 Phormidium sp. FACHB-1136
GCAGTGCCTGTTGGTCAGCTTGGGGGTGACAGACAAGGGCCATAAGGAACTGCTGGGCCTGGAGATGGGGTATCGGGAATCGGAATTGAGTTGGAAAGCCCTGCTGCGGCGGCTCAAAGACCAGGGACTCGACCAAGCACCTCACCTCGCCATTGGCGATGGGGCGTTGGGCTTCTGGAAGGCCCTGCCCCAGGTGTTTCCCACCACGAAGGCCCAGCGCTGCTGGGTGCATAAGACCGCGAACGTGCTCAACAAACTCCCCAAACGGCAGCAACCGGAGGCCAAACAAGCCCTCTGGGAGATTTATCGAGCCGACACCAAAACCGAGGCCCATCAAGCCTTCAATCGGTTCATCCAGACCTACCAGGCCAAGTATCCGGAGGCCACCCAGTGTCTGGCCAAAGACCGGGATGTCCTGCTCACCTTCTTCGATTTCCCCGCTGAGCATTGGGCGCACATTCGCACTACCAATCCCATTGAATCCACCTTTGCTACCGTCCGCCTCAGAACCGACCAAACCCGAGGCTGTGTCTCCAAGGACACTATCCTCGCCCTAGTGTTCAAGTTGGTCGAGAGTGCCCAGAAACGCTGGCTCAGAATTCGGGGCTTCAAACACCTTGCCGACGTGATTGAAGGCGTCCCGTTCAACGATGGATACCGGATGGATGACAACCCCGATATGACCCAGATGCAGGACGCCGCCTAGATCCTAGCCATACACCAGATTTGACAATATCTCCGACGATGAGGTCATCCACTAGCGATTTACCTTCCGGGACATACCTACGAACCATAGCCTGTATCTTTGCGATTGCCCTCTGCCGCTCCCCATCCATGCCATCCCCCTCCAGCGCTTGAATTGGCTGAGCGCTCACAGACTCCAAAGGCGGGGCCAAGAGCACAATCACTTGAACATCTGAACCTTCAGGGCATTCGGGTGCAACCAGTTCGATCTTGCCGCCAGCACCTACCTTGATCGTTACCCAGGGAGCAACCGGGGGCAAAAGCTCAACAACCCATGGTCACTCAGTCGCGGGAGGTCCTGCCGCTATGATGGAAAGACAGCACCCAAGGTTCACCTTTGCCCTAGGCATTGGCATGATGCCAATACCGGAGTACGTTGGCGAAACCTACACGAAGTGTAAGCGTTGCTGGAACTACCCAACCCATGTAGGGAAATCTACCGCAGATACGACGAAGTGCGATCACTGTTAGGATTCTATCCCCCACCCACAGCCAATATCGTCATCCTAAATGCCATGACCACCAGCAATGATCGCCTTGATCGAATAGAAGCCCTCGTCGAGCAAAACGCTGAGGCTATTGAGCGCAATGCATCAGCCATCGACAAACTTACCGATGACCTAGGACGGTTTAATCAGCGCCTAGACAACTACGAACAGGGAATGCGCTGGGTGGTGCAGTTGGCCTTTGCTCTGCTCATTTCAGCGACGGTGGCGCTGGTGGTAAACGCAACGGCCTTCCTGGTCAAGCTCTGGTTGCCCGGTTGAGGTCGCTAAACCCATCCTGGGGCGACGGTTCTCCCTACCCCCGATAGATGAGAGCTTAGTTAACAGTTCGTTACAATGAGACCCATGGACGGGACACAAATCCTAGGATTTCGCCCCCTGTCCTCAGGTTTTAAGCGAGAGGTGCCCGATGAACGGCAACTTACGGGTTGGGAATCTATTTGGCATTCCCTTTTATGTGAATGGGTCTTGGTTTTTGGTGCTGCTGCTGGTGACGTGGCAGTACGGTAGTGGGTTGGCCGCTGCCTTTCCGTCGCTGGGTGGGGCATTGCCCTGGGTGCTGGGGCTGGGTTCGGCGCTGATGCTGTTTGCCTCGGTGTTGGCCCACGAGCTAGGGCATAGCTTTGCCGCAAGGCAGCAGGGCATTGGGGTCAACTCGATTACGCTGTTTTTGTTTGGCGGGTTGGCCGCCCTAGAGAAGGAATCCGAGACCCCCAAAGGTGCGTTTCAGGTGGCCATCGCTGGCCCGCTGGTGAGTTTTGCCCTCTTCGGTCTGTTCTCTTTGGCAGGGGTGGTCTTGCCCCTCTCTGGCCCGATGGCTGGAATTGTTGGACTTTTGGCCTACATCAACCTGGCCCTGGGGGCGTTTAACCTGATTCCTGGTCTGCCCTTGGATGGCGGCAACGTGCTGAAGTCCCTCGTCTGGAAAATTACGGGGCAGCCCCATAAGGGTCTAGTGTTTGCCAGCCGCGTGGGCCAACTGCTGGGTTGGACGGCGATTGCGGTGGGTGGAGCCTCGGTGCTGGGGCTTAGCGCCGTGGGCAGTGTTTGGACGCTGCTGATTGGCCTGTTTCTGCTGCAAAATGCTAACCGCACGGCGCAGTTTGGCGAAGTGCAAGGTCGCCTCACGGGCCTGACTGCCGCCGATGCTGTGGTGCAGGACAGCCCCATCATCGAAGCGAAAGCCTCTCTGCGAGAGTTTGCCGAAAATGCGCTACTGGCGGCTCCTTCGGCTTGGCGCAAGTTCCTGGTAGCCGATGAAACGGGGTTGCTGGTGGGTACGGTGCTGGTGGATGCCCTGAAGCAGGTGCCCCGCGACCAGTGGGACACCACCACCGTGGCGGCCATCATGGCATCGGCGGGAGATATTCTCACGGTGGGTGCCGAGCAACCGCTGATGGAGGTGATCAAGACCCTGGAAACCCGACAGATCAACGCGCTGGCGGTAATTGATAACGATGGGTCGCTGGCGGGTCTGCTAGAGAAGCGCTCGATTCAGGCGCTACTACAATTGCCCCAGGCGGCTTAACTTCGGCTAGAAGCTCACTAACTCAAACGCAGATCAGATTTCTCTGGTCTGCGTTTTTTGTGATCAATCTGCTGATACAAAGCTTCTCCTGATTCCCTACTAACGCGATGTGCAACTCATCTAGCGGGGAGATCACTGAGTAATAATACTGCTGAACTGGAGCCAGTGTTTGAAGACAAAACCCTTTCTTCAGAATTAGTTGTGCGTCGCGTTAGTAGGCATCTCGTCCTTTGCCAGCTATGGAAAGCCGAATCGTGAGACGATGCTGATCATCGGTGGTGTTTGTAGAAGGGGGGATAGCAAGGCCGAGGTGCCCCAAAATGCGGTGAGCGAGGTGGTAGCGAAAACCGGGAGATGGGGAAGATTGGGAACTAGCTTCCAGCAAGTTGTATGGAGGACTAGGGGAGTCGGCAACCGTAGGCGATGGCGGGAGGTTTGGGGGCCACTGATTCGCAGGGGCATTGCAGACCAATTGCAAGGTGACAACGGGCTGATCGTTCGGCTGATTCCCATCTGGATCACTTCCTTGAGGTTCACCGTTTTCCAGACGTTCTAGGGTAATTGCCGTGCTGCCAGCAGCGAGGGCGGCTTCCACTAGGCTAATCAAGGCTTGCAAGAGCCACCGAGCATCGGACAACACCCAGAGCGGATCTGGCCCAGGGTTCACTGTGAGGCGACACTGGCGGTTGATGCACTGCATTTCGGTAAACTGCCGCACTTTGTTCAGCACCATTCCCAGAGAAATGGGTTCACAGACGGGGGATATCGCGCCAATGTCCAGCTTGGAGAGGCTGATCAGCGTATCCAAATTGTGCAGCATTCGGGTGATAGCCTGGTTGGCTTGGCCGATGAATTCCCGTTCTTCTTCGGGGCTTTCGCACAGGTCTTCCAAAATGAGCTGGTGCAGGCTGATGACCTGGTTGATCGGGGCGCGTAGTTCGTGGGAGGCCGTCCCCAAAAAGGCGGCGAGGGTTTGGTGTTGCCGCTGCAATCGGTCGTAGGCCAGTTGTAGGGCTGCCAGGGCGTCGGGGTCGATGGAGGAAGTCATAGCGAGGTGAGACAGATTCCTAGGGTGAGTGAGCAACTCTCTGGGGTTTGCTTTGGGATACCCAAAACCTAACCAATCGGAGCGTTTTATCCCAAATCCTAATCGAATAACCCCGATTCCCAGCCCAGCAAACCGTAGGGGCGAGGGCTCCTCGCCCGCTGATGCCGGGGGCAAACAAGCCGGATTTGGTATTATTAGCATCAACAGGTAGACGCTTTTGCAGTAAGCGTTCCCAGGCGTTAAACCAAACGCTCTCTGCAAAAATACGGAATTAATCCCAAAGGGCTAGGGCGTAATTGTGACGGATCCCTGGCGCAGCACGTCCCACTGACTATCGCGCCAAGCCACGACGGTAGACGGTAGCCCTGAGCCTTGGGGCTTGTCCATCGGCGGCACAGGGGCGTGGCCAAGCTGGGGGTAAACCTCCGCTAGGGCGGCAGGGCTGAGGGTGATGATTTCGGGAAATTCCGCCGCAATCTCGGCCAGGGTTTCTAGGGCAGGCTGGCCAGAATGGTTCACGCTGGTGGTGGCGAGGGGGCCAGTGCGTTCCAGCAGGTATCGCGCCAGGGGATGGTCGGGAACTCGCAGCCCCAAGGTGCCCGTATTGGCAGGGTTCATGGCGGGGGGCAGACGGTTGCTGGCGGGTAATACCAGGGTCAGCGCTCCGGGCCAGTAGCGGTCGGCCATCGCTGTCCATTGGGCTTGCTCAGCCTCGGTTCCGGCAACGTAGGGCCAGAGATCGGCCAGATTAGCCCCCATCAAAATCAGGGGTTTGGTTTGGCTGCGCTGTTTGATCTGGTAAATTCGGTCGCTGGCCTGGGGCAGGGCGGCGAGGGCAGGCACCGTATCGGTAGGAAAACTGACCAATTCACCAGATTGCACAGCGGCTAAAAACTCAGTCAGAGACATCTGGGGCATGGGTTAATCAACACAAACGCACACCCTCCACTCTAGAACAGCCCCCTTGGGTATCACTAGGGCTGGCAGGACCCTTGATTTCAGACGCCGTGCGACCCAACCGCCTTAACCCGTGGCACTGATTCGTTAAAGTAGGAGGGCTGCAAAGCCCGTGGAATTGAGCAATTTTGGATTTGGCAAGTAGGCCGACTAATTATCCTAACTAATAACGCATCCAAGCTCAGCCCTCATCCCCCAACCCCTGCTCCCCGATGGAGAAGGGGAGCCAGATTCAGAAAGGGGTGAGGGCGAAGGGCCATGGCAAATGGATAGTTATTCCTATGGAACACTCTTAGACCCTATCAACGCAAAGGGCGGGCGGCGTTGTAGATGCGTTCGTTGGCCTGGACGGATTTGGCGAGATCCACGACTGGTTGAGGATAATCTTCCCCCAGTTGCACCCCAAAGCGGCGTTGTTCCACGGATTGCAGTTTCCAGGGTTCCTGTACCTTGGCGGCGGGGATAGCTTGAAGTTCGGGTAACCAGTGCTTGACGTAGATGCCGTCGGGGTCGTAATCCTTGGCTTGTTTAGGAATATTGAAATAACGAAACCCCCTGGCGTCGTTGCCCACTCCTGCGGCGTAGTTCCAGTTGCCGTAGTTGCTACACACGTCGTAGTCGATGAGTTGCGACTCGAACCACTCGGCCCCCATGCGCCAGTCGATACCGAGGTTTTTGGTGAGAAAGCTGGCTACATTTTGCCGCCCCCGGTTTGCCATAAACCCCGTGGCCAACAACTCCCGCATGTTGGCATCCACCAAGGGAAAGCCTGTCATTCCGGTGCGCCAAGCCTCAAAGCGTTTCCAGTCCTGTTTCCAGTCGATGACCAGTCCCCGCAGACCGGAGGAATAGAACAGGCGCTTGCCGTGTTTTGCGGCGATGAACCGAAAATAGTCGCGCCAGAGCAGTTCAAACACCAGCCAGTACGTCGAATCGTTCTTGACCCGTTCCCGTTCGTAGCGCTGCACGGTTTCGTAGATTTGCCGGGGCGAGAGACAACCCAAGGCCAACCAGGGCGAGAACTTGGAGGAATAGTTGGCCCCCACCATGCCGTTGCGGGTTTCTTTGTAGGTTTTGAGGCAATCTGCCGTCCACACATAGTCCTGTAAGCGCTGTAGACCTGCGGTTTCGCCCCCCACAAACGGCAGCACACCCCTGGGGTCGGGTGCTGGTGGGGTGAGCCCAAAATCCGCTAGGGTCGGCAGTCTTCCAGGATCGACCGAGGGCAGGGGCAGCAGAGTTTTTGGGGTAGGTTGCATCGGGTCTACCCCACTGCGCGGCTCCACCTGTTTGCGAAACTGGGTAAACACCTCCGGCACCTGATCCACCCCAAAGGGCAGGTTATCTGGGTGGTAGAGCGTTGCCCCCCAATAGACCTGCCTCCGCACTCCCAGGGCAGCCAACTTCGTTTCTAAAGCCGATTCCACGGCCACTTCTTCGGCCATCACCTCCTGATGCCAAACGACTGTCTCGATGGCTAACGCCTTGGCCAAGGCTGGAATGATGGATTCTGGCTGACCCACGCGCACCAAGAGATCGCTGCCTAGGGCTTGAAGCGATTGCCGCAGATCCGCCACGCTCTCCAGTAAGAACTGTGCCCGAAACGCCCCGGTTTTGGGAAATCCAAAGGCTGTTGTGCCAAACTGTCGGGGGTCAAAGCAGTAGCAAGGAATCACCTGCCGCCCAGCTTGAACGGCATCCCAGAGGGGCTGATGATCGTGAAGACGCAGATCGTGGCGGAACCAAACGAGGACGGACATAGGAGGCAAGGCAAAGGTTAACCGTCAGAGAGAGTCAGATAGGCAGATCAAGTTAAATTCGTTAGATCTACGGTTCCCGTGGGAGAGAGCCCGTGAAAATCCTTGGGAAACCAGATGGTAACCATAGAAAACGGCAGGGCTCAAGGAGATTATCCTACAAGCAAAGAATACTTTAATTAAGTATCCTAAAGGTCTATTAAGATTTTATACAGGAGATGCCCTTCCTATGCCTATTCAGGTTGGCGACCTTGCCCCCGACTTCACCTTGCCCAACCAATCGGGTGAAACGGTTACCCTAAGCCAGTTTCGAGGGCAGAAAGCCGTCGTGCTCTATTTCTATCCCAAGGATGATACTCCGGGCTGCACCATCGAATCCTGCACCTTCCGCGATAGCTACACCGACATTCAGTCCACCGGAGCCGAAGTCATTGGCATCAGCAGCGATTCTCCCAACTCCCATCGCCAATTTGCCGCCAAGCACAGTCTGCCATTTACCCTAGTTAGCGACGAAGGCAGCAAAGTACGCAATGCCTACGGCGTTCCCAGCACCCTGGGACTGTTGCCCGGTCGCGTCACCTATATCATTGACCTAGAGGGCAAGGTGCGCCACATTTTTAACTCCCAGTTCAACCCCAAGGCCCACGTCAGCGAGGCCATCAAGGCGCTCCAAGTGATCTAGCTTCCCAATTCTGACCGATCCCCATGGCCCAGGCGATGCCCAACGATACCCTCCAGCCCGCCATTGATCGCCTCCGGGCCTTGGTGGATGGTCTCTGGTATCCCAGCGAAACCGACGCCCCGGTTACCGTGGTGGTGTGGCCCATCCCGCCCTCGGAGAGCAACTTGGCAGGGCCAGCCTTGCCCCAGGAACTTGCTGCCGCTGGCACCCCCATCACCCAACATCCTGCCGAGCAATTTTTTCAACCCATCCTGAGCCAACCCTTTTGGCATTCTCCCCAAGGCGACCACCTTGCCCAACGCTACCAGTCGCTTCAAGCGGTTCTCCAGGCTTCCCTCTCTCACCTACGCACCTATCGCATCGGACAGGTAGACATCACCCTCTACCTCATTGGACAACATCCCAGTGGTCACTACCTCGGCCTCAAAACCAACCTTGTGGAAACCTAACGCCCAATCTGCCACGATGGCGCATTGCGAATAGATTCCGGTATTCACGGGAATGACGGGGTTTGTTCTCTGCTGACAAGTGACGGTTTCTAACGGGTGGGGATGAAGCTAGGGGCCACATCCACCGGGCGATAGCCAGCGGCAATGCACAGGGCCATAGAGTCGGTAGTGGCGATTTCGGCGACTAGGGCCGTGTCGATCACACAGTCGGCATAGCGCACGGGTAGAATGCTGCGGTGGCAGTGGTTCAGCACGGCGGCGGAGTTGGGCACGTCCAGAAATTCGTGGATATCCACCACGCAGGTGGCCACCTCCAGGGGACGACGATCTCGGCTACAGGCGGCGAGGGCGACTTCGGCGCTGAGTTCGGTTACGGCGGTCACATCTAGCACACAACTGCCCACCTGTTCGGGCCGGAGGGCACTGGCGCAGGCGGAGGCCACGGCTTCGGCAGACAGCCCAACTTCCAGCAAATCCGTCACGCATTGACCATAGTTATAGCCAATGGCTAACCCAGGGGATGCCAAGGTTAAAGGGGCCAGAACGGCGCTAAACAGGGTAAACGGTAGCGTAAGGTACGGGCTGAGGGACTTAAACACAGGATGATGAACCATAACAGAACGTTAAGGGTTATATCGCTTGGTTAACGGCTGTAATCAACCGTTACCAACTGCGGATCAAGATAGTCAGTACACAACATGGGATCGCTTCACCAAGAGAGTCTTCCTGGCTGGGGTTGTCCATGTGGCCAGATTCTAGACGCCGAATCTTCTACAGTGAAGATAGCAGGAAAAGTCCATTGCGTGACCCAGAGGTTAATTTAGTATGCGCCTGAGTGATGTAACGCATCCCAATCAGCTCCATGGTTTGTCCATTCGGCAGCTTGAGGATATTGCCCGACAAATTCGCGAAAAGCACCTGGAAACCGTGGCCGCCAGTGGTGGGCACCTGGGGCCGGGGCTGGGGGTGGTGGAGCTCACCCTGGCGCTGTACCAAACCCTCGATCTCGACCATGACAAGGTGGTGTGGGACGTGGGGCACCAGGCTTACCCCCACAAGCTGATTACCGGACGCTTCCACGACTTCCATACCCTACGTCAGAAGGATGGGGTGGCTGGATACCTGAAGCGCAGCGAAAACAAGTTTGACCACTTTGGCGCAGGCCACGCTTCTACCAGCATTTCCGCCGCTTTGGGGATGGCCCTGGCGCGGGATATGGCCGGAGAGAACTACAAAGTAGCGGCGATCATCGGCGATGGTGCCCTGACCGGGGGCATGGCCCTCGAAGCCATCAACCACGCCGGACACCTGCCCCACACCAATCTGCTGGTGGTGCTGAACGACAACGAAATGTCCATTTCCCCCAACGTGGGCGCGATTCCCCGCTACCTCAACAAAATGCGGATTAGCCCCCCGGTGCAGTTCCTCACCGACAACCTCGAAGAGCAGTTCAAGCACCTACCCTTCCTGGGCGAGTCCCTCTCGCCGGAACTAGAGCGGGTGAAGGAAGGCATGAAGCGCCTCGCGGTGCCCAAGGTGGGGGCCGTGTTTGAAGAACTGGGCTTCCTCTACATGGGGCCTGTGGATGGCCACAATCTGCAAGAGCTGATCACCACCTTCAAGGAAGCCCACAAGCACACGGGGCCAGTGCTGGTGCATGTGTCTACTACCAAGGGCAAGGGCTACGCCATCGCTGAGAAGGATCAGGTGGGCTACCACGCCCAGTCGCCCTTTAACCTGGCCACGGGTAAGGGCATTCCTTCCACCAAACCCAAGCCCCCCAGCTATTCCAAGGTGTTTGCCGAAACCCTGATTACCCTGGCGGAGAATGACCCCAAAATCGTGGGCATCACTGCCGCCATGGCCACGGGCACCGGGTTGGATAAGCTGCAACAGGCTCTCCCCAAGCAGTACATTGACGTGGGCATTGCCGAGCAGCACGCTGTTACCCTAGCGGCTGGTCTCGCCTGCGAAGGGGCGCGTCCGGTCGTGGCGATCTACTCCACCTTCCTGCAACGGGGGTTTGACCAAATTGTTCACGATGTTTGCATCCAAAAGCTGCCCGTGTTCTTCTGCCTCGACCGAGCCGGAATCGTCGGTGCCGATGGCCCCACCCACCAGGGCATGTACGACATTGCCTACCTGCGCTGCATCCCCAACCTGGTGCTAATGGCTCCCAAGGACGAGGCCGAACTGCAACGGATGCTCGTCACCGGGATTAACTATACCGATGGAGCCATCGCCATGCGCTACCCACGGGGTAACGGCTACGGCGCACCGCTGATGGAAGAGGGCTGGGAACCCTTACCCATCGGTAAGGCCGAAGTCCTACGCCAGGGCGACGATGTGCTGCTGCTGGGCTACGGATCCATGGTCTATCCCGCCATGCAAACCGCCGAAATTCTCAGCGAACACGGTATCGAAGCGACGGTGGTGAACGCCCGCTTTGCCAAACCCCTAGACGAGGAGCTGATTCTACCCCTGGCCAAGCAAATCGGTAAGGTCGTCACCTTTGAGGAAGGCTGCCTGATGGGTGGCTTTGGCTCCGCCGTGGCCGAGTCGATTCTGGATGCCCAGGTGCCCGCCTCGGTGCTGCGGATTGGCGTGCCCGATATTCTGGTCGATCACGCCAGCCCCGATCAGTCCAAGGCAGCCCTAGGGTTGACGCCACCCCAAATGGCCGAGCGCATCCTCAGCACCTTCAAGGTCGAAAAGCCGATGTTGGCGGTGTAGGGCTAGCCTAGGCCCAGCCACAACCTGACCGATCACACGGATCCAACAGACCAGCCGCTGATATCCTCAACGGCTGGTCTGTTATTAGGTATCAACGATGCATTAAGCGTTAGTCGCCGCTGCTAGGTTCGCGCCGGGTCACGGTGCCGCGATCCACCACCTCGCCATTGCGTGACAGGGTGCAGGTGTTGCCGTTGTTGGGGATGAACAACTCCCACTGGCGCTCGCCCCGGGTGTTGCTGTAGATATAGCCCTCAGGGTTTGGGGCGCGGTTGGCCGCCGTATTGAGGAACACCATCCGATCTGCACGGGAGTAGATCCGCATGGTGAGGGCACTCCCTGGTGCTTCTGGATCTCCAGCCCGGTAGATGTTGGTGGCGTAGGCGGATCCATCGCAGTAGGCGATGCTAAACTCTGCCTCGGCAGGGCGAGATCCGATGCCCAGGCTGGCCAGTGCGCCCACCACCACAGCGGAACTTAGCAAAATCGGCTTCACACAGAACTTCAGTGGCATAAAACAGACTCAAACCTAAACACGACAAACTTGGATTTGGGTATGCATCTCAGGGATCTACTCAGATCAGAGATCAGAGCTTGGCCCTCAACAGCGTTGGAGACCACACAAGCCCCATCTCCACGGGTGAAGATATCTCGGACGCATGACCACAGCGGATTTTATGGATTGAAACAGAGAATTTTACTGAATTATTTATACCCTATGGCCACGTTTTTGTGAGGTGAAGAAACCATTGGGCACCTCGATTAATTGCCTTATTGCGAATCTGAAGAGCCTGGAACCATTGGAGTCTCGTGCCCATTCTCAATAAGATTTGTATTTTTCGAGGTGCCCCATTTATTAAACAGGATTGGTCAACTTCGTATTTGATAGATACCTTGAGGGTTAACTATCAAACTCTTCCTCAATTATAGCGGTTCTCGATAGAGTGAGGTACACCATTGCTGGGCTCTCGATCCCCCCAATTCCTAGCTGCCTAAGGCTCACTCTCTCCCCCCTTGATAAGGGGGACAGGGGGGATCATTGCCATGTACTTCAACCGAGTGCAATCCACTATAAGTCGTGTAGCGGGAGACAGGCTAATGTGAGACTCAAGCATCAAAAGACTTTTGCGAACTTTATGGCATTGAAGACATTTTAAGAAGGTCAAGATAGCGAAAAAGATGACCTTTCTTCTCAAGAAAAATATTAGATTTTTCCTTGAGATAGCAATAAATCGTCTAGGATTCAATGCGTATCTTGTTTGCCCCATTCTGGCTACAATAGTCCGGACACTTTTCCGGGCAAGCGCTGAGACCCTTGATTTCTCCTTGCCCAAGCGCTCGTTGGCGATCCCCGACTGGTGATTGTGGACGAACCCGCCGCTGGCTTTGAAAAGTCTCTATTGGTTTTAGCAAAAGTGGGGATCCCCCTAAATCTGCTCTTGCTAAGGGGCGGGGGATCGGCAGGGAACTAAAGCGACAGCAGATCGCTTTTCAATCGGCCTCTCAAGGGGCGATGGTGACCTTGTTGCGGTAGAAGGCGACGTAGCCTTTGATGTTGTTGGCGGCGGGCTTGGGGTCAGCGTAGTACCAGGCGGCTCCGGCGTTGACTTGGCCATCCACCACAATGTCGTAGTAGTTGGCGGTGCCCTTCCAACCGCAGACGGTGGTTTGGGAAATGGGCTGGAAATAGTCCCTATTTAGGGCGCTGGGGGGAAAGTAGAGGTTGCCCTCTACCGTTTCGCATTGGTCGCTTTCGGCGAGGACGACGCCGTTCCAGGTAACCTTGGCCATAGCTAAAGCGTTAATAAAGGACGAGGGTATTGATAACAATGGTCTTTATTCTAAGGGGTTTAGGAGGTCTGGCATGGGGCTAGAGCAACTGGCGCACCTGCGGATTGTGCTGGTGGAACCAGCGGGGCCGATCAATGTGGGGGCGGTGGCGCGAGTGATGAAGAATATGGGGCTGCATCAGTTGGTGTTGGTCAACCCCCAGTGCGACCCCACCAGTACGGCGGCTTGGCGCATGGCGGTGCATGGTCAGGAGGTCTTGGCGGCGGCGCAGATTGTCAGTACGCTGCCGGAAGCCCTGGTGGGTTGTCAGCGGGCGGTGGCCACCACGGGGCGCATCCATCCCCAGCGCCAGGGTTTGGAAATCCCGGAGCTGGTGTTGCCTTGGCTATTGTCTACCGACCCCCAGGTGCCCCTACCTGCGGCGTTGATTTTTGGCCCGGAGGATCGGGGCTTGAGCAATGAGGAACTTGTCTACGCCCAGCGCTGGATTCGGATTCCCGCCAGCGACGCCTATCCCTCCCTCAATCTGGCCCAGGCGGTGGCGGTGTGTAGCTATCTGCTGCACCGTCAGGCCACCGATCCCACGGTCACTATGGCGCACTCCTGTCCACCGATTGCGGCTAACCCAACCGATGCAGAGGTCGAGTCAGCCGCCACCTTGGATCAAATTGAAGAATTTCACCAAGACTTGGAAGCGATTTTGCTGAAGATCGGTTATCTTTACCCCCATACTGCCGCCAGTCGCATGGCCAAGTTGCGGCCATTGTTGCACCGGGCTGAACCAAATTCCCAGGAATTAGCTATGCTTAGGGGCATTTTGCGGCAGGTCAATTGGGCGATTAACAGCGCCCCTCGCCCCTCCTAGGATCTAGCTTGGTTCGCGGATAAACTTGCACGGGTCATTCTTGCACGGGTCATTCTTGCACGGGTCATTTCGACGGTACAGCAGCACCACCATGGCACAGTACGACGACTTTTCTAACCCTCCCTCTCGACCTGGATCCCCTGGCGAAGCGGGCCTATCGGCCCACGGCAACGGTGGGGGCAACGGTAGCGGACGGGGGCCAGACCCTGCCAGCGATGAGGACTGGCGCTCTCGGTCTTCTGCCAATGCCCGTCGCCGCAACCAGTGGAGACAGTACAAACACATGACGCCCGATTTCGGCCCCACCCCACCAGAGCCCACCGTCCCGGCCCCGTCGTCCACAGTTCCGATGGCCCCCGCCCCTCAATCCTCGGCCAAGGAAGCGGCCCTGCCCAGTTTTCGGGTGAAGGGCCATGCGCCCCAGGGAGCCAGCCCGACCTACCCCGCCCCAACCCCAGCCCTGCGTTCGGGTGGGTCTCAGGGTTCCCGAACCTCCATGGCCACCGCCCCCATGACCCATGGCCCAGAGGCCAGACTTCCCGCTCCTCGGCCCTATGGTGCCGCTGGTCAGTCGCCAAGCCTTCATCCCCACAGCGCCTCCCTAGGGCCGGGAATGTCCAGTGCGGCGACCTCCCAACCGATTCCCCAGCGACCTCCCCAGCCCTCGGATAGGGGCACGGGATCGCCAAGTAACGTCACCCCATTGCGGTCACGGGATGGGCGACGACGGTCGGCGGGCATGGCGACGGGGCTAGCGGCGGCGGCAGCGGCGACCACCGCAGGGCTGGCGGCCTTGGCGGCTCCTCCCCGCCCAGAAACCAAGGCCACCCGCACTCGGCGGTTTTCTCCCCAGCGGCGGCTGGCCAAGTTACCCCGCCCCGCCCTCTATATGATTCGACTGGCCATTTTGGGGGTTGGGGTCGCGGCCATTGCGGGAACGTTGCTATCGGTGCTTAGCCCCAGCAATGTCGCCTCCAATGGTAGCGGCCCATCCGCCTCCACGCCTTCGGCCCAACGGGGCAATACGGCCAGCGCCCTACCGGGGCAAGGGGCCACCACCATCGCCGCTATTCAACCCAGTAGCGAACTCACCCGCCTAAAGGCCCAACTCGATCAACTGGCCACCCTCACCCCCGGTCTCACCCCAGCGGTCTACGCCTTTGATATCGACTCTGGCCGCTATGTAGACCTCAGCGGTACCCAGGCAGTGGCAGCGGCCAGCACGATTAAGGTGCCGATTTTGGTGGCCTTTTTGCAGCAGGTGGATGCGGGGAATCTGGCCCTCAACCAGGCGGTGGTCTTGCAGGAACAGCACCTAG
This sequence comes from Phormidium sp. FACHB-1136, assembly GCF_014697375.1. Lineage (GTDB taxonomy): Bacteria > Cyanobacteriota > Cyanobacteriia > Phormidesmidales > Phormidesmidaceae > Nodosilinea. The sequence goes on from NZ_JACJRS010000084.1 coordinate 14,380, forward strand.
CGGGGGGATCGGGCACCCTAGCCAACGATGCCATCGGTAGCGAATACACCGCCCTAGACGTGGCCACCCGCATGATCATCCACAGCGACAACACGGCCACCAATATGATGATCGAAGCGCTGGGGGGGTCAGAAGCCCTGAACCAGCAGTTCCTCACCTGGGGGCTAGAATCGACGGTGCTACGCAACCCCCTACCTGACCTGGAGGGCACCAACACCACCAGCACCCGCGATCTAGCCCTACTGATGGCCCTGGTCGATCAGGGTGACCTGCTTAGCCGACGGTCGCGGGAGCGGTTGTTTAGCGTCATGCAGCGCACCGTGAACCGCAGCCTGATTGCCTTTAGCCTCACCGATGGATCCTTAGTCGCTAACAAAACCGGAGATCTCGCCCTCGCCCTGGGGGATGTGGCCCTGGTGGATACCCCCAACGGCAACCGCTATGCCCTGGCGGTGATGGTACAGCGCCCCAACAACGATGGCCGCGCCAGCGAACTGATTCGCCGCATCACCGAGACCGTGCATCGGGAACTGAACCAGCCCATTGCCCCGGTGGGAGGACGACCCACCCACCCCGATGGGGCCGTTGATAGTGAGGCGAACCCTACTTCTGACGATACTGAGGCAAACCCTAGCCCCGACGCCGAGATGAGCCCTGGCCCCGACGCCGAGGCGATCCCCCCCGACGCCGATTCCCCCAGGGACATGGAGCCCGCCCCCATCCCCAACGGATCCGAGCGGCCCGGTTCTGCCCCCAGTGGCGACCAAATCCCGCCCGGTTAGGCCTTGCCGCCTAGCGTTGTGGGGGCAAGGCCGTGGCGATGGAATCTGAGGGGATCAAGGTAATTCCATCGAGATATGGGGTATTCCAGCCCTGCTTTGCCCGCCCATTTGCGAAGAGATATTACAGGTGAGTGGTTGGTCTTAGTTTTGCGTCGAAATTAGGCACACTAAGGCCAGCACTCTGTAACCTCTGATACATGTTTTCGGCTTGGTCTCGATCTCTTTTGTCCCATCCCCTGCGGCATCTCCCCCTCCGGGTGTGGTTGGTGGTGCCCTTCGTGGTGCAGATTACAGCGGCGGTGACGGTGACGGGCTGGTTGACCCTGCGCCATGGGGAACAGGCGGTGAACCAGGTGGCGGGCCAGTTGAGGACGGCGGTATCCCAGCAGATTGAGCAGGAGTTGAACGCCTTTTTGACCACGCCTCATTTAATTAACCAACTCAACGACGATGCCATTCAGCTTGGGCAGGTGGATCCTGATGACCCGGAAGCCCTCTTCCGTCACTTTTTGCAGCAGTCTCAGCGATTTCCCACGGTAGACTCGATTTTCTTTGGCCATGTCAACCAGGAGTTTATTGGCCAAAGCAACCTTGGCCCCGGCCAGCATCAGCGGATGCAGGGGGGGCCATCCTTGGGTGACGCGGTGCAGTTTTCCACGGTGGACGACAACGGCGAAATCCAGACCATTCAGCAAACAACACCGGGATGGGACACCCAAACCCTGCCCTGGTATTTGGCGGCGGTGCGGCAGGGGGGGGCAGTGTGGGGCGAGGTGTTTCCCTACCATGCCTATCCAGTTTTGGCATTACCCACCTCCCGCCCGGTCTACGATGCCGAGGGCGATCTGCTAGGGGTGTTGGGCAACAATTTCTTTTTGTCCCAAATCAGCGATTTCCTCGCCACCATATCGATTAGTGAGCATGGTCAGGCGTTTATTCTGGATCGCAAGGGGTTCATTGTGGCCAGTTCCACCCTGCCCGATCCCTTCGTGGTCGTGGAGGATCGGCCCCAGCGTCTCTATTCAGTGACCAGCCAAGATCCGCTGATTCGGGCCAGCAGTCAGTTTTTGCTCCGGCAATACAACGGCTACCTAGCGGATGCATTGGCCCCTCAACAGTTTGAGTTTCAGTGGGATGGGCAGCGCCAGTTTTTAGAGGTGATGCCCTTTCGGGAACAGGCCGGACTGGATTGGCTGATTGTGGTGGTGGTGCCAGAGCGGGATTTCATGGCCACCATCGAAGCCTCCCGACGCTATACCCTTCTGTTCTGCCTGGTGGCCTTTGCCGTGGCCCTGGGGCTAGGGCTGCTGACGAGCCACTGGATTGCCCAGCCCATTTACCGGATGAGGCGAGCCGCTCAGGCCATTGCCCAGGGGGAACTTCACCAACACCTGCCGCCCTGCCGCCTCAACGAGCTAGAGCAACTGGTGCTGGCGTTTAACACCATGGCTTACCGTGTCGCCACCACCGTCCAAGACCTCCAGCGTTCTAAGGCCGACCTAGAGGCCGCAAATGTTGAAATTCAGCAGCAATCGGCTTGTTTTCGACTGATGGCGGAGAATATGACCGACTTGGTCTGTCTCCAAACCCTAGGGGGCCAATTTCTCTACGTCAGCCCTTCGGTGGAATGGATTTTGGGTTACCAGCCCAGCGAACTGGTGGGGACCTGCCTGTGCGACTGGGTGCATCCCGCCGATGCGCCCACCTGCTACCACTCAGGGCAACGCCAGGTACTGGCTGGGGACTCCACCAAAACGGCCTACCGGATGCGCCACAAACTCGGCCATTACATCTGGATCGAAACCCTCACCCGCCCCATCCTGAACGACCTCGGTGAGGTGATCCAACTCCAAACCGCCTCCCGCGATGTTACCGAAACCATGCGGATGCGCAAACAGCTACAGCACGATGCCCTCCATGACAGCCTCACCGGACTGCCGAACCGCAAACTTCTCCAGGATCGCCTAGACGTGGCCCTGCACCGCGCCCGCCGCCACGAGCACTATCGCTTTGCGGTGCTGTTTTTGGATGTGGATCGGTTTAAGGTGGTGAACGATAGCCTCGGCCACCTGATTGGCGACGAACTGCTGATTGAAATCGCCAGCCGCCTGCGGAGTGTAGCTCGTCCGGCAGATCTAGCGGCCCGCCTAGGGGGGGATGAGTTCATTCTGCTGATGGACGATGTGGCCGATCTGACCGAGGTGATTGGACTGGCGGAAAAAGTCCTCGCCACCCTGCGCGATCCCCTACACCTCAGCAGCCAGGAGGTGTTTGCCACCGTCAGCGTCGGCATTGTGATGGGGGATGCCACCTACGCCGATGCCTCCGAACTGCTGCGCGATGCCGATATTGCCATGTATCGCGCCAAACACAAGGGCCGCGACGGCTACGAGGTCTTCAATAGCGCCATGCACGCCCAGGCCATCACCCGACTGCAACTGGAAACGGAACTGCGGCGATCTCTGCTAGAGCATCCCGAAGAATTTATCCTCCACTACCAACCCATCGTCGATCTGGCCACCGCTGCCGTCCAGGGCTTTGAAACCCTGGTGCGCTGGCAACACCCCCAACGTGGTCTGGTGCCCCCCAACGACTTCATTCCCCTCGCCGAAGAAACGGGCCTGATTGTGCCCCTCAGCTACCACCTGATGGAAACCGCCTGTCGGCAACTGCGCACCTGGCAGGATCACTACCCCCAGGCCCAATCCCTGACCATTAGCGTCAACCTCGCCGCCATGCAGCTCCATAGCCCCAGTTTGCTGGCCCAAATTGACGCCATCCTCACCCACACCGGGCTGAACCCCCAATCCCTGGTGCTCGAAATCACCGAAAGTATGCTGATCGACGACATCCAGGCCACCCTCACCGTCCTCCATGCCCTGCGCCAGCGATCCATCGCCCTCAGCATTGACGACTTCGGCACCGGATACTCTTCCCTCAGCTACCTCTACCAATTCCCCATCAACCACCTCAAAATTGACCGCACCTTCGTCAGCCAAATGCAGACCAGCCCCCACCACTACAAAATCGTCGAAACCATCATTACCCTAGCCCACCAACTCGGCTTTACCGCCATCGCCGAAGGCATCGAAACTGAGGCCGACCGACACATCCTCCAGCAACTCACCTGCGACCTTGGCCAAGGCTACTGGTTTGGCAAACCCCAACCCGCCGCCGCCATCGATGCATGGCTGAGCCAAACCCTCGGCCAGATCTGCCTAGGGGCCGTGTATAACGTCTAGAGGCAGAGTTTAGAGACAGGGGCAATCTGCGAAAGTTATCCGTCCCGATTGGGCTATGGAGGACATTACCCAATCACCTGTTGCACCAGGCTGGCCAGTTTTTGGGCGCTGTCTCGCACCGCTAGGGTATCGGCGGCTTGGGCCATGGCCGCGAGTTGGTCGGGGTGTTGCAAAAGCTGGCTGACGGTGTGGGATAGCTGCTCTGCCGTTAGACTCTGCTGGGGCAACAGTTGGGCCGATCCGGCCTCGCTAAACACGCGGGCGTTAATGGTTTGGTGATCTTCCGCAGCGGCGGGGTAGGGAATCAGCAGGGAGGGGGTGCGGGTGATGGCCAGTTCCGTAAGGGTGCCTGCCCCAGAACGACACAGGGCCAAATCGGCGCGATAGAGCAACGCCGCCATGTTGTCGAAAAAAGGGCGATGGATATAGTGGGGATGGCTGAGAGCGTCGGTGTCGGGGTCATTCTTTCCGGTTTGGTGAATAATCCAAGCCCCTTGATCTAGCCAATCTGGAGCCGCCTGCCGTACCAGTTGATTGACCGCCACCGCTCCCTGGCTGCCGCCGACGATCAGAATCAGCGGCACATCCTCTGGGATAGCAGGATCCGTGAGTCTTGGGGGAGAATCAGTCAAAAAGTCGGCCCGTGCCGGGGTACCCACGGTGAGGGTGGTGGCCTTGGGCAGATACGCCGCCGCTGCCCCAAAGCCTAGGGCAATGGTAGTACACCAGGGGCTCAGCCAACGGGTGACCTTCCCCGGTAGGGCGTTGGACTCGTGCAGTACCGTCGGCAGACCGAGGGAACGCGCCGCCAAAATAGCCGGGGCCGCAATGTACCCCCCAGTGGTAAACACGCCGCTAAACTGGCCCTGCTTGAGTAACTTTCGCACCCGCCGCGTGGCCAGGGCACATTGGCTCAGCAGCCGTATGGTGCGCACTCCAGGCCGCCCCTGCAAACCTGCCATGGTTACGGTGTGTAGGGGATACTGATTTCCCACCAGGGTCGTTTCCAATCGGTTGGGCACCCCCAGCCACTCTAGGGCATAGCCCATTTCCTGAAGCTTGATGGCGGTGGCTAGGGCCGGGAACAGATGCCCCCCGGTACCGCTGGCGGCGACTAAAATTTTGGGCCGATGGTCTGACGAAGACCCCCTTGACGAGGAAGGCGACAAATTCGGTAACTCCGATGGATGGGAAGGTGTGGTCTGGGCCACGGTCTTTTCTCGCCCGCAAAAACGCCTTTTACTATACCAACTCCGTGACCCTTGATCTAAGCTTGTGCTTAGGGAACGAGACGTTTTCCCTGGGAGTCCCTGGGGTGCAGCACCGTCTCGGTACAGCTATCACACAGACATTATTGGGTGAGGAGAGGAATATGGGTTTTGGAATGGGGCCATGGGCCATGGGGCGATACGGCGGGTTGGCAGCATCAGCCTGGGCGCTGAGCTTGGGAGCGGTTCCGGCTATGGCGGCTCCAGCCGCAACGGCTCCTGTCGCTGTCCGGCAAACCTTAGATCGCATTGAATCCGCTGCCAATGCCCAGGATTTAGACGCCGTGATGGCTGCCTACGCCGCCAGCTTTACCAGCGATACGGGGTTTGACTACGACCAACTGAGCCAAACCCTAGTAGCCCTGTGGCAGCAGTACGACAACCTCACCTATGAGGTGGAACTGCTGACTTGGGAAGCGACAGGCCCAGGAGCCTACACCCTCGAAACCCGAACACGGGTAACTGGAACACAAGTACTCACCCATCGACGGCTGGCCCTGGAGGCCGAAGTCACGTCGCGGCAGCGCCTAGAAAATGGCCAAATTACCCGCCAAGACACCCTCTCCGAGGCTAGCCGGATCACCTCTGGCACCAATCCACCTACCCTGCAAACCCAGTTACCCAGCACCCTGGCCCCCGGTCAGTCCTTTGCCTTCGATACTATTGTGCTAGAGCCCCTGGAGGGTCGTGCCCTGATGGGGGTAGCGGTGGATGAAGGGGTGACCGCCATCGACTTTTTCGAGCCGCGTCCCGTGGTCTTTGATGTGCTCAGTGCCGGGGGGCTTTACAAACTCGGTACCGCCCCCGAAAGCCCCGATCAGCGCTGGATTTCGGCGGTCATTATTCGAGAAGATGGCCTAGTCGTAGAAACCCGACGGGTAGCCGTGGAATAGGGGGCACCCAGGCCAATAGAACTAGGGCAGGTTATCAAACCCAGGATGGCGGAAGGTGTATCCAGCCGCCTTGAGTTTTTGGTTAGACACCCGCACATGGTAGGGGCGGGCGCTGGGTTGGGAGGCATCCCACTGCACGGGGGCGAGGTGGTGGGCTTGGCAGACGCGATCAATCAAATCGCGGACAGTGGGGATGTCATCTTGCACGAGGTTGTAGAGGCCGCTGAGTCCTTGGCGTTGCGCCCAGTCGATAGCTCCGACGATGTCCTCCAGGTGAATCCAGTTACTCGCTTCTTGCCCCGTGCCGGGGCGGGTGGTGCCCGCCGCTCGGCTGTAGATTTTGGCCAGGTCTCGCCCTGGGCCATAAATGCCGCCTAGGCGAAAAATGCACACTCGCCGCTGGTCGGTGGCCGCCGATAGGAGCACCTGCTCCGTTTCCAGCATGATTTTGCCGTTGTCGGTGGCGGGCTGGGCAGGATCGTCCTCGCGCACCCAGGCTCCGCCGTAGTTGCCGTAGACGGAGTAGGTGCTGGTGAAGATAATCTGCCGCAGGTCGGGGGATTGGGCCAGGGCATTGACCACGGTTTTGGCGGTATTGAGGTAAGTTTCCTCGTAGTTGGCCTGCCGTCCGGCTCCCACGCAAATTAACACTACCTGCTGCCCCGCCAGCAATTCGGCCACTGCCGCCCTGTCGTCGCCGCGCAACACTAAGGCCCGATCCGCCATCGTTCCCAGAGATTCTAGGCGTTCTGGCCGAGTGGTCGTCGCCGTTACGGTGATGCCCTGGTGTTGCCAAAGCTGGGCCACCGCTTGACCGACATAGCCACAGCCCAAAATTGCCGCCCGAAGATTGCCCATGGCTAACCGTTGAAGGGAAACACTGCGGGAACAGTGTAGGCGATCTCGGTGGCCGTAGGGCTAAATCAAACAGCTTAGATCCTTGGTCTTTTGGCTAAACAACAGGTTTTCCCGGTAGTCCACGGGGCAGTCAATCACGGCGGGGACGTTGTCTTCCAGGGCCATCTTCAGGGTCGGCATCAGGTCTTCGGTGGATTCTACCCGATAGCCCTTCAGGCCCATGCTTTCCGCCAGCTTGACGAAATCGGGGTTACTGAAGTGGATGAAGGCCGACTCACCGTAGTAGTTCATCTGCTTCCACTCGATCAGCCCATAGCCGCCATCGTTGAAGATCACCGTGACAAAGGCGGTGCCAATGCGCAGGGCGGTTTCCAGTTCCTGGCAGTTCATCATGAAGCCGCCGTCCCCGGTCACGGCCACCACCTTGCGGTTGGGATGCACCAGCTTGGCGGCCAGCCCCCCCGGAATGGCGATGCCCATGGCCGCAAAGCCGTTGGAAATCAGGCAGGTGTTGGGCCGCAGGCAGTGGTAGTTGCGGGCCATCCACATTTTGTGGGCACCCACGTCGGAAATTACGATGTCGTCGGGGCCGAGGACTTGGCGCAGGTCGTGGATCAGCTTTTGGGGTTTCACCGGGAAGCCGTAGTCGTCGGCGTACTGTTCGTAGTCGGCGCGAATTTCGTCGCGAATTTTGAGGGAGGCGGGTTCAGGATAATTCTGGCGCTTCACCCGTTGCAGAATTTCGTGGAGGGAGTCGGAAATGTCGCCAATCACCTCCACCTTGGGGATGTAGCTGCTGTCCACTTCGGCCTGGGTGAGGCTGATGTGGAGGATGGGCAGCTTGCCGTCGGGGTTCCAGCGTTTGGGGGAATATTCCACCAGGTCGTAGCCCACGGCAATGATCAAATCCGCCGCCTCCATGGCGCAGGTGATGAAGTCCCGCTGCTGGAGGCCAAAGGTCCAGAGGGCCAGGGGATGGGTGTAGGGAATCACACCCTTGCCCATGAAGGTGTTGGCCACGGGGATGTTGAGCTGGGTGGCAAATTCCGTCAGGGCTTCGCTAGAACGAGACCGAATCGCCCCATTGCCCACCAAAATCATCGGGTTACTGGCCTGGGAAATCGCCACCGCCGCCTGCTGAATGCTCTGCATGGAGGCGTAGGTTTTTTCCTGGCTGTCCCGCCGCAGGGGCAGTCCCCCGACCTCCATTTCCGCGATATTTTCCGGCAGGTCAATGTGAACCGCACCGGGCTTTTCCGACTGAGCCAGTTTGAAAGCTTTGCGGACAATTTCCGGTGTGTTGCTGGGCCGCACAATTTGGGCGTTCCACTTGGTTACCGGGGCAAACATGGCCACTAGATCAAGGTACTGGTGGGACTCAATGTGCATCCGATCCGTCCCCACCTGGCCCGTAATCGCCACCAGGGGAGCCCGATCCAGGGTCGCATCGGCTACCCCGGTCATCAAATTCGTGGCCCCTGGCCCCAGGGTAGAGAGGCAAACCCCCGCCTTGCCCGTCAGCCGTCCGTAGACATCGGCCATAAACGCCGCCCCCTGCTCGTGGCGGGTGGTGATGAACTGAATCGACGACCGCCGCAGGGCTTGCAGAAGTTGTAGATTCTCCTCCCCCGGCAGGCCAAAAATGTACTCCACACCCTCATTTTCCAAACACTGAACCAACAATTCCGCTGTATTCATAGCCCCTCATGTTTTGTTTTCAGTCAATTGCGCCAATCCTTGAAGATCCCCCTAAATCCCCCTTAAAAAGGGGGACTTTGATTCCGATCCCCCCCTTCTCAAGGGGGGCTAGGCAGGGTGGTTTCATACCAGCAAAGAAAAATGAGGATGGGTTGAGATGTTATTAGGATCCTTAACCCATGGCCCTCATAGAACAATTAAAACAAATTCCAGATCATCGTCATCTCCGGGGACGGCGTCA
>NZ_JACJRS010000085.1 GCF_014697375.1 Phormidium sp. FACHB-1136
TGCTTCTGAAGCTCTTGCTTTTCCTCTGACGTTAGATAGTTTCTGACTCCCATGGCTTATTCCAGAATTTTAATGTATTATACGCAGTTTAGATGACTAACAGCTTAGCTCAAGGGACTGAGGCGGAATTGGAGGCGATTGTGGCCTCCCTGCAACAGAGTGATCGGCCCCTAACGCCCTTCCATTGGGAGATTGAGTTTCCAGAGGTGTTTGACCGCAAAAATCCAGGATTTGATGCCATCGTTGGCAATCCGCCGTTTTTAGGTGGGACTATGATTTCAGGTGCATATTCAAAAGAATATCTTGAGTGGATAACTTCTCAATTTCCAGAAACAGGGAACAGGACTGATTTTGTAGCTTACTTTTTTAGAAGGGCTTTCAATCTTACTAGAGATTCTGGGTCATGCGGACTCATTGCTACAAATACCATTGCTCAAGGTGATACTCGAAAATCAGGCTTACGATGGATCTGCGCACATGGCGGAACAATCTATGAAGCGTATAAAAGGTTGAAATGGCCTGGATTAGCAGCAGTTGCTGTGAGCGTTATTCACGTTTATAAGGGTAAGATAGATTCTCCTTATCGCCTTGACGGGAAAAATGTTCAAAAGATAACAGCTTTCTTATTTCATGCTGGAGGCAATGAAGATCCTAAAAAGCTCAGCTTTCACTCTGGCAGAGCTTTTAGCGGAGTGAAACACTACGGAGATGGATTTCTTTTTGAAGATGGCAAAGAAAAGTCAACCTCTATTGAGATAATGCAGGCTCTCATCGATAAAGATCCTAAGAATAAAGAACGCATTTTCCCATTCATCGGAGGTGAAGAGGTAAATGCAAGTCCGACGCAGTCACATCATCGATTTATTATCAATTTTGGAGAAATGTCCGAAGATGAAGCCTGGAATTGGCCCGACTTAATGCATATCATTGAAGCAAAAGTTAAACCTGAAAGACTTTCTAAATCTGCTGATATTGCCAATTGGCCATGGTGGAGATTTTGGAGAGTTCGCCGTGAATTGTACGATTCAATAAAAGACATGGATCGTGTGTTAGTTAATTCAATTGTAAGCGCTCAGTTTTGTTTTGCTTTTTTGCCTAGTGACTGGGTCTATTCACATGCATTGAATGTAATCACCTTTTCTCAAAGCTCTGTCTTTTCAATTTTTCAATCTCAAGTTCATGAGGTTTGGGCTCGTTTTTTCTCTTCCTCTTTAGAAGATCGACTTCGCTATACTCCATCAGATTGTTTAGAAACCTTCCCCTTCCCCGAAAACTGGGAAACCGACTCTGCCCTAGAAGAAATCGGCAAAGCCTACTACGAATACCGCGCCGACCTGATGGTTCGGAAAAACGAAGGCTTAACCGCCACCTATAACCGCTTCCACGACCCCCACGAAGACGATCCAGACATCCTCAAACTGCGGGAACTGCACGACCAAATGGATCGGGCTGTCCTGGATGCCTACGGTTGGACAGATATCTTAGGGAGTGAGCGTAGTCGAACTCCCTGTGGCTTCGCCCTCGACTATTTAGACGCTGAACCAGAAGATTTACCCACCCAAGCTCAAGAGCGAGTAGAGTCCGGCGATTTGTTCTTCCCTACGGCAGAGGAAGCCGCTGCCTTTGATGTGTTAGTCCGAAGCAATCAGGCCAAACGGGGCAAACTCCCCTGGCGCTACAAGTGGCCCGAAGCCATCCATGATGATGTATTAGCGCGGCTCTTGGATCTGAACCAGAAACGCTATGACGAAGAAGTACGCCTAGGGCTTCACGGAAACGCCAAAGCTATTGGCAAAGGAACGACCAAGCAAAAAGGAACTGCCAAGAAGAAAGGCGAAATCATCAAGGAAGACCAACAGGGAGAACTCCTCTTTTCAGGCTGAAAATAGCCTAACGAAATACCTGTCTTGACATCAAATCTGAGAATTATAGGGCTGATAATTTCCCATGACCCCTCCCACTACCTCCACCGAAGTTCGTCAAAATCTCCTCGATGCGCTCCAGATTGATCTAGTTGGCCCTGATCCTGCCTCTCCCTACTTTGGTCGCTACAAAGAGGAGCTATTATCTCAGGCTCCTAGTAAGTGGTACCTTACAGGTTTCCTGGCTCCCTATGGTGCTGCGCTGGAGGTGAGCTTGGCCCTAGAGGATGACCTCGGTGGGGAGATCGAAAATAACTTTGAAAAGAAAGAGGGTATAGAGGATGGGGCTAACCCAGAAATTGCTGCCGCTCGTACCGTACCGTTTCCATCCTCGATTGGCCTAAGTTTTCTGCTGCCCAATACCGTTACCACCCTGACGGCAACCATAACCTGGGGAGACTATTACCCGATTGAAGTCACCCAGGATAATCCAGAGGAAGAAGAGAAGTCATCTAAGAAAACCTATCAGTGGGGCCGGGTTCATCAAGCCGTTGAAATGCCCATTCCGCTGAATGCCCAGGAGACCACCACCACCTTACCCGTTGTCGGTCATGAAGGTGTGGAACTAACCGTGATTAACCGTCCCGTGGAGAACGATGCCTTTCCAGACGGCACCCGTGCCCTGTCTATCTTTTTGGTCAACCATCGCAAAGGCGTCAAGGATCACAAGGACGCCACCTATCTTTTCCAAGCCCAACTGACACTCCATTGTCCCGAGGGATTTATCCCACGCAGTAACCCCAACCAAGGGACAGAGACCGACCCCGATGAACAGATTGCGGCCCTGCAATATCGTAACGACTATGAGTTTGCCGTAGGCCATAACGTCGCCGCAGTAGCCACCCCAGACTCCAGCGATCCTCGTCGTTGCCAAACCATCCGTACCGCCTGGATTCCCACCTATGAAGTGCCTCGCGTGGATGCATCCAAGATCCCAGGCATCGACCTAGGCATGGAAACCCTAGCGGGGATGGCCGATAGCGCGACCCTGCAAGCCGCACTTCGGCCCCTTATCCATGCCTATGAAGTCTGGATTGAACAGCAAAAGACCCAGAGTTCATCTCTGGCAGCCCACCATCAAAAGACGGCCCAGCAGTTGCTCAAGGAGGCAGAGCTGGCCAAGCATCGAATGAACCAGGGGATTGATTTGCTCAGTGACCCCCACGCCTTCAAAGCCTTTACGATGGCCAACCAGGTGATTGCCAAGGCCCGCCGTCAACAGTTGAGCCAGGAGAAAGGATCACCTCCCGAAAGCTTTGATCCTCCCCAATGGCGACCCTTCCAGATCGCCTTTATTCTGCTCAACTTAAGCGGAATCGCCCAGCCAGAGGCGGAGGATCGAGGCATTGTCGATCTCCTCTTCTTCCCGACCGGGGGTGGTAAAACCGAAGCCTATCTAGGTCTGGCTGCTTTTACTCTGGTGTACCGTCGCCTCGTCCATCCCGGCATCCAGGGGGCAGGGGTGAGTATCATCATGCGGTATACCCTACGACTGCTGACCCTAGACCAACTGGAGCGGGCTGCTCGTTTGATCTGTGCCCTAGAGCTAGAGCGCCAGCAAGATCCAACCTTGGGAGAGTGGCCCTTTGAAATTGGACTTTGGGTGGGCTCTGGTGCAACGCCTAACCGCATGGGTGGGCAAGGGCAGAAAAACAATGAAGGAACAGCCTACGAACTATGGCAAAAGTTCAGGGACAATAGTGTAAGCAACCGATCGCCGATTCCCCTCGAACGTTGTCCTTGGTGCGGTACAAAATTTGATCCACGCAACTTTAGCCTCAGTCCAGACCTGAAGAATCCTAAGAGTCTTCGGGTTCAGTGCGATGACTATGATTGCCAGTTTAGCGATCAGCAGCTACCGATCATCGCCGTCGATGAGCCGCTCTATCGCCGCTTGCCCTGTTTCCTGATCGCCACGGTCGATAAATTTGCCGGATTACCCTGGTTTGGTCAAACCGGGAAATTATTTGGCAAGGTTAGCCATTATCAGCCCAATGAGGGCTTCTTCAGTGCGGCGGATGAAAGCCCCTTAGGCCAGAAACTCACGGACGGTTTACCCCCACCAGACCTGATCATTCAGGATGAGCTACACCTGATCTCTGGCCCCTTGGGAACCATGGTCGGCCTGTATGAGACAGCAGTCGATGCGTTGTGTAGCACCTATGGCCCGAAGCCCATTCGGCCCAAAATCATTGCCTCCACCGCCACGGTACGCCGTGCCCAAACGCAGATTCAGGCTTTATTCAATCGCAACCAAGTCCAGGTCTTTCCACCCCCCGGCCCGGATCGCCATAATTCCTTTTTTGCTGAAACGGTACCCGCCACACCGCAGGAACCTGGTCGTCTCTATGTGGGTATAGCGGCCCAGGGGCGTAGCCTTAAAGTTGTCCTGCTGCGGGCCTACCTGGCTCTCCTGAGTTCTGGACAGCATCAGTGGGAGCAAGCTGGTGGCCGCAAAAACGCCAAGAATCCAGCAGACCCCTACATGACCCTGATGGGCTACTTCAACGCCCTACGGGAACTGGGGGGAAGCCGCCGCATTGTGGAAGATGAAGTGGTTTCCCGTCTCAGAAATTACCAAGACCGTAAACGAGTTAATGAAGAGGTCAGCTTCTTTAGTAAACGTAAAATTGCGGATAGCCCAGAGGAACTCACCTCCAGGGTAGATACCAACAAGATTGCTGAAACGAAGCGTAAATTATCTCTATCTTTCACGGATAAGGACAAGGTAGATGTTGCCCTCGCCACCAATATGATTTCCGTGGGCTTGGACATTGTGCGCCTGGGATTGATGGTGATTTTGGGGCAACCTAAAACCGCTGCTGAGTATATCCAAAGCTCTAGCCGGGTGGGTCGGGATAAAGAACGGCCTGGTCTGGTGGTGACGCTGATGAACATTCACCGCCCCCGTGACCGATCCCACTATGAGCGGTTCCAATATTGGCATCAGACCTTCTACCGTGCCGTGGAAGCGACCAGTGTGACGCCCTTTTCTAGTCGTGCCCTGGATCGGGGCTTAGCAGCAGTCACCGTTGCCATCGCCCGGTTGGGCCTCTCCTCCATGACCCCACCCCAGGGAGCCTCTGCTATTACCCAGCAACGGCAGATGATCGATGCCCTAGTCAAGCAAATTTCAGATCGAGCCGGAAGCCACAGTAAAGGCGATACCAGCTTGGATGAGTTAGCCCAGCATGTCAGTAATCGGGTCACTGACCTCCTGGATACCTGGGACTCCATTCAGAACGAAAATCAAGGAAGCCTTCAATACAATAAATCCGAAACTGAAGGAGTAGGGCCGTTGCTCCTCGATCCAATGGAACTAGCGGTTGCCGACCCAAAACCCAGCTTAGAGCGTCAGAAATTCAAGGCACCCCGCAGCCTACGCGATGTGGAACTTAGTGTTCCGCTCTACATTTCCGACCCCTTCAGCCAAGACCGTCAAGACTAATCCTTCTATCCAATTCCCTGAAACAATGGCTAAGAAAAAACAAAACAAGATTCCCCCCGATGGTGAAATTCGCCAAAGTCAACTCTTAACGACCTTTGGCCCTGGTTCCATGGTTGATTTACCAGAACGTTCCGTTGTCATTAGTGGTTTGTCATATTGGCATGGCAACCAGAAGCCGATTACCGAAGAACGGTTACGCTATAAAGTCAATAAGCTCATTGAGCAACAAACCGGAAGCTGGCAAAACCTTGAGTTGCTCACCCCTCCTCAGCCTTACTCCAATAATGACAGTCGTCAGCACCACATTGAAGCCTTTGTATTTCCTCAATGGTTTCTTGGTCAGGCTAATAAATCCAACGGCAAATATAGAACCCGTCCTTTTCGCCACTGGAATGCCCTGAAGAGCGATAAGAAGTTCAATAATCAGCCTATTGAATGGGTACCTATCCGCTTTGTCCAGGCTTGCGTTAATGGACACCTCAGTGATATTAACTGGAAGGGCTTTGTTCATGCAGACTTCAGAACAAATTGCAATAAGCAACTGTGGTTAGACGAAGCGGGATCTGGCAACGACTTTGAAGAGATCTTCGTTCGCTGTGAATGTGGTGCCCGTCGCCCTCTTTCCCAGGTCAAGTTGAAAGAGGCCTATGTTCTAGGAGATTGTCAGGGAAATATGCCTTGGCTCAAAAATGCTACGGAAACGTGTATTGGCCGAGTCTCGGATGAGAAAACAGGCACTCTCAAGGAAACCGGGAAGCCTGAACCCAACCGTCTGTTAGTCCGGTCGGCCAGCAATGCCTACTTTTCCCATACGCTCAGTGTCATTTCCATCCCGGATAAAACCCATGAGCTTTATGAAACACTTGATCGTTTCGAGGCTCAACTTAAAGGCGTAGATCGAACCTTATTAGAACAAATGCTGAATCTTCCCTTCTTAGCTGAGTTAGCTAAGTTTGGTGTAGAAGCCGTTTGGGAAGCACTTCAGAGTCGAGAAGGAGATAATAAGACAGATTCCCCCGACCCCTCGGTTAAAGCCGTTGAACTTGAAGCCCTACTGCAAGCTCCTCTAGAGAATAGCCCTGAAGCCAAGCAAAATCGGGGCAAAGATGACCTAGACTTTGAAGCAGCGAGACGTTCACCAGACTCAATTCAGCCGCAATGGCAACCCTACTTAAGTCAGGTCGTATTAGTCCACCGTCTACGGGAAGTGATTGCCCAGGTTGGCTTTACCCGCTTCGAGTCTTCGTTACCAGATGTAGAAGCTGGGGATTTAGATATCAACCCCAGACGTGCGCCGTTGGCCAAGGAAATAAAATGGGTGCCAGCGATTGAAAATAAAGGAGAAGGTATCTTTCTAGCCTTTGATACAAAGGCTATAGAGAATTGGGTTAATAGCCCCAACGCCGTGAAACGAAATGAGGAACTTCAGCAGGGTTCCCAAAAATGGATTAAAAGTCGGGGGTTTGATCAGAGTAAGAATAGATATCCTGGCTTAGCCTATATCCTGCTCCATACCCTTTCCCATCTTCTGATTACGGAAATCGCTCTAGATTGTGGCTATTCAGCCAGTGCTATCAAAGAACGGATTTATGCGATCAGAGATCACGAAGAATCTCAAATTAAGGGCTACGGCATTCTTCTCTATACCAGCACCACTGGATCAGAGGGCAGTCTGGGCGGTTTAGTGAACTTGGGGCACAATATCGAAAACCATTTACGACGAGCCCTACAGCGGGGAAGGCTTTGCTCTAACGATCCCATCTGTGCTCAACATGATCCCACGAATATAGATGAGGATCGTCTCCTTCATGGTGCCGCCTGTCACGGGTGCGTACTTATCGCAGAAACCTCCTGCGAGAACCGCAACGATTTTCTGGATCGCGCCTTAGTGGTCAACACTGTGGCTGATACAAAGGCGGCATTCTTCCCAGATCACCTCAGCGGGTTGTAGAGATTATGGATACGGCACCCCTACATCGACTGAGCTTGTCTAGTCTTCAGACCCTAGCTCAAGCCTTGCGGAGCCAGCGCCTTACCCTACCGCTGACAACTGCCGATCTAACCGTGCATGTCCCCGATGCTTTATTACCTGACATACTTCAGAGTCTAAATCATCTCACCTCACAAGGGTTTACTCTTGCGCAGGTGGGAACTCTACTGGAATCAATCGCCCAGGAACGGAACCAGCGGTTACAAGATCGCCCTCCACCAGAATTAGTTTGGACTGGGCCAGAAGTCCCTGGAACCGCCAGTCGTGATACACGGGTTGTCGTCCAGGAACTCTTTGAATTAGTTCAGCACAGTGTTTTAGTTTCAACCTATGCCATAGACCAAAAAACTAAAGCTGATGCCATATTCCAAACGCTAGCAAATCGTATGGATGATAATCCTAAACTAACCGTACAGTTCTTTATAAACCTGATGCGGCCTAATCATCCGTACAATCCTCAGCAATTAGTCAGAGACTTTAGCAATCACTTCCGAGACAAGATATGGCCCGGTAAACGATTGCCTGAGGTATTCTATGACCCTCGTTCTCTCTCTGATTCCTATGGATCTCGATCTTGCCTTCACTCAAAATGCGTCATTATCGATGAAGCGATAGCTTTCATTAGCTCTGCCAACTTCACAGAAGCTGCTCATAATCGCAATATTGAGGCGGGGATTTTGATTAAAGATAAATTAGTTGCTCAGGCACTTCAACAGCAGTTTCAGAGCCTTGTCGCCTATGGCCAGTTACTTCCTTTACCCAATTTGAAAGCCAGCTAAATCGGGCAAAGTGAGTAGTATCGATGATTGAAGATAACCTTTATCCACCAACAAGGTCTAAACTATGAATGATGAAGAACTGATTTCTGAATTTATCAAAGTCAATCAAGACGATAATAAGATTCGTCTTCTGGTTCGTCAGATATCCTGGCCACACCCCCATGAACCCCGCTCCCACTGGACAGTAGCCTCAGTGCTCCCACAAGCCTCTCCACCGCAGGACGTGGATGCACAGATTCAAGCAATCCTGGAAAACAGTCAATACTTTAAAGTATGCCAGGAGTGTGCGAGGCGAAAACCTCGTGGGTGGATGCATAATGGCAACATTTGTCAGAGTTGTGCTGAGAGAAATTATGGAGTTGTCTACTAAACTCAGATGGCAAGATTTAGTGTAGGGTTATCTACCCTCGTAACTGTTCTAGGAAGGAATTCAAATGGAAGATAAAGCATTGTACAAAAGCCTAATGGACAAGTACGTTGATTTAGCTCAAGAGGGAGACATGAGTCTCCTAGAAGTATTCGACACTGCTAAAAAGCTCTATAAGGCAGGAAATTTAGATCTTGAGTCAAAGGAAGGAATAGATTCTCAATGTTATGTAAACCTAATGGGGATTTACAAAAAGCTTTCCTTTGAAGGAAATGTACCCCTGGCCATGAACGTGCTTGATGCAGCTTCCTACTTGATGCGAGAGGGGGATGTTTCAAGCGATGCGGCTTATGCAGGTGCAGTGATTTAACGAATTGATTATCATCACTCAACAAGTGAAACAATTTTCCTAAGATGAAACATTCCCCCAAGAATCTTGAGCCTAACCTGGAATGGTTTGAGTTTGAAACTGCTACAGTGAGCCTTGAGCAGGCTGAATTATGTATCCGGCAGACTCCCCGAACTGCCCAGCAGTTTGTTGAATCTCTCAGCGAGAAAATAGGATTAGCTATGGTGAAAGTTCCATCTGGAAGCTTTGTCATGGGGTCTTCACGAGGCGAACTGGATCGCCAGATGAATGAAGGGCCACAGCATAGGGTTATCCTTTCTGAGCCATTCTTCATGGCTAAATATCCCATTACAAAAACTCAATGGAATGTAGTATCTGCGCTTCCAGAGGTTCAGCGTAAACTGCCTCGATTTAGGGCAAGTAATCGACCTGTAGAAAAGGCTTCCTGGTTGGATGCTGTCGAGTTCTGTGCCCGTCTGAGTCAGCATACCGGTCGGTCTTATCGTCTCCCCACCGAAGCCGAATGGGAGTATGCCTGTCGGGCTGGTACCACAACACCTTTCTATTTTGGTCAAACCATAACGCCTGAGATAGCAAACTGTAAGAATACTCGTCCCTATGGAACTGATCTCAAAGGGGAGTCTCGCAAAAAGACAACAGATGTAGGGCAATTTCCAGCCAATGCCTTCGGCCTTTACGACATGCACGGCAATGTATGGGAATGGTGTCAAGACCACTGGCATGAAAGCTATGAGGGAGCTCCTACAGACGGTAGTGCTTGGTTGTCTACTGATGAGGATGCATTTCGTATCCTGCGAGGTGGCTCCTACGACTATAACCCTGATAGCTGTCGGTCGGCGATTCGTGGGAGAATAGCACCTGATTTCAGCTATGACACTGGCTTACGTGTGGTGTTTAGCGCTGTGAATCCCGAATCCTCTGACTCCTCTGCTACTGAACCTCTTGATGAAATGGATATCTTGATCTGTTGCGCCCTACGCTTTGATGGCCACAAGTATAGGGAAGCGCATGATTTGTATCCCCGCGATATCACTGAGCGGTATCTTCAGACAGGCCAGTGGCAGGCGACAAAGTTAGAGTTACTAACAGAATTTTTCCTTTTACAGCGGGCTCTTTGTAAGTGGGATCTCGCTTATGAACCCTACAATAGTGCCTACTGGCGTGCCTTTCGGGAACTATTTTTCCTGCTTTGCACTTCTGATATTCCAGACGAATATAAGACGGTATATTTTCCTGGCCTCTACGATAGATGGCAGAGAGTCTATCAGCCGCGCTTAGCTGAATGTGTGGCTGAGGTCAGGAGAGTACATGAATCCATCGACTATCTTAGCTTTGATGAATAGCCCAACCGAGTCTCCATCTGGATAAAGAGCTATCAATGATGGCAATTCAATTATTCTATTTTAAGGAATGACGCACATGAATAAGCATGAATGGTCAAACTCACTAAAGTCTTTCGTTGAAGCTAGACGTTGCCAGAATCCCATTCTTGATCGTCATAATTTATCAACAGAGGAAGAATGGCAATATCAAATTATTGGTGGGGAGTTTATCAGTTGGCATCGGAATCATTTAGGCGATATCCTCAATCAACGCATGGCTTTAAGGGTGATGGATTTTGATCCAGAGCCTTTAATTGTATTTACATCAAATATGCCAGGATTAGTTGCGGCCAAGGAAATCATTAGGCAACCATCAGATAATCTAGTTTACCTAATGCACGAAGAGTTTGAGGAATGGAGTCAGAATAATATCGTTGATGAATTCGTTTTTCATATTCATCATTGGAGTTATTTTCGGCAAATTGATGAGGATCTATTGAGACAAGCTCAAGAGAATTATCCTGATGTTCTAGAGGAAAGCTATCGCATTCATGTAACCGGTGATTTATGGGGTGATCGCTGTGGTGTACAAGGAGAACATCTTTGGTCTTGGAATAACGAGGAAATGCAATTACTAGAGGAAGCGTTTTCTCATATCAGATTCTAAAGCTTAGTACCGCACCTGCCCTGGCCGGGACTTGATCATCCCACCGACTACCCATCAGGTGCAATGTGGGCCGCAAGCCTAAAAAATCCTGCGTCGGACGCGGAAACCGCGCCCCTACAGGATTTTGATAATGTGGGGCTCAGGTCTCCTTACCCTTGGGTGGATCTGGGGTCTCGTAAGTTTTTTCAGTCAACCAGATCCCGATGTCTCGGTCTCCTGATAGCTAAATTCTGTTGTCTCTGAGAGTAGATTGAATGCAGCGTCCTTTTGAGAATTGCTACTGGGTTGAAGAAGGCAAATTCCTAGCCGGAGAATACCCACGGAACAAAGATCATGCCTCCTCCGAAGCCAAGGTTCAGGCCATCCTAGCGGCGGGAGTCACCGCCTTTGTGGACTTAACCGAGGATGGCGAACTCTTACCCTACGAAGCCTTTATCCACCCTGCGGCCTACTATCGGTTTCCCATTGTCGATGTTTCCATCCCGGAGTCTCCCGCCGAGATGGTGCGTATCCTCGATACCTTGGATCAACTTATGGCTGCCGAAGCGGTGATCTACCTCCACTGTTGGGGTGGTGTAGGCCGCACGGGTACGGTGGTGGGCTGTTGGCTGGCTCGCCAGATGGGTGGCTCCCTCGCCTGGGAACGCTTGCAGCAATCATGGCAGCAATGTGCCAAGTCCGCTTTCAAACAATCCCCAGAAACCTTGGCCCAACAACGCTATGTCAAGACCTGGCCCGTGGGTCAGTGAGGATCAAGATCTCACCCCCAGCCTATTTCCTGGGAGGAGAGGAGAGCCGGAAGTGCTGCAAATCTGTTCTACCTCTCCTGTCTAGTCAGTATTTTTCAGCCGACACTCCATTCAACTTACTCATGGCCAAGTACCCGTCTACCGATTTAACAATGAAATCCCCTAATAGTTTTTTTTAATAGCGGTTCTCGGTGGCATGAGGTACGTACAGAGACCTGTAACCCTTATCCAGCAAGGATCCTCCTGTCCTTCATTCGATCAGGAACCGCTATAATGCCTAGGGCACCTCGAAAAATCCAAATCTTCGTGGGAGTAGCTACGAGATTTCAGGGGTTTCAGGCTTTTCATGTTCGCTATACGGTAATTAATTGAGGTGCTCCCTACATATATTTCTTGTAGGTCTTATATTTTTCTAAAAACGCCTCCATGTCCTTTGCTTCTTTAGCATCTTCAATGAATCTTCGCCTGTCTTCTGGTTCAATAGGCTGAATCAGTTCAGCTAATAACCTTGAAATCTTTGGCTTCCCAATATCCATATTTACCTTTCTAATGCTTTGTATTCTTCAACAGTAGCTACGATAGTTTCCCTATTCAGTATAAACCAACTGACATTCCGCAGGTTGACGATGATTTTTTAGGGTGTACTGCCCAAGTCAATCACCGAAAGCCTCTCAGCTAGAGTATTCTGGCATCAGCTTTGTATTCCAATCACTACACCACACCCGCCGCTCTGGCGGTTTTTTTGTGGGTGGCCTCCCTTGGGCTATGCTGTCACTGCCCACCTGGGGCCATGGCCATGCCTGACGACCTGAATCCCATCAGCCTTGGAGATCGCATCGACCCACCCCAGGAAGCGGACGGGGCGCGGTTTGCCTGGGTCGAAGACTACTGTAATCGAAGCCAAACGCACAAATTTAAGAGAGGTAACATGCTTAAGAGAGACAACATGCTTTCAGAATCGGGTGACTATGTGACTGTCGTAGGAAAAGTCTTAAAGATCACATCAGAAAAATATGAAGTTTCTGTTCAGATAAAAGACAGAACTTTCCACGTATCTGCGTCTTTGTCTGGTCGCCTCAAGGTGAACAAGATACGTGTCGTTCAAGGCGATAGCGTTATGGTTCAAATCAGCAGGAGTGCTTTCGCTGATGGTATCCAATTTGCTGATGTTATCCATGGTCGGATCACAGAAAGGCTTGATCAGCGGTAAATCTACAGCGGTGGAGAACCATCAGCCATTTTTGCTAGAAGCCCTTAGTTTCAGGCGCTCCAGGCTACAGCAAACACACTCCCCGCTCTCCCCCAGAACGGCTAGTAGGTGGAGCGGCCCCCACAGAAACGGCCCGCTGAATCCACATCGTACGGACATTCACAGCTTCCTGTGACAGCGGCGCGGCTGGGGGTAAGGTCTTTGGTATCCACCAGTGCGACAGATCTTGAGTCTCTGGGCAACCTTGACTGAGAATCAAACTCACCGTGAATTTCCAAACGTATCAGCCAACACCGATTGATAGCCCTCATAGGCTTCGTCCCCAAAGCAAACAAACCTGACCTGTTCGATCACAGATGACTGGTCTAGAAAGACGTTTACAGTCGCAATCGCAATCCGAGTAGCCCGCTCTAGTGGGAAGCCGTAGACACCAGTGCTAATCGCTGGAAATGCTAGGGTACGAATCTTGTACTCAACCGCTAAGGTCAGGCTACTTTGGTAGCAACTAGCCAGCCTTTCATCCTCATGGTGCTGGCCGCCCCGCCATACTGGCCCTACGGTGTGAATCACCCACTGGGCCGGGAGATTATAGCCTTGGGTAATTTTGGCCTGCCCAGTTGAGCATCCGCCCAGGCGACGACATTCTGCCAGCAGCTCTGGCCCCGCCGCCTGGTGAATGGCTCCATCCACACCACTGCCGCCTAGTAAAGACTCATTGGCCGCATTGACGATTGCATCGACATCCTGACGAGTAATATCGCCCTGAACCACCAAAATGTGTTCCAACGAATCTGAGGCACGCATGGGTTTAAACCTTCCAACTAACGCGATGTGCAACTAATTCTGAAGAAAGGGTTTTGTCTTCAAATGCTAGAGCTATCAAAGGGTATAGCGGTTTCATGAAGACAAAACCATGTTCAACATCGACGAGTTTATCATCGTGGTCTATTTGTGTGTTGACGCCCATCTCGAATCGTTACTGACCCGCTATCCCCCTCGCCGTCGGGGGTTTGCCCCCGGTCTCAGGGATAGCGAAGTCCTGACGCTGGAAATGGTGGGAGAATTTCTGGGGCATCCCGATGACAGCGCCATTGGGCGGTATTTTCGTCGTCATTGGCGGGACTGGTTTCCCGGTCTCGGTCATCGCAGCACCTTATATCCGGCAAGCCGCGAACCTCTGGCAGTACAAACAATGGCTGCATCAGCGACTGATTCAAGCCCTAGGAGCTGACCAGTAAGACCTCTATCTAATCGACGGGTTCCCCAGGCCCGTCTGTGGCTTTAAGCGGGCACCCCAGGCTCGAGGGTTTTAGGGAAGTGCCAGTTTTGGCCGCTCGGCCACTAAACTCGCTACCTTCTATGGGGGTTTCGAGGGCATCTGCTCATCACCGCTCAAGGGGCTGTTCTTGGTCTCGCCGTGACCCCAGCCAACCGTGACGAGCGCGATGTTCTGGACTCGTCGTGGGCCTCGAAGGGGTGCTGCTCGGCGATAAAGGGTATAGTCGCCAAAGCCTAACGACTCAGTTGGGCCACCAAGGCCTTCAGTTGTTAACGCCTCAGCGGAAAACGATGCGCACCTACGACGCTAACTTTAATCGCCTGTTGAGTCATCACCGCCAGGGCGTTGAAACCGTCATTGGCCATCTGTGCCATTGGTTTGACATTGAGCGGGTCTCCAGTCGTGACCTGTGGCATCTGACCAGTCGCTTAGCCCGGAAAATTTTGGCCCATACCGTGATGATTTGCTTGAACCACCAGCAGGGACGCCCTTGGCTCCAGTTCAGCAATATTATTACTCAGTGATCTCCCTGCTGGATTAGTTGTACATCGCGTAACTCAGCTAGGATTGCTATAGTTGGTGCTCACGACGGGCAAGCATTGAGAAAATACTTATGTGGTTTGAGGATCTGACGGGTTTTCGGGAAGAGTCTCCAGAACAAGTGCGCCGTCATATTTCAGTGGATGGCACACGATTAAAATCCCATGTGAACGACAAAAAATATATCTGTGGCCGTTTAGAAATTGCATCCTTGGCTGAATTGAGAGGCCGAGTAATTGCTGAGATTCAGCCAACTGGTAAGATCTCCGTTCGTGAGAAGCTTGGCAATGTGCAGGCCATGCATCAAGAGGTATCCAATGCTGGTGCATTATTCCAGGTGGCGTCACAGTTTAACTTGCTCGAAATGGTATCGCCCAACGTTACCCCAGAACAAGGAATTGCAGGCTATGAGTATGATGCAACCCAGGGGCCAGCCTGCGCAATTGCGGCTGGGGCTGGCACGATTTATCGTAATTACTTCGCCGATCTTGACGGTCAATTGGGCCAAACGGTGGATCGTCAAATTGACTGTCTTTCGGATCTGGGTCAAACGCTTGGCAACAGGGATAATCGTCTTTGGGAAATGCGCAACGGCTATGCCTTAGCTTCTAGGGAGGGATTGACGGAGATTAGCCGGATTATCGATGCCTGTAATGACGCAGAACGGGATGACCTGAAAAAACTACTACGCATTGGCCTTCAGTGGAATACAGAAGTGACCCTTGGCCCATCCCACCATACCGTGACCCAGGCTTACTGTTCAGCGCTGCCGGTGGCCTATAGTCAGCAGCCTTCAGCACTTTGGGAAAGTTTTGCTCGACTGATTTTGGAAGCTTCCTATGAAGCGACCCTGTGTGCGGGACTGCTGAATGCTAGGGAAACGGGGAATTCTAGGGTCTACCTAACGCTGCTGGGAGGAGGTGTCTTTGGTAATTCTATGTCGTGGATTACAGATGCTATCCGTTACGCTCTAGACGCTTATAAGATCTTTAATTTAGAAGTTGATATCGTTAGTTTTCGACGGTCAAACGATGCAATTAAAGAGCTAATATCCCAGTTTTAGGGCCGCATCAATTGTTATGAAAGGATGCCCTTTAACAGTTTTGATGAGTTGGGCGTGAATCTAATGCGGCGATCCTTTCATCATGGGTATTGGGCAGAAGAGGGAAAATATCTAGCTCGAAAGCCTTGAAAATACGTTGTCTTTGAGCTGAAGCCCATAGTTCCTAGGTCGGAGCCGGGAGGCTTGGCTGAAGGGGTTGTCGGGTTAACGTTCCCCACGAGAAATCAAGGGTTCCCAAAGATGTGTCAGGCAGTCAGGGTGCTAAAATTGACTGCGTAAGGCAGGTCTTACAAGACACTCTTGGCATTGGCTATGCTAACTAAACTAACAGGATCTAAATTAAATGGCTTTAGTCTTCAAAAAAACACTAAGACTGGCAATTTCAATGTTGTCGGGTTTCGTGCTACTGCAACCCATCTCTGCATTAGCTCAATCAATGACAGTGAACTGCCAGAGAACCCCAGCGAGTAGCCGCCAGAGATGTCAACTGGATATCTATGATTCCGTCCTTCAAGGCATAAATGGCTATCAAGTCAGAGTAAGATTTCCCGATAATTACTCAGCAGAAGCCTTCTGTGTAGACCAGGAGAGCAATGATTGTCTAGTGCGCTCTCAAGGCTCTAATTGGGAAGAGGGAAGAATTAGATGGGTGCAGACCTACCCAGAGTTTAGGGCTGCTTCCTTTATAGAGAACAACAACGGTCTTGTGATTGGAATTTATGATGCGCCCTTTGTTTCATATTGAGGAGATTTAATCCATAGCAATCCTGTTTGACGTTTGAAAAGATAATCCCTTGTCAGGCAAGACTTTTCGAGGTGCCCAATAGAATGTGGCTGCTTTGATCTGCAGTGGATGTGCCCATGGAAGTCTCTGAACGCCTAGGGCGCTAGTGCGAAGGATCGCGGCGGTTACCCAGTGATCTATATAGGGGGCCAAGTCTACCCCTTCATCGGCCCTGGGTCGTCGAGTCATGGGTCTAACCGCCTTTAGTTGACAACTCTTACGGGTCTAGTCATTACCGCTATCGGCGTTGCTGCCATCCAGCATGCAGCGATCGCATCCTACTATAAACGCTACTCCAAGCGTTCTGGCCAACATTCTGGCGATCCCGGTGGGCGCGGCACGGCCTCAAACCCGGACTATTTGAAGTAATGTATCGCAACTATCCGTAAATTCACTCATCGTAGACCGAGTCCAAGCCAGGATTTGCTTAAACTAACGCAAACAAATACTTAGACTCTTCGACCGCAGGCGGCAGCGACGGGAAGAAACGCCTAGGGGAACGCCCCCATCGCGGACAAAGCACTACATTTAACCGCTAATGTGGATGCTTATAATCGAAACCCTGACTCAAGTAACGCCCCCATCGCGGACAAAGCACTACATTTAACCCTACGAATTATATCTAAGCTGAATAATCCCGTAATAAACAATTCGGAGGTTGCGAAAGTGCGATCGCGCAAACCCTTACGCCAGCTTTTTGGCCGACATTAACACCCCCAGGCTTGCCCAAGTCGTTTACAAAACTTTATTTAAGCAGATGTATTTTTGTCTCCAGTTTAAGAGAACAGTGGCTTCCCTAACGCAGAAAATATCGCTCAAAATTGTTACTAAAGTTTAGGAAGTTCGATTATTTTGTCGATCAACCAAAAAACATCCAGATTCCCAGATCTTAGGTATTCACGCTATATCACCCCCTGGGCTAAAGCAGTAAAATAAGAATGTTGACCAAAGACATCCATTAAGGATTAACCCCATGAGCCTTGAGCCAACTGAGTTTATGTCTAAGATGGTGTCGCGTATTGACTTTAGCGCCGATGATAAAACAGTTCTTCAAACCGCCGCCGACTGGAGTTTAGAAATTGCGGCTGAAATGGCTGACTATTTCTATGAATATCTCGGTCGAGATGCTGAAATGAGCGCTATTCTCAACGAGTCTGAGGGTAGAGTTCATCGGCTGCGCGAAACCTTTGCGTCCTGGTTCCATGAAATGTTTACCGGCATGGATGGCTGGGGCAGTGACTATGCAGAACGTCGTTGGCGCATCGGGCTCATTCATGTGCGCATTGGCATTGGGCCACAGCACGTCGTGCCTGCCATGGCTGTGGTGGTGCATGAGGCCGGTAAGCGCGCCCAAACTGATGGCAAAGATCAGTCGCTGCGCGATGCCCTCAGCAAAATCTGCATGGTTGATCTGGCCTTTATCGAACAGGCCTACATTGAGGTATCGGCAGCGGCGGTACTCAAAGAAACCGGCTGGTCTGAGGGGCTGTTTAGACGGCTGATTAAGACTGGCGCTGCGGCCATGTAGCCCGGTCAACGCTTCGTTTTTTACTGTGTTTAACTGATTTTTTGCCTAGAAAAAGAGAGGATTACCATGGCGATTAGCACCGAGAAACTCACCAACATTCTTCAGAGCTTTGTTACCTCTACCACCGACATTCAAGGGGCCGCAGTGGTCACCCCCGACGGCCTACCCCTAGCCGCCACCCTACCCGGTGGCATGGATGAAGAACGGGTGTCGGCCATGTCGGCTGCCATGCTTTCCCTAGGAGAACGAATTGGTAGTGAACTCGCTCGGGGTGGTATCGATCGCATCTACGTAGAAGGCGACAAAGGCTATGGCATTCTGACCAGCTGTGGCGAAGATGCCGTCTTTCTGGTGCTAGCCGACAAGGCGGCCAAGCAGGGCCTGCTGCTGCTTGAAATCAAGCGCACCCTCGTCGATCTCAAAGCTGTGCTGATGTAATGCCTGCCCCCCCGGCAGAGTGGGCCACCCCCGGCTAGCCGACGACCTACTCTGCTTATTACCAATTCCCAGGAGAAAAACTATGAGCTCCCTAGAATTTAGAGTCTGCCCCCATGACACCGCCAAAGAACCTGATCGCTGGTTTCGCTTTGCCCAGTACCTCAGCCAGCGCCTAGAGACCCCTGTACATTTTGCGGTCGCGTTAGATTTTGACGAATTTCACCAGGGCATGGCCCAGAACGACCTGATCTACGTCAACCCCAGTGACACCGTTGCCCTAACGGCCAACCATGGCTTTTGCCCGATTGCCAGGGTGATCGGCCAGTCTGACGAAGTGGTGTTCATCGCCAACCCGTCGATAGACAGCCCCAGCCTCACCTTGATCGATGGCGGCGCGATCGCCACAGTAAGCTCCATGCTGGCCAGCAAACTAGCCCTACAACTTCTGCATCGCCAGGCGATTATCCCAGCTGAGGTGGTCGATCGCCCCACATGGCTGAGTGTGATGGGTGCCGTGGCCAAGGGCACCCCCGCCTACGGCATTGTCTACAAAGACACCTACGACCAAATGGCCCAGTCAACCAAGTCGATGGTCAACGCCTTCGCCACCTCCAACGAAAAGCTGGCCTTCCACACCTTTGCCATCGGCCCCGGTGCCATGGCCCACAAAGATACCCTAGCCACCCTGCTGACCACCATGGCCACCGACCCCAAGGGACAAGAGATCCTGCAAACGTTGCACATCGACGGTTGGCAAGGGGTCACCCCCGCCGATCTAGCCCCCATTCAGGCCCTCGTCGCCTAGCCCGTCGCGGTTTAACGCTGTTCTTCATTGCCTCCGCCCACCCATGGAAATCATGCGTTTAGTGGTCACTGGCCCTGTGGGGGCCGGTAAATCGACCTTTATTCGATCCGTCAGCGAAATTGAGGTGGTTGATACCGACCGCCGCGCCACCGACGAGGCCCTCCTGATCAAAAAGCGTACTACCGTCGCCTTTGACTTTGGTCGCCTCCAGTTTGGCCCCGACATGGCCCTACACCTCTACGGCACCCCCGGCCAGTCGCGTTTCGACTTCATGTGGGACATTTTGATTCAAAAGGCCCACGCCTACATTTTGCTGGTTGCGGCCCATCGGCCCCACGAGTTTCGTGAGGCCCGCCGCATCATGATGTTCATGAAGCAGCGATCGCCCGTGCCGATGATCATTGGCCTGACCCACACCGACTGCCCTGGGGCCTGGGATGCCAGCAACATTGCCCTGGCCCTGGGCTACCCCCACCCTACCTGCCGTCCCCCCGTGGTCAGCGTCAACGCCAACGAGTCGGCGTCGGTGGCCCAAGCCGTCATTGCCCTAGTGCAATACTCCTGGGACAACAGCTTAGTCACTTCCGCCTAACGGCCCTTTCGAGGGGGCGTTAGACCCCCCGCCCGCCCGATTTACCCCCTCGCCTACAGAAAGGGATAACCCCCATGACTGTCACCGGATATTTAGCCGATTTTTCTCTGCCTGAACTGTTCCAAATGCTGGAACAGGGCAGCAAAACAGGTTTGCTTACCATTTGCACCCTGCGAGACCACACCAGCGCCGATCGCCACAACCACCATATCTGGTTTAGCCAGGGGCAGATTGTCGCCGCTGGCAATAGCCTCGACCAACAGGGGCTGATGCGGCTGATTGCTCAGCGAGGTTGGATGGGCGATCTCGCCGTCTCTCGATTGGCCCAAACCTGTCAGAGTCACATTCCCCTCGGGTTATGCCTAAAAAACCAGAAGGTACTCACCGCCGAACAGCTCAAGCTGCTGTTTTATACCCAGGTGATGCGTCAGGTGTGCGCCCTGTTTGCCCTGCCCGATGGCTGGTTCCAGTTTGATCCCAAATCTCCGCTGCCAGTGGCAGAAATGACCGGGCTGATCGCCACCGCCACCGACGTGACCCTGGCCGGGCTGCGGGCACTCAAAGACTGGCAGGCCCTAGACGAAAAACTACCCGACCCTTCGTCGGCCCTGGTCAGCGTGGTCGAAGGCAAGCCCAACCTGCGCCTCAACCCAAACGAATGGCAGGTGTGGGAATATACCAAAGGCACCATGGCCCTGAAGGAAGTTGCCCAGCATCTGAACCTGCCCATCGCCAAGACCCAGCAAATTGCCTTTCGCCTAATTGTTACCGGTCTGGCCGAAGAAATGCCCATGATGGCGGCCCCACCCCCATCAGCCCTGGACTTAGACGATGTCCATGCTCACGATCGCGATCACCACGGCACCTCCGACTCCAACACCTCCTCTAAATCAGGGGCAGGAGCCGCCCCCATCAGCCAATCCTTTTTGCAAAATCTCGTTGGCTTTCTCAAAGGCAAGGTGTAGCCATGCCCCCCAACGCCCTGCGATTGCTGCAAGGCTGTCTCAGCCTGCTGAAGCTGGCCGATCTAGTCACCAGCCCCCCCGGTCTTGCCGCCACCCTATGGATTTGGCTTTCCCTGAATCTGCCCTACGACCAGGCCCAGGCCCTGTGGCTCATCGCCCTGGTACCGCTGGTGGAATGGGGGGAGGGGGAGAGTTTTGAGAGGGAGAACGTTTTCCAGAAATCTCCATAGGACTGTCCTGTACACAGGGGTTACTTTTTATGGCAGCGTCCCCACTGGCTGATTTGCTTTATTACTATTGAGTAGTAAAGCGATGAAAGTATAGTATGTCTCTTCTAGATTTTTTCCAGGACTACAGGCGTCTTTTAAATGCTGGCGAGGTTCAGAACCCTGGTCTAGCTATCATCTTTTTGCAGAGAGAGTATCGTCTAACGGGCACCTCGATTAATTACCTTATTACGAACTCGAAGAGCCTAAAACCCATGGAACTTTGTAGCCAGCCTCAAGAAGATCTGTATTTTTCGAGGTACTCTAACGTCTCCAAATATATTGGATAATTTTAATGAAATTTGGCTTAATGGCGAACCAGCGAGTGTGCCCCACTTAATGCTCTTGAATGTGGCCAAAAATTTTGACCCATCTCTACCCCAGCATGTCAAGGCCATTAAGTTCCTAGACAAGAACATCAGCCCTGAAACACGGTGGACATTTGAGCAGATTTGGCATGGTGATCTTAAATGGGAATGTCCCGATGATACCGACATTAGGACTGGTCTTCCCACTGACCTCTAAAAGCATGAGCCTTGATTGCCCATTGCTCGAAGTCCTTGCGTAACCATTCTCCAGGAGCAGCGCTGCCCGGAGGCCACGCCCGATGTCCAGGTGTCTTAGAAGGCCGTCCTACAGCACTGTCCAGTGCCTACTTACATTCCACCCTTCTTGCATGATTACCTAGTCAGCAACCGCCCCAGCAAGAGCAGGCAGGCTACCCCCAATAGCGGGGTAGAGATGGCCACAACACGGGCCGATAGCCAGGGTGGTAGGTAGATGTCCTGAACGGCTTGACCTGTGGGGGTGAGGGCTTCAGCCCAGGTTCTCAGGGGGCAACGAAAGCCGTGGGCAGCATAGATCACGACCTCAATGCTGATGAGTCCGAAGGTGATCGCCGTCCAGACCGTGAGTTGGTTGGTCAGGCCACCGTACAGCAGGAATAGGATAGACCCGAACATCACCACGAAGACGAGGGTATGGAACAGGCGCACCCAGACTAATAACATGGCCTCACCTTCCCAGGCTGGTTGAACCTATGCTACCCCTTGTAGGCGGGTTGGTCGTTGGCCAAGTATCGCGCTATCGAAGCTATCCCGGTGTCTCGTAGGATTCGACCCTGGCTTCCGCTGCTGGGACGATGTACTGTCCTGGAGGCTTGCGGGATTGTCTTGTCATCCTAACCACGATGACCGCCGCTGTGAACTTCAGAACAATACGGCTAGCTTGTACTAGCACACTTTACCCCCGCTAGCCCTAAGCCAAATGGCCTAGGGTTTTTTCATGGGCTGTCCTGGGGATGACCGTAGATTGCGTCATGGTGGTTACGTTGTACTACCTAGCCAACACAGCATTCAGAGTAAAGTGGTGAGCAGGCTTTCAACCATTCGCAAAGGCAGCCATGACCACTCCTCTCCAGGTTTTAGTGACGGGTGCAACGGGGCGCACGGGCGCTATCGTTGTTCAAAAGCTCCAGCAGCGGCCAGGGGAGTTTATCGTCCAAGGGTATGCCCGTTCTGAAGCCAAGGTGAGGGAGTTATTTGGCACCACAGACGGGTTCTACCTGGGCGATGTCTGCAATCCCGATGGTCTCAAGGCCGCTCTAGAGGGTTGTGATGCCTTGGTCATTCTCACCAGCGCCATTCCCCAGATGAAAGCCCCGCCCCTGCCAGGACAGCGGCCTGAGTTTATCTATCCAGAGGGCGGCACCCCAGAGCAGGTGGACTATCAGGGCCAGGTCAACCAAATTGACGCGGCTAGGGCAGCAGGGGTCAAGCATATTGTTCTGGTTGGATCGATGGGCGGCACCCATGAGCAACACCCGCTCAACCGTATGGCCAATGGCAACATTTTGATCTGGAAGCGCAGGGCCGAAGCTGACCTAATCAAGTCAGGGATAGACTACACCATCATTCGGGCTGGGGGGTTGCAGGATCAGCCAGGGGGGCAGCGCGAGCTATTGGTGGGCAAAGATGATGAATGGCTGACCCATCCACCTGATGGCATCCCGACCGCGATTCCCCGGTCGGATGTGGCCGAGGTGGTAGTGCAGGCGTTGCGAGCGCCCAGTGCCCGTAATAAAGCCTTTGACCTCATTTCCAAGCCAGCGGACACCCCTGGAGCCGTTGTCACCGAGGATTTTCACGCCTTGTTTGAGCAGACAACCCCAGGGCTGTAGGACACCCGTCATGCCTTGGGAGACCCCAGTGG
>NZ_JACJRS010000086.1 GCF_014697375.1 Phormidium sp. FACHB-1136
GAGCCAACTTTGATTCAATCCCATCCCAACTACCAGACCCTCCTGAACTACGGGGTTATCGCCGCATAGACTGGGATCACAGCCTCCTAAATCTGTCCGGAGTGTTGTTACTCTGACCGCCCTTCTATGTAGATCAACTGCCACAAGAGACTCATGCCCTAGGCGACCTTGGAGGCGCGAAGTTGGCCACAGGCGGCGTTTTCCTCAAGACCTCTGGAATAGCGAACGCTGACGGCAATGTGGCGAGATTCGAGCTGGGCCACAAACTCACGGATGCTGGCTTCGCTGGGGCGTTGGTAGTCTACCTCGCTGATGGGGTTGTAGGGGATGAGGTTGACGTGGCTTTGGAAGCCGCGTAGATGTTGGGCGAGTTCGGCGGCGTTTTGGGGTTGGTCGTTGAGGCCCGCCAGGAGGATGTATTCAAAGGTGACGCGCCGCCCGGTGAGCTTCACGTAGTCGCGGCATTCCCCCAGCAGTTCCGTCAGCGGGTAGGCCTTGGCGCTAGGGATGAGGTCTTGGCGCTGGGCTTGGTTAGAGGCGTGGAGACTGACCGCCAACGTGACCTGAAGCTGTTCGTCCGCCAGTTTGCGAATGCGGCCTGGAATGCCCACGGTGGAGAGGGTCATGGATCGCTGGCTGATGCCCACATCCTGATTGAGGCAGCGGATGGCGACGACCACGTTGTCGGTATTCAGCAGCGGTTCGCCCATGCCCATAAAGACGATGTTGCTGACCCGCTGGCCAAAGTCTTCCTGGACGGTTAGCACCTGATCGACGATTTCGTGGGTGGCTAGGTTGCGCAAAAAGCCGCCCTTACCCGTGGCGCAAAAGTCGCAGGCCATGGGGCAACCCACCTGGGACGAAACACACACCGTCAACCGCTTGGCCGAGGGCATCCCCACCGCTTCGATGATCTGCCCATCGGCTAGCTTGAGCAGGTACTTGACGGTGCCATCGCTGGCCTCGGTGCGGTGGTAAATTTCCGAACGACCCACCGCAACCCCTTCTACCTGCTGCCGCCACGCCTTGGGGAAAACGGTGATATCTTGCAGTGACCTAGCCCCCTGCTCATAGAGCCACTGATGCAACTGCTTACCCCGGTAGGCGGGTTGCCCCTGGGCCACCATCCAGGCCGTCAGGTCTTCGAGGGATTGCCCTAGGAGGGATTTGTGGATCGGAGGCTCTGCCGTGGCTGGCTGATCTAGATGCGCTGCAACCACTGGCTCCGGCGACGGGATCGGCTGAGGGGCATCCTCGCTAACGGCGGCGGGTGGTAGGGGAGTGGCGGTCGGCAGGGAAGAAGCGGCCATAACAGGAAGAAGAAAGGCATGGTCTTCTATGATAACGGGGGAAAGAGACGGATGAACCGACTGGGCTGAGGCATGGGTAACGGCAAAAAAGTGCAGGAATGAGAAAGACGGAGGGCGTGTCCTTCCCCCAATCCATGGACTCGGTGGCTCATCGGCTTAGCCAAGCAATGGCCTCTCGCACCCAGATTTCGGGGTCGTCGCTTTTGGAGGCAGTGCTGTGTTGGGCGACGGCCTGGAGGGCTTTGAGGATTTCCGCCTGGGTGTAGCCCAGGGCGCTGAGGGTGATTTCCACCTCTTCGTGGATCGAGGCGATGGGGCCGCCCGTGGGCACCGAGACGAACCCCGCCTGGGCCTGCCAGTCTTGCAGCTTGGTTTTAAGTTCGAGGACGACACGCTCGGCGGTTTTGCTGCCTACCCCTGGAGCCTTGGAAATCAGCCGCGTGTTCCCCGCCACGATGGCCTGCACCAGATCCCGATCCCCCAGGGTATCGATCAGCGCCAGGGCCATTTGGGGGCCAATGCCACTCACCCCCGTCAGCAGCAGAAACAGATCCCGCTCTCGGCGCTGGCCAAAGCCAAACAGCACCATCTGGTCATCGCGCACTTGTAGGTGGCTGAACAACTGCACCGTTTCCCCCTGGGGCGGCAGGTTGGCCAGTTGGCGGGCGGGGACTTGAAGCTCGTAACCCACCTGGTTCACTTCTAGGGTGACGATAATTTTATGATGACCGGGCTTTTGCACATCGGCCAGAATGCCCTTGAGATAGCTGATCATGGAGCGGGATTGGATCCTTTGGATCGGGCATCCAAGGGAGAGGTGGACTTCAGCACCTTGGGGCGCTTGGGCGTGGGGGGTGGGGCGGGTTGAAGCTGGCTGCGGCCATTTTGAATGATCTGCAACATCTGGGACAACTGTTGCTCGACCTGAAAGAGCACCCGGTCGGCGTAGGCATCGGCCTCTTGCTGAATGATCGACTGCTCTTGGAGGGCACTTTGGCGCTGGGCTTCCCAGTCTTGCTGGGATTTCCGCTTAATCTGATCGACCTCTGCCAGCACAGTGGCACGGAGTTGATCACACTCGGCCTGGGCCTGGGTTTGGATCTGATGGGCGATCTGCTCGGCCTGTTGCACGAGGCCCATTTCATTGAGGATTTGGGCGGCCTGCTGCTCGGCGGCCTGGATGAGATCCTGGGCATAGCGATCTGCTTCGGCCAGAATGGTGTCTCGCTGTTGTAAGACCTGCATCGCCTGACGAAAGGCCGGGGGCAAATTGAGGCGAATGGCATCCAATTGATCCAGCAGTTGATCCTCATCCACCAGGGTGCGACCGCTGAAGGGAACGCGAGGACTACCCAGAATGATCTCCTCTAGCTGGTTCAGTTCCTGCTGAATATCTACATCTCCGACGCTGGGAACGAGGTTGCCTCCCGTTCCAGGGGCGACGGATTCAGCCGCGAATCCATTTTGGGCCGAGCCGAGGGGGGTGGGGTCTTGACGTAACATTGGTAAACGTCTCGCGCTACGTGGTCAGGAACAAGGTGATCAATGGGGCCACCAAACTGGGCAATTTCTTTGACCAGGCTACTGCTTAGAAAGCCATACTCCGTTGACGTGGCCAAAAATAGGGTTTCGATGTCCTCGGCCAGGGTTTTATTAGTATGGGCCATTTGCAGCTCTTTTTCGAAGTCGGATAGAACCCGCAGCCCCCGCAGCAACACTTGGGCTTGGTGTTGGTGGGCATAGGTAATGGTGAGGCCATCATAGGCATCCACATCCACATTCCCCAGGTGGCTCACCGAGACTTGAATTTGGTCAATCCGCTTATCAATCGAGAACATCGGTACTTTGTTGGGGTTGTGGGAGATCAAGACAATCACCCGTTCAAACAGCCGACTGCCACGGGAAATAATATCGAGATGGCCCAAGGTAATGGGATCAAAACTTCCGGGATAGATGGCAATCAACGTACCGTCTCAATGTCGATGCAGCGATTATAGCGAAGCCTAGGATCAGTTCAGTATAGAGGGCGGAGGGCAGGCCAAAGACACACCTGGGTCTGTGGGGGCTGAGCGATGGTAGATCGAGGTGCTGTGTCTATATCCATGGACGGTTAGACCTGAGACAGGGATTTGTGATAGATGCGATCACAGCGGGCCGTTTCGACCCCTTCGGCGGGCACATAGCCGCTGGCTTCGTAAAGCTGCACCGCTTCCTTGAGAATCGAAGCCGTTTCGACCCAAATCTGCCGAAACCCCTGCCGCTGAATGGCCTGTTCGAGCTGAGCCAGCAGATAGCGTCCCAACCCTTGCCCTCGCGCCCCAGGCTGTAGATACATCTTGCGAATTTCCACCGCGAGATCGCTGCGCTGCACCGGATAGTAGCCCGCCGTGCCCACTAGGGTTTCGCCATCAACCACCACCCAAAATTCGCCCCCGGTTTGCCAGTAGTGGGTTTCCACCTCCAGGGCATCTCGGTCGCTGCCTTGGGGTTCCCAGGTGAGGCCATATTCAGCCAGCACCGCTGCAATGATCGCCCCGGCAGCGGCGCGGTCGGCGGGTTGCCAACTTCGCACCTGGTAGTGGCGAAACTGGCTTTGGTAGTTCGGAACAGGGGATGGGGGCACAGGATGAGTCGCCATCGGCATGAGTCGTCCTTGGGCTTAGCTGTGGACACGGGGTTCGGGATGGAGGGTGGCCAAAATCGCGCTTTCGGCCTCAGCCAGCTCGACCAAGCGGGCATCCACCTCGGCCCTAGGAAAACGCCCCGTGGCCAACAGCCAGTACGCCCCATAATGCCGTGCTTCCGAGGCCATCAAACCCCGATAGAACCTTGCCAGATCCGAGTCAGGACAATGCTGGGCCAATAACCCCAACCGCTCATGGCTGCGGGCTTCGATCAGGGCCGAAACCAGCAGAATATCCAACTGGCGGTGGGGTTCAGCGGGGCGCACCTGTTCCCGGAGCTTGGCCCCATAGGGAGGGGGGTGCAGCGGTCGTAGGGGCACCCCTCGCCGCTCTAGCCATTGGTTCACCTGGGCAAAATGGGCCAATTCCTCCTGGGCAATCTCCGTTAGGGCGGTGATGAGATCCCGATCCGATGGGTAGCGGTTGATCAAACTCAAGGCCACCCCCGCCGCCTTGCGCTCACACTGGGCATGGTCGAGCAAAATCGTGTCAACGTTGGCAAGCGCCTGTTCCACCCATTCCATCCGGGTGGGATCAACGAGAAACTTAATCGTGGCGGTGGCGGTGGACATGGGTAGCAAAGTAACGGGGAACCGTCGGGTGCGGCCTCTTCCATGGGTGTCATGATACACCCCCCGAAAGCCCCTCCCGACGGAGATTGTTTCAAGGGGTTGGTGTAAGGCGATGGCGACTTATCATAAAACCTAAGCCGATTGCAGATGGACTTGGGAGAATATCAACCGTGAATCAAGGACTTTGGCTGAAAAACTGGATCTGGAAGCCCATGGCCACCTGTCTAACGGGGGGATCTCTCCTTGCTGCTGCGACCGCTGCCCAGGCCGACCCACCGGGGATTTACTATTCCTGGCGGGCCATGACCACCGACGTAAACCAATGCCTGAACCAAGCCGAAAACGCCCTAGAATCCCAGGATTTGACCCCCGTTCAAACCGACGCCATTAGCATGGCCGGACAATCCGAGGACACCACCGCTGTTTTTGTCTGTATGGACTCCCCCGGCGAGGTTACGGCCACCACGGTGATGGTGATTGTGGCCAGTGCGGATAACGACCAAGCCATCGCCCTGCGGGAAGCCCTGAAGTTGGCGTTTTAGTCCCATGCGTCTTGTGATCTACCGTTATGGCGATCCAGGGGCGGATGGTTCCCCAAAGGACGCCAGTTCAGAACGATCTGATATGGCCGATAGTGTAGAGCGCCTCAAAGCTGACCTCACCGATCAAGACGCGGCTTCCAGAATCGAGGTACAGGTCTACGGAGACCGGGCCATCGCCGCCAATCCCAGCCATCGGCCCCAACTCGCCCAGCTTTTGGCCGACAACCAACAGACCCCCGCCCATCACCTGTGGGTGCATCATCTAGCCGATCTGGGTGATAGTCCGGCGGCGGTGCAGCGGTGTTTAGAGGCATTGTCCCAAGCGGGCACTACGGTGTGGGCTGGGGGTGATCCAGCCATGCCCCTCGCGCCCGGAACGGCCCTTGCCAACGGCATCGATCTTGCCACCACCATGCAGGATCAACAGCAGCGGCGACAAAAACGGGCGGGCCATGCGCGTAATCGACTCCAAGCCCTACCGCCACCGGGCAAAGCTCCCTACGGCTATCGACGGGGGCAGGGGCGATACCTGATCGACCGCACGGCGGCTCCAGTGATCACGGCCTTTGCCAACGAATTTTTGCTCTACGGATCCCTGCGGGGGGCAGTGCGCTTTGTGGAAAAACGCTTTGGTAAGCGGATTTCGGTCTCCACCGGGCAGCGCTGGCTTAGCCATCCCGTCTACCGAGGCGATCTGCAATACTGCGATGGCCACGTCATCCGCGACACCCACGCCGCCATCATCTCCCGCGACGAAGCCGCCCAGATTGACCGCCTACTGCGCCGCAACCGTCCCTTGCCCCCCCGCACCGCCGGAGCCTCCCGATCCCTGGCGGGCTTGGTGCAGTGCCACGCCTGCGGCAGTGCCATGGCCGTTTCCACCACCACCATCCGGGGTAAGGCCCAAAGCTACCTCTACCTGCGCCCCACCGCCTGCCCCCAGCAGCCTCGCTGCCGTGCGATTCCCTACAACGACGTGCTTCAGGCCGTGATTGCAGACATTTGCCACACCCTGCCCCAGGCCGTCGCCCAATGGCAAACCGCCCGCACAACGGACGCCCCAGTCCCTAGCCAACAATCCCAACTGCACAGCCAATTACAGCAGCGAAAATCTGCCCTGAACCAACTTCCGGCCCTAGTGGAAACGGGTATCTTAGACGATGAAACCGCCGCCCTCCGTCGCTATACCCTGCACAGCGAAATCGCCCAAATCGAACAACACATCGCCCAACTGCCCCCGGTCAACCTCTCGGAACTGGCCCCCTCCGTCGCCCTGCCCCAGTTTTGGCTGGATCTGTCCGAAGCCGAACGGCGTTTCTTCTTCCGCGAATTTATCCGCCGCATTGACCTACACCGCCAGGGCAAGGCATGGCACATCACCCTTATTTTGGTGTTCTAGGGTCAGTAGATCACAAAGTCCTCGCAGCCCTCACCCCCAGCCCCTCTCCCACGAGGAGAGGGGAGCCGGAAGCGGTCTTCAAAGTCCCTCTCCCTTGGGGAGAGGGATTTAGGATGAGGGCCAGATCAGCGCAATAGAGCAAGTTTGTGATCTACTGAGGGTGCGTCATCTCGGGTTTTCCCCAAAGCTTCCAGTTGCTCACTAGAAAGCACCTACACTGGGGCCGAAAGCTCTGGAGACAGTCCCCCGACTCGCCGGGTGAGCTGTTTTAAGATCAGCAACGCTCACAAAAAAGCCCAGCAGAGACTCTAGCTCCACTCGTTGATCAGCCTGCCGCAGTCGGTTCAACGCCTGTTGGACAACCCTCTGCTCACCGCCATTCTTAACCAGTGGCACCGACCTGGCTGACTGACAAAACTTGCCATAACCTAGATCCGTCAAAGGGTCAGGAGACCTGACCCCTACATGATCCCAGTACCCTAGGGGCGCGGTTTCCGTGCCCGGTGCAGAATCTTTTGTCAGTCAACCAGGGCACCAATGCCCCTAGGGCAAACGCATCCTCACAGTTTTTCTCAATAAGGAGACTGAACAGCCAGCTTACTAAGCATCATGGGGCTACTTTGATGGCTTCCAATGGCTGAAAGCCCGATTCTTTCGTCGAGGCCGATGTCCTATGCGTTTGCCCTAGGGGATGATAGGCACCCATGATGATAGGGCGAGAATAGCCCTAGGAGGCTGTGGTTTGGGAAGCGAGCATGGCCTTTAATTGTTCGAGTTGATTCGCCCAGCGAGGATCGGGTTGAGCAGTGGTGCTGGCAGAAGCCACCGTAGCGGCTACGTTATGATTAGAAGGCTTGCGGTTGTTGCTGCGGGTACGCTTGTTATTGTTGTTGCTGCTGCTCTCCCGGCTTTCGGGTTCCGGTTCAGCCTTGGTGCGGGGTAGTGCCTTCTCAAGCTTCATCGGCAGGTCTTCCAGCACCTGACCGTTTAGTTGGGCAACAATCTCGTCGGCCTTCTCTTCGGTTTTCACCGTCACGAACCCAAACCCCCGACATTTTCCGGTTTTCTTATCGGAAATGAGTTTGACAGAGACTAGGTCATCGGTATAACCCGAAAAGACGTTTTCAAAATCTTGGCGCTGCAAATCCCTAGAGAGATTGCCAACGTAAAGGCGGATTGACATCTTAAGATACCTCTCGTGTTCTAACCATCTAAACCAACATCTATATGGGGAAATGACGGCCTGCCTAAGACATGACCGCCAATACCCATGACCTGACACCTAAAAATTTGGTTTTCTTAAGGGAGATAGGCCCACAACAAAAAAAGTGATATTGAGATAGACACCACTCAACCGACCTCAGTCAAGTAGCGCAACGGCCACCAAAACAAAGTGAAGATCTTCACTCTAATCTGGGCTCCACTCTGGCGCTACCCTGTTTAACGATGTCCTTGGCCAAACCGCTGACCCTAACACCGGGCGATCACTCACTCGGTGCCGATGGGTGTCATTGATCCCCCAACCGAACCAATCCTTAAGGTAACACGGGATAAGGGGCTGTACAGGAACGCTGAGAAACTTAGACCGACTTTACAACGTTTAGAGGCGTAAAGCGTTGTAAAGAGAGGCGCAAAAGAGAGATGCAAATAAAAACCAGCCGTTGCGGGCTGGTTCATTTGCTGTGTTGAGAGTAGGAGAACCTGATACCTAAGAACACTAAACCGCTGTCCAGTCCAACCCTGGACTCGCCCAGCTAACGAAGGCATCGGATTTCGTTAACAAATGTAACATTAGCTGCGACATTGCGCAACGATGTGAAAGGAGCCAGATTTCCCATCTCCGCCATACCCCATCGACGACACTCTAAAACGGTCTGATGCCGTTCTAGTAGAACCGTCAGGTACCTGACCTCAGACGCGCTTACCCGCGTTGACTTGGAGCTTTACAGGGCGGATGAGGAGACTCGAACTCCCGAATGGTGGAACCACAATCCACTGCCTTAACCACTTGGCTACACCCGCCATAACTGCGTTTCCGCGTTTTTCACTCTAGCACACAGGACGTGGGTTGTGGGGACAGAGCGTTGAAAAAAACGATCCAGGACTGTGGGGAGGTGCCCTGGGAGATCGGAGATCGCTTGTCCGGTCGGGGGATCGGGAAACATGGGGTGAGCCCGCCTAACTGCTGCATTGGATACCAGCGATTCCGGGTGCAGTTCCTATAATGGGGAGATACTTGCCGTTCCAGACTGGCCTGCCCCCTGGGGACGGCACTGCCCCTAGGAGGTGTCTACTGTGTCTACCGACTTTTCCCCCGCCACAGCGTATTTATTAGTGTGCCACGGTAGTCGAGATCCTAGGCCGGGGCAGGCGGCGGAACGGTTGGCGCAGTTTGTGCGGGATCAGCTTGAGGCCCAGTTGGGGGCCATGCCCACCCTAGCTAGGCCAGCCAAGGGAACGTCTCTTTATGGCACGAGCCAAAGCCCCTTTGAGCGGTTGCCAGCGATGGTGTGTGAGACCCGTGGTCAGGCCGCTGGGGTGGGGCGACGCCATAGCTCTCATCCGCCCTTGGTGGGGACGGCTTGTTTGGAAACCGGAGCGTTGCCGCTGCATCAGCAGATCGTTAACTTTGGGCGGCGGGCGGTGGCGGCGGGGATGACGGAAATTCGCCTAGTGCCGATCTTTTTGCTGCGGGGAGTGCATGTGCTCAGCGACCTGCCTGCGGAAGTACAGCTTGCCCAGCGCCTATTACCCGGTCTGAACCTGGCGGTGACGGCCCATCTCGGCGATCATCCTGGATTGCGCCACCTGGTGCAGGATCGGCTCCAGACCACCACGGCGGATACCTGGTTGCTGCTGGCCCACGGTAGTCGGCGGACGGAGGGCAACCGATCCATTCAGTCCCTGGCCCAGTCGTTAGGCGGCACAGCGGCCTATTGGGCCGTGCCCCCCCACCTCGAGACCCAGGTGATTCACCTGATCCAGCAAGGCGTACAGCGGCTGGCCATTTTGCCCTACTTCCTGTTCACCGGATCCACCACCGACGCCATTATTCACCGCACCGAGGAACTGGCGGAGCGGTTTCCAAGCCTGGGAATTCACCTGCTACCGCCCCTTGGCCCCTCGCCCCAGTTAGCTCAGTTGGTGGTGGATTTGGCCCTAGGTCGTGGCCCTGCCAAAGCCCCGCAGCCTGTGGTGTCTTTGAAGCGCATGGCCCGTCGTTCCGCCCTCCAGCCATCCTCCCTGGTGTCCTAGGGACCGCTCCAGGGGATCGCCCATTGGGGCGGTTAGTGGCATGATTGAGATTCGATAGTTTGGCGATGACCTTGGCACCTTCCTCCACAGACAATCTCCCCCCCTACGGCAAGGTTTACCTGGTGGGGGCTGGCCCCGGCGATCCAGGACTTTTTACCCTAAAGGGCAAGGGGTTGCTGGAAGGTGCCGATGTGGTGGTGCATGATGCCCTGGTGAGTGCGCCGATTTTGGCCATGATTAACCCCCAGGCAGAGGTGATCAACGCAGGCAAACGGCAGGGGCGTCATTCCATGCTTCAGCCGGACATTACCCGGCTTTTAATTGAAAAGGCTACCGATCATGCCGTGGTGGTGCGCCTCAAGGGAGGCGATCCCTTTGTGTTTGGTCGAGGTGGCGAAGAGATGGCGGGCCTGGTGGCGGCGGGCATTGCGGTGGAGGTGGTGCCAGGAATTACTGCTGGGGTGGCGGTTCCGGCCTATGCAGGGATTCCGGTTACCCATCGGGATAACAGTTCCTCCGTAGCCTTTGTGACGGGCCATGAATCTGCCGGGAAGTATCGCCCCCAGGTGAATTGGCGGGCCTTGGCCCAGGGAGTCGAAACTCTGGTGATCTACATGGGCATCCGTAACCTAGACACCATTACCACCGAGCTGCTGGCGGCGGATCTCAGCCCCGATACCCCCGTGGCGCTGATTCGTTGGGGTACCCATCCCCAGCAGGAAACCCTACTGGGCACCCTCAGCACCATCACCGCCCAGGTAGCGGCAACGGGCTTCGAGGCTCCGGCCATTGCGGTGATTGGTCAGGTGGTGCAGTGGCAGGCCCAGTTTCAGCACTGCCGACCGCAGCCCCTAGGCTGGGAGTCATGAGCCGCACCTACAAAGCCACTGGGATTAACCTGAAGGCCATGCCCCTGGGGGAAGCGGATCGGATCCTCACCATTCTCACCCCCGATTTGGGCCTGATTCGGGCGGTGGCACCGGGGTCGCGCAAGCATCAGTCGCGACTGGGGGGGCGCAGCGATTTGTTTGTAATCAACGACTGGCTGGTGGCCAAGGGCAAGCGGCTGGATAAGGTGGTGCAGGCGGAAACGGCGCGTACCTTTCCCAAACTCAGTCAGGATTTGGGACGACTCACCGCCAGCCAGTATTTGGCGGAAATTGTGCTGTTTATGGCCCTGAATGACGGCACCCAGGCGGAGTTATATCACCTGTTTGTGGAACACCTGGAGCGCATCGAAACCAGCCCCCCCAGTGCGCTACTCGCGGCCCTCACCCATGGGTTGTATCACCTGCTGGCCTTGGCGGGGGTGGCCCCGGAGGTACATCGCTGCTGCCTCAGCCAGGAGGAAATTGTGCCAAATTTGATGGATGCGGCCTGGACGGTGGGGTTTAGCCCCGAAGCGGGGGGATTGGTGCAGTGGTCGGCCCTGAGCCAGGGACAATTGGCCCAGCGGCCCCAACCGAAAAAACGACCAGCGTCCGTCCCGGCTTCCTTTGAATCAGGATCGTTCACTCCAGAATCCGCCATCTCGGCATCCTTCGCCCCAGATCATCGGGAGGCCCGCCCCCTACGGGAGGCGACCAGATCCTATCGCGCCCATACCGCTGCGCCCCAGTCCCTC
The DNA here is from genome assembly GCF_014697375.1 of Phormidium sp. FACHB-1136. Classification (GTDB taxonomy): domain Bacteria; phylum Cyanobacteriota; class Cyanobacteriia; order Phormidesmidales; family Phormidesmidaceae; genus Nodosilinea. The sequence continues at coordinate 11,387 of NZ_JACJRS010000086.1, forward strand.
AACGCTATGGAAGTGGTGCTGCTTCAGCAGTTGAGCAAGCCGGACATTATCACCACCCTGCCCGTGTTGCCCGATGCCTTGGCTGTAGCGCACCCCACCCAACCCCTCATTTGGGCCAGACTGGAACGCCTGCTGCGGAACTATGCCCAGGACTACTTCGAGCGTCCGATTCGTTCGGCGACGTTGATTGAGGCTTGCTTTGCTACTGTTTAATTAGGAGAAGGTTGAATTAAACCAGATCCACGTTATCAAACGTCATGTTGGCCCACCCTGCGAGGGCTTCAGGTTTCAAGCTGGGTGGGGTCGAGATAGATCACATCCCTCTAGGACTAGACCTCGGACTCCACAAATCGGGGCGTGGGTGGGTCGCCCTTCGTCAAGATTTTTGAGTCAAGAGTTCGGTTATACCGTCGGTTCGTTGGTTTTCCCATGCTGCGCGAGTTTGATATCGATTCCTCAGACCAGGCCACCCCAGAGGTCAATGACCGCCCTGGCCACGGCGAAATCGTCAGTCTAGCCGACGACAGCCCCTCAGTCCATCCCGATCCGTCGCCCCAGCCCGCCGCTGACCCCAATTTAAGCCCGTCCGCCCTGGAAGAACCCCATGGCCCCGGCTTTGGGCGGGTGCTGCAAAACCGAAATTTTCTGACCCTGTGGCTGGGGCAGGTGTTTTCCCAACTGGCGGATAAGGTCTACTTGGTGCTGATGATTGCGATTATCTCGGCCCGGTTTGATACCCCCGGCCAGAGTATTAGCGGTTGGGTGTCGGCAGTGATGATCGCCTTTACGATTCCGGCGGTGCTGTTTGGGGCGGCGGCGGGGGTGTTTGTGGATCGCTGGCGCAAGCAATCGGTGTTGGTGCTCTCGAACCTGTTGCGGGGGGGGCTGGTGCTGCTATTGCCGATCTGCCTCTGGTTGGCCACGGATGGGGGCACCCTGGCAGGCTGGCCGCTGGCCTTTTGGCTACTCCTGGCGGTGACCTTTGCCATTTCCACCCTGACCCAGTTTTTTGCCCCGGCAGAGCAGGCCATCATTCCCGTTTTGGTGAAGGAAGGCGACCTTCTGCCCGCCAACTCGCTCTATACGACCACGATGACGGCCTCGGTGATTGTGGGCTTTGCGGTGGGCGATCCCCTATTGGCCCTGGCGGATCGGCTGATGTTGATGCTGGGGGTGACCGACAACGGCCCAGCGGTGCTGGTGGGGATGAGCTATCTACTGGCAGGGTTGTGTTTGGCCACACTGCGTCCCGGTGCGGAAACGCTATCCACCGGGCAAGACTGGTCACAGTTTTGGCTAGATATCCGCGACGGCCTGCGTTACCTGAAACACCACACCCAGGTGCGGGTGGCGATTTTGCAATTGGTGCTGCTGTCCTGCGTGTTTGCGGCCCTGGCGGTGCTGGGGGTGCGGCTGGCGGAGATCATCCCAGCCCTAAAGGCGTCCCAGTTTGGCTTTTTGCTGGCGGCGGGTGGGGTCGGGTTGGCCCTAGGCGCAATCACCGTGGGGCACTACGGCCATCGGGTGCCTCGCCGCTACCTGAGTCTGTGGGGTACCTTGGGCATGGCCGTCAGTTTGGTGGCCCTGGCTGGAACCACGGAGCAACTCTGGCTTTCCCTGGGGTTGCTGACAGGGCTGGGCTTTTCGGGATCCCTGGTGGCCATCCCCATGCAAACCCTGATTCAAGAAACCACCCCAGAGGATATGCGGGGCAAGGTGTTTGGCTTGCAAAATAATTTGGTGAACATTGCTCTGACGCTGCCCCTGGCTCTGGCGAGCCTGGTGGAAACGGCCTTGGGGTTGCCCCAGGTCTTCCTGGGGTTGGGGGTGCTGGTTGGGATCGGCGGCGTAGCAACCTGGTATATTGCCGATACAGCCTTAAGATAAAGGGCTGTGGTTGGGGTCGAGTTTGGATCCCATCCGGTGGGGATTCCTTTCTGATGCCACCCATAACGCTTACAGCGTTGTATTGCCCCAGCCGTTGCCCCTAGGCGGGTCATGGAGAGTTTGGGCGGCATCGTGAGGCGGAATCCTGATACCCAATCGGATCGGTATACCCCTAGGCGCTAACGGGTGAGGAGACCTCGCCCCTACGGTTGGTTAGGAAGCGGGGGTGTCTCACGCCGATTTGGTATTTGCCTGTTGATCTACCCGTCACTTTATCCCCCGAACTGTGAATGCATATCGCGTGGCTTGGCAAGAAATCCCCCTTCTGCGGCAATGTCACCTACAGTCGAGAAATTACCAATGCCCTGCTAGATCGGGGCTATCGGGTGACGTTTTTGCACTTTGCCCAACCCCAGGAGGCTGAGGAAGAGGCCCATCCCGAATCCGCCGAAGTGCCCCTACCCTTTTTGTTTAAGTCGCAGATCCTCACCATTCCCTCCCTCAAATCGCGCAAGCTGCTGACCAATGCCCTGCGACGACTGAAGCCCGATATCGTCCATGCCTCCCTGACCCTCTCGCCCTTGGATTTCCGGCTACCAGAAATTTGCGCCGAGTTGGGCCTGCCCCTGGTGGCCACCTTCCACCCCGCCTTCGACCGCAAGGTGCGTAGCATCACCTCCGGCACCCAGCACCTCACCTACCAGCTCTATGCCCCCTGCCTCGCCAACTACGACCGGGTGATTGTGTTCTCCGACCTCCAGCGCGACCTGCTGAACAAGCTGGGCGTCCCCGATGATCGCCTGGTGGTGATTCCCAACGGTGTCGATACCCAGCGCTACGCCCCCGGCCCCTCAGCGGCCAAGGTGGAACTGGGGGCGGAACGGCTGTTTGTCTACCAAGGTCGCCTTTCCCCAGAGAAAAATGTGGAATCCCTGCTAAAAGGCTGGCGACAGGCGGAAATGGGGCCAACCTGCCAGCTTGCCATCATGGGCAGCGGGCCATTAGAAAATTCCCTCAAGCTGTTCTACGACGATGACAATATCCTCTGGCTGGGCTACGTTTCCGATGTGCAGCGGCGCATTGACCTGCTGCGGGGGGCGGATGGGTTTATTCTGCCCTCCTTTGTAGAGGGGTTGTCCCTGTCGCTGTTGGAGGCCATGGCCTGCGGTACGGCCTGTGTCGCCACCGATGCCGGAGCCGATGGGGAAGTCCTCGCCAACGGGGCCGGAATTGTGCTGGATCCCCAGCGGGTGGCGGTGCAGCTACAAACCATTCTGCCCCTGCTACGCGACCACCCCGAAATCGCCCAACTCCTCGGTCGCAAAGCCCGCGAGCGGGTGCTGTCTCGCTATACCCTCAGCGCCAATATCTCCGCCCTCGAACGCCTCTACGACACCGTGACCGCTCCCTCTGCGGTGGCCTTGGGGTTGTAAGCCAAGGGGAATATTCCCCCTCCCTGCCGTTGCCGCTGAACACCAGATCTCATCGACCGACGGGATAGCTGGCGCTACCGATATACTGGAAGGGTTGTTGTATCGGCTGGCTATGACTCCTTCTCCGACGGTCACCCCCTCGGCTGCGTCCATCACCGAACTAGACCCCAGCTACCGCATTCCCCTGTCGCTGGTGGGGGTGTCCTTGCCGCTGGCGGGGCTGAACCTGTGGCTGGGTGGCGTCGTGGGGCTGTTTGGCGTGTTTTTAGGAATTCAGGCCATTACCCTACGGCTGCGCTTTACCGAGACGGCCCTCGACATTTACCGAGGAGAAAAACAGATCCGCCAGTTTCCCTACGCAGAATGGGAGCATTGGGAGATTTTCTGGGCTCCGGTGCCAATTTTGTTTTACTTTCGGGAGGTGAAGAGCATTCACTTTTTGCCCATTATCTTCAGCCCTAGCCAGCTTCGGTCGGCCCTGGAAACCCACTGTTCTCTACCGCTCAACTAACCTCATCTAAGGATGTCCATGCCCCCCGACGAGTTTTCTCCATCCACGCCATTGACTGAAGGTAGCCCCAGCCGCGAGGACGGAGGTTCTGCCTCGGTGGATTTTTCGGGCCTTCGATCTGAGGGACTTGGATCGGGGGGATCGCGGTCAGAGGGCTTTCGGTCGGACTGGAGTAGCCGCATGGATAGCCTGAAGCAGCAGGAGGCCGATCTCAAGCGCAGCATTGCCGATCTGCAAGCCACCTACAATCGCCTCACCCAGGATCAGTTCAAAAAAATCCAGACCGACATCAGCCGCATGGTGGAGCAGGGCACCGCCGAGCTAGAGCAGCGCAAACGCACCCTACAACTGGAGATTGAAAAGCTGGAGCGTCGTCAGGATCGCATCCAAACGGAAATGCGGACGACCTTCGCCGGAGCCTCCCAGGATTTGGCGGTGCGGGTGCAGGGCTTTAAAGATTACCTGGTGGGTAGTTTGCAGGATTTGGCCACCGCCGCCGAACAGTTGAACATGGCCCCCGCTGCGGCCCCCGCCCGAGAGCCGGAGGTGATTCAGTCCGTCGCTGGCCGACGATCCCGCCCGCCCGCCTCCGATCAGCCCCCGACGGATGCCGCCCTCGGCTTTGCCCCCACCGCCTTCCAAGATCAAACCGACCGGGTCCGGAGTTTGCTGGATCAGTACCGGATGCGGCCCGACTACTATGGCCCCGTGTGGCAATTGCGGCGCACCTTTGAGCCTATCCATGCCGAGCGGGTGTCGAACTGGTTTTTTGCCCAGGGCGGGCGGGGGGCGGTCAAAAGCATGGGTAGCCGCTTGCAGAACGTCCTCGTAGCCTCGGCGGCGATTTCCATTCTGCATACCCTCTACGGCGGACGACTGCGGACGCTGGTGCTCTCCAACAGCCCCGAGCGACTGGGGGAATGGCGGCGCGGGCTGCAAGATTGCCTCGGTGTATCGCGGGCAGATTTTGGCACGGGCCAAGGGCTAATGCTGTTTGATGCCCCAGAGCCCCTAGCCCAGCGGGCGGATCGGATTCGGTCTGAAGGTGGCCTGCCGCTGATTGTGGTGGATGAGGCAGAAGCGGTGATTAGTCTTGCCCTGCTTCAGTTTCCCCTGTGGCTGGCCTTTGCCCCCGACCCCGCCAATCCCATCAACGAGTACGACTATTTCTAGCCCTCAGCGGGCAAAACAGGTTATGGCGTAAAGAAGGGCGGAGGGGTAATTTCCACCGACAGCGGCACCATAGCCCGAAAACCCTGTGCCTTCCCCGCACCCTAGGGGTGGGGCTTGGGGATCTCCTGAGAGGGACTAGCACCCCCTAATATTGCCCCTAGGATTGGAGGTATGCTCTAGGGCGTGGCCCATCGTTGCGCTATTCGTTTATGGACGCTTTTTCTCCCCTTCCGCCCGATTGGACAACCTCGGCCAGCCATGCCATCGCGTTTTGCTGCCCTCGTTGCGGGGCCGACAGTCAGCAGGCCAAGGCAGTGTGGATTAACCGTCGCTCCCCTGTCTATGGCGAAGATCATCGGCGCAAGTGGCAAGAGTTTTACCACTGTGGCGAGTGCGAAACCGCTTGGTGGGCCTGGAGCAGCGACCGTCCACCTTCGCCCTATGGCCGCCCCCAAGAGGAGAGTGACTTTGCCTGAAGCCAAGCGAGTTCAACCCCGGATGGAGTTTATTCCCCCCCACTACCGGGAATGGGTGGTGCGGGGGGGATACGTGGTGTTGCCCTTTTTGTTGCGGGTGCGTCTGCGGCCCTGGTTGCCCGTGGGTATTTGGCCTGTCACCTGCAAAAATCCTGAGGTTTTAGCCGCGTTATTTCATCAGTTTCAGCAGGGCAAGATTCGGCTGCTGCTGGCCTTTCGCCATAGCCAGGTGGATGATCCCCTCAGTTTGTCCTACCTATTTTCGCGGCTGGTGCCCCAGGCGGCGCAGGCGAAGGGGATTTCCTTAGTCCGTCCCATCCACAGCTTTTTTATGTATGACCGGGGGATGCCCCTATGGGCGGGAAAGTGGCTGGAGTGGTTCTTTGCCAGCATGGGCGGCATTCCGGTACATCGGGGGCGGCGGCTGGATCTGAAGGCCCTCAAATCCGTGCGGGAACAGTTGGTCAACGGCCCTTTTCCGGTCACCATTGCCCCGGAGGGAGCCACCAACGGTCATGGTGAAGTCATTAGCCCCCTAGAACCGGGGACAGCCCAGGTCGCCTTTTGGGCGGTGGAAGACTTGCATAAGGCCCAGCGGCCTGAGTCCGTGATCCTGCTGCCTGTGGGGTTGCAGTATGTCTATCCCGATCCTAACTGGGGGGCGCTAAACCACCTACTGAGCCAGCTAGAGGCCGACTGCGGGCTCACGGTGCAATCCCTACCGATCACCGCCAGCGCCACAGACTATTATCGGCGGATCCTCGCCCTCGGCCATCATCTACTGAGTCAGATGGAGCAGTTCTATGCCCGCTTCTACGGTGGCCCCTGGCCTGAAATGGGAGAAGACGTTAGGGGAAAGACGGTATCTGAGGGACTAGCTACGGAATCGCCGCCGAAATCACCGACGGAATCACCTCAACCCATCCGCCCCGGAGACATTGCCCAGCGCCTAAAACCTTTACTCAATCGCGCTCTGGAGGTAGGGGAGCAGTTCTTTGGCCTACCCCACAGCGGCACCCCTGAAAACCGCTGCCGCCGCCTAGAGGAAGCGGGATGGATGTACATCTACCGAGAGGACATTGACCACCCCGACCACCTGGCCCCCTTCGACCGGGGGTTGGCCAACTGGATGGCGGAAGCCGCAAGTTTGCACCTGCGCCACATGCGCCTAGTGGAAAGCTTTGTGGCCGTTAGGGGCAACCATGCGGGCGAGAATCCCAGCTTTGAACGACTGGCGGAAACTAGTCTGATCCTGTTTGACCTCGTGGAGCGGGTGAAGGGAACCGCTGTGCCCAAGCGCCCCCAACTGGGACGACGACAGGCGATCATCACCCTCGGCCAGCCGATTAACGTCAGCGACCGTTGGCCGACCTATGCCCAGTCTCGCCGTGCGGCCAAAGCGGCTGTGGAAGCCCTCACCCAAGACATTCAACAGGCGCTTACCGATCTGATTGAACCCACCTAGGAAAACGCCTGAAGGCTATCCGTTCTGATACATTGTCTATACCCCGCGTAGGCTGACTGAGCAACGGGGTGCTGCGTTTAGAGTGCTTGCCGTGACCCTAGCTGCCGAAACCCAAGATTGGTCTTCTCTGCTCCATCGTCTAATCCATCGAGAGTCCTTGAGTGAGCCAGAGGCCGAAGAATTGATGCGGGGTTGGTTGAGTGGGGGCATCCCGGAGGTGATGTCGGGGGCATTGTTGGCGGCGTTGCAGGCTAAGGGTATCTCTGCCGACGAACTAGCGGGCATGGCGCGGGTACTCCAGGGGCAATCCCTGGGCGGCGAGGCTAAAATTGTCCATCCCACCCCTTGTATTGACACCTGCGGCACTGGAGGCGATGGAGCGCATACGTTTAATGTTTCGACCGCTGTGGCTTTTGTGGCGGCGGCGGCTGGTCTGCGAGTGGCTAAGCATGGCAACCGTTCGGCCTCTAGCAAGGTGGGATCTGCTGATGTGCTGGAGGCGCTGGGCGTTCACCTAGAGGCTCATCCCGAACGGGTAACGACGGCCTTGGATGAGGTCGGCATTACCTTCTTGTTTGCGCGGGGCTGGCATCCGGCCATGAAAGCCGTGGCTCCGTTGCGCAGCACCCTAAAGGTGCGGACGGTGTTTAATCTGCTGGGGCCATTGGTAAACCCGCTGCAACCTACGGGCCAGGTAATCGGCGTCTACGATCCGGCCATCGTGACAACCATGGCCAATGCCCTTAACCAACTGGGCATCCCCCAAGCCGTGGTGCTGCATGGGCGCGAACGGCTGGATGAGGCAGGTTTGGGCGATAAAACCGACCTCGCCATTGTTGCCGGAGGACAAGTCACCACGGCGGTGCTGGATCCCCAGGAATTTGGCTTAACCCCCGCCCCCCTCAGCGCCCTCCAGGGAGGGGAATTAGCGGACAACGTCGCGATTCTGACCGCCGTATTGCAGGGTAAAGGCACCCCCGCCCAACGGGATGTGGTAGCGCTCAATGCGGCCTTGGCGCTGAAGGTGGGTGAAGTGGTGAAGGGCGAGTCTCTCGTGGCTGAGATTGACCAGGGAGTTGCTCTCGCCCAAGACATCCTGGCTAGCGGAGCCGCCTGGGACAAACTGCAAGCCCTAGTCAGCTACCTCCGCTAAGGCACAGTAAGTCACAGGATGGGAATCCACCCTTCTCGGTGAATCTGCCCGGAACCCATGGGCCGCAACCTGTAGTCATAAACCTCAGTCTATGGCTTTAGTTTGTTTTGGGTGGAAATAGCGATGTACAGATTGTGCTTAATGCTTGGTGGCGTACTGTTGGGGCTGGGGTTTGCCCATCCGGCCCAGGCCCAGTTGCGGGATGTGACCATTCCCTCGGAGACGCTTTCGAGCCTGTGCCGCACCGGACGGCAGCCCCCCATGGACGATTTGGTAATCAACGAAACCAACGGCGGCATGGGGGCCGTATTTTTTAGCGGCCTCAGCGAGCCAGGGCTGATGGTGCAAGCCTTTCCGGTGGCGCAGTTGGGGGGCGAGGCGGCGGCCCAGGCGTTTCTCGACCAAATGGCCGCAGAGGCCGACGGGCGGCGCAAGGTGGCCATCCCTAGCTCCCTGGGCGACGGTGGCGTGATGATGGTGCAGTACGACCGAGATGGGGCGGAACAGGCCCGCACCCTCAGTTTTCGCCAGGGCGATCTGTTGATTAACATAACCGGGATCACCAGTGCCGAGGTGGGCGTGTGCGGCGAAAGTGCGGTTTCTGGTTTGGCCAACCTGATCAGCCGAGGGCTGTACTTTGAGGGCGACCTGGCGGCGGAAGTTGAGACCCCAGAGTCCGACCTATCGCTGCTGACAGGAGCACAGCGGGTCAGTGCGGATCGCTGTGTGATGGGTAGTTGGGCCTTGGCGTCTATGACGATGCCACCGGGGTTGCTAGCGGAAGCCTCTCGCCAACTTTCGGCGACGGATGAGGCCAGGGCGGAACTCGCCGAGCCAGCGATTCGCGGCAGTCAGTACCTCACCTTCGAGCCCGACGGCAGCTTGTGGGTGGAGAATAGCGCCTTCACCGTCACCACCGGGGGAACGGTCTACGGGGCCGATGCTGACTGGCTGGATATCACCATTGCCACGGTGACCAACGGCAGCGGGGCCGGATCGGTGGCCTACTATCAGCGGGGCGGCGACAAACTGGTGTGGACAACCTTCGACCCCAGCGACATGACCCAGGACGTAATCGTCACCCAGGAGGGCTATCTGCGCGGCGAAGGGGTCAGTCGTCGCTCTGTGACCCCCACCGATGCCGTTCAGCCTGCCCTCACCGATGGAGTGGTGCGCTACACCTGCAACCGCGAAACCCTGGTGTTTCAGCTCGATCCTCCGGCGGATGCCCCCGCTGAGGCCCGCCGCCTGCCCCCCGCCACCTGGCGCTACGAACGTCTGCGGGATTAACCCTCTGAGACTAATCTGTGTCAGGGCTTCTTGGCTTAGAATGGGCGGGCCTAAAGAAAACCTTTGGGAGAGGCCGATTTTCCCAAAGGTTGTTTACGCTGTGGACAGTTTCCCTTCGGGAGGCGTGGTTTAACCTTGTCCTTATCTCCAAGGCGTAATCTCCAAGGTGTACCGTCTAAGACCAAATCCGAATCCTGTATACCCCATTCCCGCCCCGCCAACCCGTAGGGGCGAGGTTTCCTCGACCCCATCAACCGGGCACCATCAACCCGATTTTGGCGGCAGACCGGATGGGGGTTAGACCACCGAGAACGGCGACCCTAAGCAACGACCCTAAGCAAACAGTATCCCCAAGCGAACAGTTACCAAGAGAGTTCTATGGCACAGAGTTTTGGTGTAATCGGCCTTGCCGTCATGGGCGAGAATTTGGCCCTCAATGTGGAGCGCAACGGCTTCCCTGTATCCGTGTATAACCGCACCGCCCAGGTGACGCAGAGCTTTATGGAGCGCCGCGCCCAGGGCAAAAATGTGAAGGCTACCTACAGCCTGGAGGAATTTGTCGCTTCCCTAGAGCGGCCCCGCCGGATTTTGCTGATGGTGAAGGCAGGCGGCGCAGTGGATGCGGTGATTGACCAACTGCGGCCCCTGCTTCAGGATGGCGACATGATCATCGACGGCGGCAACTCCCTCTACGACGACACCGAACGGCGCACCAAGGATCTAGAATCCACGGGGCTGCGGTTCATTGGCATGGGCGTGAGCGGTGGGGAAGAAGGTGCCCTGAATGGCCCCAGCCTGATGCCCGGTGGCACCCGCGCCGCCTACGATTCCATCGAGCCGATTGTGCAGAAAATTGCCGCCCAGGTGGATGATGGCCCCTGCGTCACCTACATCGGCCCTCGCGGCGCTGGGCACTACGTCAAAATGGTACACAACGGCATCGAGTACGGCGATATGCAGCTCATCGCCGAAGCCTACGACCTGATGAAGAGCGTCCTCGGCCTCGACCACAACCAGCTCTACGAAGTGTTTGCCGAGTGGAACACCACCGAGGAACTGGATTCCTACCTGATTGAAATCACCACGGACATCTTCACCAACCTGGATCCCGACACGGGCAAACCCCTGGTGGAACTGATCCTAGACGCCGCTGGCCAAAAGGGCACCGGACGCTGGACGGTGATGAGTGCCCTGGAACTGGGCGTCGGCATTCCCACTATCACCGCTGCGGTAAACGCTCGGATTATGTCCTCCATCAAGGACGAACGGGTGGCGACCTCCAAGGAACTGGCTGGCCCCAGCGCTTCCTTCAGCGGCGACGTGAAGGACATGGTGAACAAAATCCGCGATGCCCTCTACTGCTCCAAAATTTGCTCCTACGCTCAGGGCATGGCGCTGATTGGGGCGGCCTCTAGCCACTACGAGTACGGCATTAACCTAGGCGAAACCGCCCGGATTTGGAAGGGCGGCTGCATCATTCGGGCCGGATTTTTGAACAAAATCAAACACGCCTACGACGAAAACCCCAGCCTGCCCAACCTGCTGCTGGCCCCAGAATTTAAGCAAACCATTCTGGATCGCCAAGCGGCATGGCGCGAGGTGATCGCCCTCGCCGCCCACCAGGGCATCCCCGTCCCGGCCTTCAGCGCGTCGCTGGATTACTTCGACAGCTACCGCCGCGACCGCCTACCCCAAAACCTCACCCAGGCCCAACGCGACTACTTCGGTGCCCACACCTACCAGCGCATCGACAAGGAGGGCACCTTCCACACCGAATGGACGAAAGCGCCCCACTAAAGCCAGTGCATAGCTAGGACTAGGACTAGGATTAGATCCCAGGGTTCTTCAAGAACCCTGGGATTTTTTGCTGGATAATACCCTCAACCACCATAGGGCACCTCGAAAAATACTGAAGACACTGTCTCACAATGAGACTCACGTCGAAATCCAGACTCCTGAAATATTTGCTAATAGTCCAATATTTGATCATTAGGGCGCCTCGATTAATTGCCTTATTGCGAACTTGAAAAGCCTGAAACCCCTAGGATCTCGTTGCTATTCTCAATAAGCTTTGTATTTTTCGAGGTGCCCATTAGTATTTGGATTCTTAAAGAGATAGTCGATAGACACAAAAAGATGAGATCATAGATAATATAAATCACTCATTTCTCATCAAGACTATGGGACAAAAAGGATTCTGGGACTTTGAGGGACGACAGCAGGAATTGCTCAACAAAAATAAAACCTTAGGGCACCTCGAAAAATACTGAAGACACTGTCTCACAATGAGACTCACGCCGAAATCCAAACTCCTGAAATATTTGCTAATAGTCCAATATTTGATCATTCAACACTCCGGACAGTTTTTTGGGGTTGGGTTGGAAAAAAGCTATCCACCGCATAGAGTGCAGGTGCAAGTAAAACACGGTGCACCGATGGATAGCCTCAACAGCAT
>NZ_JACJRS010000087.1 GCF_014697375.1 Phormidium sp. FACHB-1136
TTGGCTTTCACGGCATTGCCTTGCAGCATGTTCAGCCCAGCGGCCAACACAAACAACCCACCCCAGACCGAGATGAAGGCACCGCCCATCGTTTGCAGGGGATAGTTGCGTAGGCAGGACAAACCAGAGCGAAGGACAGGGAAGATTGACCAGGGGTCGGTGGCAGGGCTGATAACGAATACAGGTTTGCGCTTACCCTGAGTCGCATCGAACCAGCCCCCGTCTTGAATGTTGGACGGCATGGTGTTGCGAGGGGCCAACTGAAGGGAGCTGCGTTGGACGGGGCTAGGCGTAATGTCGATGACTTGGGCGTCGATGGTCTGCGAACCACGGGCCGGGGTGATGGCGCTAGACGATGCGGACTTATTCATGGGTACTATTCTCCTCGATGATGGATTTGATGCGGTCGTACAGCTCGGCCCCCTGTTGATAGCGCTGGCCTTTGTAGCCCAATACGTCTTTGATGATCTGGCTACGACCCAGCCCTTGGTATAGGGCGTTGGTTACGGAGAGGATGAGGGCCAAATCGGGGGTATTTTGGCCCCCTGCGAACTCGCTAACGGGCGTTCGGGGTAAGGCCACAGCTTCTGTGCTGTCTGCGGTTGGGGCTGGTTCGGCCTTCGTTCGATGGGCATAACCAGGTTCTGGCGGTTGGGGTTCCAGTTTCGGCACTTCATAGGCGACCATCGGCAACCACTCGTCCAGGGCGCTGTGATAGAAGACGGCCTGCTTAGGACTAAAGGAGCGCTCAAAGAGGGCTGGGTCATCGATGGCGGGAATGGTCTTATCCGAGGCTCGCAAACTCTCTAGGTGGCCTTGGCTGGTGGGAGTCTGCAAGGTGAGTAGGTCGAAGGTTGAGCGCATCCCGCCACTGACTCCAATATCACCGACTAGGCTGGATTGGGTCATGGCCCATAGGGCACGGTCATCAGTCTCGCCGCTGGACAGTTCCATCACTAACTGAGGCTTGAGAAAGGACTCATACCAGGTTTTGAACGTGACTTTGAGCATGGCCAGTTCGTCAATAATGAGCACCTTGGGTCGCTGGGGAATTTGCCGCCATGCAAAGATGAACTGTTGCATTTCCTCCTGCATGGCCTCGATGGCGTCTTTGGTTTCGAGTTCATCGGCCATGAAGCCCAGGACGTTGTCAGCGGATTCCCAATACCAATGTTCCTTAGGGTGATACTTGGGTTCGATAATCCACACCGCTGCACCGTTGGCCTGCGCCTGACGGTAGGCATGGGCCACCGTGACGCCTTTGCCGACCCTGGGGTTAGCGCTAATCAACGTGGGGCGTAGACGTTGGGCCAAGATGGCGGCGGGGTTTCCCACACGGTAACTGTCGGGTTGACTTCCGGTGGGCATCGGTACGGAACCGTCCCAGGCAGGCGCAACCGGAGCAGGCACGGTCTGTCGAATCGCCACCGCAGGCGCTTGTCCTTTCATCGCCCAGGCCAGACCAGACCCCACCGACGTTAGCCCCAACACCCAAGCCAAGGGCAAGTAGGGATTCGTCACTCGGTACTCAATCTGACCCCCGTTGGCAAAGGTTTCGAGATCAGCAGGGGTGAGGTTACTGGCCGGACGTTGCACCCCCATGAACACGCCCAGGGCCGCACTACCGATGGCGGTATAGAGGAGAGCGTTACCGTCGAATCTCATGGGCCTTCACCTCTTCCGATAGCGCGTGAGTGCGGTCGTGATACTGGGCCAGGTTTTCGATGGCGATCACCGCCAAGTTAATCGGGGGGTCAGTCGGTACAGAAGGCAGCGACCGGGCCAACTCGACCGCATTGACTCGAAACAAGGCCGCCTGGGCTCGTCCCCAGTCCCGTTCAGCCTTGGCTAGGTCGAGCTGGGCTTGGGCATCTCGTTGGAAGCGATTCAGGGGACAAATCAACTGCTGACCAAAGCACGGGTCGGTTTCTAGCCTGACGGCCCGCTCGGCCTCGGTGCGGTAGCGGTAGGCTTCGTTTTCTAGCACTGAGCGGGCTACGTCTTCCAACGCCAGACGGGAATCGTGGTAGTTCCCATCGAGGCGGTGCTGGCCAGCGGCAAGTACATTGTCGAGGTTTGGGCCTGGGCTCTGGCTTTGATAGGTGCCCTCGCTACCGACTCTGGCCGATTGGGCAACGGCAAAAGCCACACCACATAAGGCAACCACGGAAAGGCCACCCACCGCCCAGTAACGACGGTTCTGCCACCAAGGCAACGGGACAAGGTGAATGTTCTGAATGGGGCCATCTGGGGCGGTTTCGAGGCGTTCGGTGCGATAGTTGAGCGGGACAGGCGGGGGTGGATGCATCATGACGGGTTTACGCTGAGTTACGGCAGGTTATGGCGGGTTCTGTAGGTTTTCCAATACGTTGATAGCCATCAAAATCGAGGTGGCGGCGGAACTCAGTTGATCCACCTCGTAGCGGTTGGCGGTTTCTGTGGTGAGAAGTTGGGCCAGGATGCTTTCTAACGCGGCAATGATTGAACCCATCGCTACTTGTCCTCCACAAACCCAGGGCAGCGGGACATATCAGCGTCTTCCCAGGTAGCGGGGTCACAGACAAACTGCTGTACCGCTGGATGGTCGGACAACTTGCAGTACCCGTCGGGGGCATCGTCGGTGAAGTTCACGCAGTCAAGGCAGCTTTTGAAGTCGGTGTCGGTCACGTCGTCAACATTGAACATCAGCACGGCGGCAATCTCCTAAAGGGCGTGAACTTCAAAAGCGGCAATCTCGCAAGCGCCCAGCCCGGACACGTTGTAGACCCAATCCAGAGCATCCTCATCCCACCAACGGCGGGTAATGGTGCCGTGGTACTCCTGGCCTTCCAGGTACAGCAGCACCCGGTCGCCGACAGCAAACTCCGGTGGATAGGTCGGTTCGTAGGGCATGGGCTAGTCCTCCAACGTGGCGATGAACTGCTCAAAATCGGCGTAGCATTCGGCTTCAGTGGCAAAGCCGTCTTCACTGCACCAGTTCCCGGCCTCCCAGTGCCAAAGGCCACAGACCAAGGCGTGTTCGTAGAGGTCGCGGAGATCATCTTGAAGGCTCATGCGGGCCATCCTCCTGATCCCCACCCCTCGGTGGGATGCAGATAGCCACGGGACACAGGAACGAGGCGGCGGGCCTGCTCGGCCTCAGCGGGGGTGAGGCGTCCCCGAATCACAAACGGCTCACGGGCCGGGGCCACAAGTGCCACGATGGGCACGGGGGCATCTAGGTCAACGAACTCAAACAGATTCATGGTCATGGCTCAAGTCTCAACACAACAACAGGGCAAGCAACATCCCGGCTAGAGCGAGGGCGATGTAAACCCCTACGGTTGGGGGGGTTCGGTGGGTTGAGCGATGGGCTTTCCCATGCCCATCAACTCCTGGAAACGCGCTTCGGTGACTCGGGTCGCCGTAGTCTGCCGCTCGGCCAGCAGTTTGCTTTCCATCGCGCTGATCTGGAGCTTTACCTTGGCCTCGGCCAACATCCGGTCTAGGGTGGCCTGGTCTTTTTCGGCTTGGCTCAAGACTTCTCGCTGCTGGGCAATCTTGTTTTGCATCGCCACGTCCGCCGCCTGGATCGCCATCTGGGCCACGCTAACCAGGGCGCTGGTGTCAGTCGCTTGTCCCGCCACGCCATCAAAGAATTTGACCATCGCGGCAGGATCAAACCCCTCTGGCAAACAGGCTTCGCAGTAGTCGGTAGCCTGTAGTTCGCTGCTCTGGAAGAAGTTGGCGGGCACAATCTCGGCGTTAACCACCGTGGACTGGGGCGGCTCAACGCGGAAATGGGCACAGGCAGCGGCAATCGCATCCTCCGACAGCCCGTTGCTGGTGTCAAAACCGTTGGCATTCAGCCATCGCTTCAGGGTGCTTTTAGGGATCTCAGTCTCGGTTGCAAAGGAATGTAGAGATTTCATTGGTCTGTGTCCGTTGATGGAACTCGTTTGGAACGGATTTGGAACGCTTTGGAACGGCCTTGGAACAGGCGCAACTGTGCCAAAAACCGGGCGGATCGGTGCCAACCCTGTACCCATGCCGTTTCTAGATGTGGCACACACTAGCATAAATTTATGCTTAAAAACATAAATTTCTTTAATTTAGCGTACAGTGAGCTAATATTGAAACGTCAATCCCATTTAGGACGTATCTTTATGGCGTTGGATCTTGAGGATTTACTTGTGAAGCGGATGACCGTTTCGATGGAAGACGATCTTTACGCCAAAGTTGACGCCCTAGCTAACTTGGAGCAACGTACCGTTCCTAATCTGCTGGTCTACCTTGCAGCCAAAGCAGTTAGAGAGGCGGAGGCAGCGGGTGAACTCCCCAGTGAGGGCACCACAAAATGACCACCAACGACAAAGCCCAACGCGCCACGGTGCAGATCGGCATGTTGTCGGTCGATGGCTTCCAGATGCCCGATGGTAGCTACCGGATGAGCATTGCTGGGGCGGCTGAAGCCGTGGGTTTAATACGCCGGAACGCGTTCGAGTTTTTGCGCTCGAAGGCGGCAAAACAGTTGCTAGGAGAGGGTTTTACGGGTTCGATTTCTGAAGTTGAAGTCGAATCTAGCCCAGGTCAATCCAGAGGTCAAACTCGGATTCAGGCTATCCCGTTGGCTGTTGTCAGCAAGTATTGGCTGTGGCAGGCCTATCGAGGCAACAAACCAGCGTTTGCTTTAGTAGATGCCTTGCTAGAAGAGTCCCTAGAGCGACGTTTTGATGAGGCCTTTGGGGTTGAGCGGAGCGAGTCCGACCGTAACGCCATCCTGGCCCAGCGGCTGCAACACACCGAATCGGCCCTTTCGCTACTGGGCGAAGCCTACGCCGAACCCGATATGCTGCGTGAACAGGTCACCCGGTTAGAACAGCAACTCCGGAATGCAGGTCTAGAGCCCTGGCAGCTTCCCAGCGAGGACACCCTGAATGACTAACCCAAAGCCCCTGTCGGCCCCGTTGGCCATCCTCCCAAGCCGATTCACAACACGGCCTGGATGATCAATACTGGGGGGTGTAATGATAGCGCTGGCCGTTGTCCTCTATCTTTCGTCGCAAAGATCTTCCGTCCTTTGGATAGAGGTGCATCCCTTAGAGCGATCCGGTAGACTAGGCCAGATACAGGAGGTGATTTTGATGTAGATCGATTCGAGCGAACCCTTTAAAAAGCAAAAACGATAGCTATTCCCGCGAAGAAACGTGCTATCGCCTTGCCGCCCTACTGAGAACACGCCACAGGGACGTGCCGGAGTCGTTCGTTTAAACAATTCCCTACAACTATAGCTGACTCAGATCAGTAGCGCAATAGTGCGCCCGTTTTGTTGTGCCCGGAAACGCCACATCCGGGATAGTTCGTAGGTTTTTCTATGTCTTTCCATAAATTCACAGATCTCTTTGAGTCCAATCACCCTGCTCCCATCAAGCCCCACGGCCCAGAGCCACAACTCTCTAGACCCACGACCAGCGACGATTGGGCCAGCCATCCGTGGTTAGAGGAGTTTGTCGCCAGCGCCATTGATCCAGACCTGGCCCTAGCCAATGTGGCCTACTACGAAGGCTCTCAGGCCGTTGAGACCTTCCTTGAAGATGTCCTTGTCGAGCGACAACGGGTGCAAAGCTACCTGACAGCAGGCAATGCGCGGTTGATGCAGCGCTACGAGTTCCTAGAAGCCGGGGCGTGGTTTGCGACCTGCACGGATTCTCCCTACTGCAAACCCAGTACCCCTCGCCCCAATCCTGAGAAGCCAGGGCAGACGATTAAGTACGAAACGGCTCCTGGGATGCCCGCATCACCCCTGCTGCCCCACCTGACCGTGGGGGCGTTGAGGCGAATCTGCGCGGTGCAAGACCTTGAATTTAGTGATGTTTGGAGAGCCATATGTCAAAAGGATTTGGAAAGTCCCAACCCTCGCGTTGCGACTTTGATGGCATCGTATGGAGCTGGAATCGGGGCTGGACTTCTCCTGAGCACCCCGTCCGCGTCATTTTCAAGCGCCGACACCTGGCCTCCGTCCAGGCCGAACTGCCAGACCTGCGACGCTATTTCCCCTGGGCTCGCTTTGAACTCATCAGTGAGCAAGGCAAGCCTCTCCTTAAAATCACCAGTCCCAACCCTCCCCTCTGGCCTGGAAATTCCAAATGACCTGTTCTGGCCGGTCTGGCAATCCCTAGGCGGTGCAGTGGCCATTACCGAGGGTCTGAAAAAAGCCCTAGCTCTGATTAGCCTAGGCATCCCAACCATTGGGCTGCGAGGCGTGACCCAATGGCGGGCCGCGAAAGGTAGTTTGGATCTTCACCCCGACCTAGATGGATTGGTTAGGAGTGCACCTCACACTTACATTGCCTTTGACCAGGACGAAAAAACCAAGACCGTCGCCGCCGTCAGTACCCAAGCCGAACGACTCGGAGCGGCCATTGAGGCCATGGGCGGGGCCGCTCGATTTATGCAGTGGGACGGTCGCCAAGGAAAAGGGATTGACGATGCCTTGGCTAGTCTGCCCAGTGACCAACGAGGGGTCTGGTTAGCGCAGGTGATGCAGCGGGCCGAAACGCTCAAAGAATGGCGACGGCGGGCCACCAAGGCCAGGGCACGGGCAATCCTGACCCAGCAACCGCCCATCGCTCAGCAAGATACAACCGGGGAATACCTGCCTCCCTTGCCTGCCCTCACCCGTGGTGCGATTCACTGGGTTGATGCCAATATGGGCAGTGGCAAAACCTATCGCATGGGTCGAGATTGGGTGCGGCCCTGGGCACAATCGGGGGGAATTGTCGTGGTGCTGTCGCCGCTCAATAGCCTTGGCCAGCAGACGGCCCAGGACTGGGGTCTGCCCCACATTCATGACTACGGCACCAGCGGCGTTGACCGTCAGGCGCTGGAAGCAGACATTAGCGTGAACGGCGGCATGGTGGCCTGTGTCAATTCGGCCCATCGGGTGCGGGAACTGATTCCGAGTCATCGCCCCCTCCTATTGGTGATTGACGAGGCTGCCCAAACCCTCACCGATGCGGTGCAAGGGGGAACCCTTAAACGCAACTGGGCGGCGCGCTGGGAAGATTTGATTGCCCTCATGCAACAAGCTGCCGAGGGGGGAGCCATTGCCCTAGCCGAGGATGGCCTTGACCAGGCCACGATTAACCTCGTGCAAACCCTATCGGGTACAACTGTCCCCACCATCGGCATTCGGCATACGAGAGAGTCCACTCCATGGCCCGTGACCCTGAACCAGGCCACACCCTTGAGTGAATGGCGGGGCCAACTGCTGGAGCGACTACGAACAGGCGAACGCATTCTCTATGTGGCTACGTCCCAGCGCGAGGGTAAACGACTAGAACGGGCAGCGCACAATGACGGGATTGTCGTGCATCGGATTGACTCAGAAACCAACGAGGGGGGAGCCTACCGCCAATTTTTTGAGACCCCTGAAACATGGCTTTACCAAACCCTGCCCCAGCTCGTCATTCTCTCCCCCAGCGGCAAGACCGGACTGAGCATTGAGGGCGGCATTTCTGCAAAAGGTGCCTATTTCGATAGCGTGTGGGGCTATTTTCCAGCCCTCGATACCGACACTGCCATGCAACTCCTCGGACGCTATCGGCCCCCCGTGCCCCGGCACATCTGGGCACCTGTCTATATTCAGCCCGACCCGAACGAAAAGCCTAGCCCCTTGGCGATCACCCACGAACTAGAGACAGAGGCCACCCGCTATGCAAAAGCTGGAGGGTTTGGGCAAGCGCCATCTGACCCCCATGACGCGGCGATTAAGCGCTACTTGGCTGTTCGTGGCCAACGACGCTGGGCACAAAAAGTGCAGGCCGCAGACGCCCTAGCCGCACGACTGGAGGCCGCTGGACACCCAGTTGAGGTGATGTGTGAAGGTGTACAGAATAAGGAGATGCAAACCCTGTGGGATACTCTCAAGGAAACCCTGGCCCGTGAAGAAGCGGCCTACCATGCGGGGTTAGACATCGACCCAGCGACCCATACCCTGGACTGGGCGCACCAAGTGAAGCGTGCCACGGATAGCAGTCGTGAGGCCCGATGCAAAGCGGCTAAAGTGTTGATGCTATTCCGGTTCCCAGGCCTGGATTGGAACTGCCCAGAACTTTGGTATCAGGCCGAATTTGACCCAAACCACAGGCTGGCCCCCGGTGTGGCGCTATGGGCCGAGGCCGCCCACTATCGCACCCTGTGGGAATCGGATGCCCAAGAAGCCGAACGCATCTTGAGCCAACGATTGCGAGCCGCTCATCTGTTGCCCCAGGCTGGCCCCAGAGCCATGTTGGCTGCTGTATTCTCGCCCTTAGTCGAAAAGCTACTGGCCGTGGGTGAGGTGGTACCGAATGGCGAAGTTGAACAAACCATTAAAACACTGGCCTTGCGATACCGATCTGAACTCCGGCGCTACTGGCGGCTATCGATTACGGAGGAGCAGAGCACCACGGCCATTGCCAATAAAATTGCCCGTAAGTTTGGCTTGGTGCTAGACCGAACCCGACGAGTGCGAGTAAATGGAATCAAACTCTGGGTCTACGCCATCACCGCCACTGATACCTGGCGTGCTCTGGTTGCGGCTCGTGAATGGGCCGTCCGTCAGACGGGTACAACGCCGTTAGAGAGCCGATCTAACACATTTGTTCCCTCATCGCCCGATAGTCCTGCCCCAGACCACGCAACAGGGTTGGATGGGGCCTCCCAACCCCCAATATCTACGGCAGCGTAGCCTGAAAGCGCAACGAACACCCCCCAAATGACCCTTGCCATCGCAAGGGACGAACGGTCATACCCCAAGCGTTGGGAAGTGGCTCATAAGCTTGTGTCCCTATGAATCTTGATCGGTACGGGGGATAGCTCAGCAGGCTTGTGTTGGGATGGACATTTGTCTCAAGGCTCAGTCCTCTGAATGGCCAACTAAACCCAGCATCAAGATCAGCTAACGCTGAATGGGGGTGAGTTTTGAATTGACTCAAATTTCACTCAGAGCCAGCGATTGCTGGTTTTGGGTGAGTTGAATCTAAGAAAAAGGTACCCATGACCATGGCTTTAACCACGACTGCTCTACCCAAGCGCTTCTACAAAGATGCGCTCACCAAGGTCAAAACCTTTGCTGAGAAAGGGGCACTGATGCTCTTTAACTTGGCCGTTGACCTGGTGGTTGACGCGGCTGGGCGCGACCAACGGGCCGAGGGCATTGAGCCGGATTGGCCAGACCTGCGCCAACAGGCCAAGGTCGCCCTGGAGGACTTCGACGAGGCCGATCTTCGTAGCCTGCTTGACGAAACCTTTGGGTTGAAGACGCAGGAGCAAATGCTAGAGCGGTTCGGCCAGATCCGTGACCGCAAGCGTCAATCGAGCGGTTACGGTGGCGCAACGTCCCGTCCCCAGGGTTCTGTCGCCAGCGATGACCTGGATGACGACTTTGAAGACTCCCTCGACGAAGCGTTCATCGACTAAGCCCTAGAGCATTAGCCCGACTATCCGTAGTTGGGCTGATTTTTGGCCATCCCACCCGCCCCGTTGAGTCTGGACAGACAGCTAGCGCTGGTTTCGGGTGAGTTGACATTGACTCATTCACTCAGAGCCAGCGGTTGCTGGGTTTGGGTGAGTTAATCATTCAGTAAAAGGGGATTCCAACTATGGCGACCCAAACCCGCAGCCGTCGCACCACTCAAGCCGCGAAGCCCAGCATCCTAGCGAACCTGCTTCCCTATGATGAGAAGCTTCGTCGTCGCGAACTCGCTGTCCTACGGGATCGAGTGGGAAACGAACTGAGGTCAAAAGCCCAGTTTGAGATGCAAGGTGCCGCCTTCGACTGGACGGCGTTTAAGGCCCAGTTCAACGCCGACTATGGCGACCTGGCGCTGACCGAGATCCGAGGGTACTTAAAAACCCTGTATGGATTCAGCAGCGCCCAGGAAGTGGCTGACGCCTACGACAAAATGCAAGACCTGCGCCGTGCCCGCCAAGCTCGACGCGGCTACTAGGCCAAAGGCCAACTTCATTGTCACGGATGATGGAGTTGGCCTGAGCTTTTTGCCCACCCACCGTCCCTACCGCACCACTGGATTCCAACAGCTAACGCTGGCCCTGGGTGAAGCGTTCAGATTCCCATCGTGACCAATCTGCACCTGATTGAGCAGCTACGACGATTTGATTGCCGCGAGCCTAATCAGCGGTTTGAGGTACTGGTTGACCGCATCTGTGCCATCGTCGAAGCCAAGAATCTGTCAGTGGCCGACATCCTCGACGCCATCGACTAGCCCCGATCCCTCTGCTTAGCCCCCTAAGGTTAAGCAGAGGTTTTCGACCCACCCACCGTTCCCAGGACAGGATCGCACTTACAGGACAGGTCAATTCCCATGGCCGACCGCTTGACCGATTCCAAGCCAACTCTCGTTGGTCGCAGGTGATGATAGTGATGAGACGCTATGCAATTTCGCGCTTTTGGAACCCTTGATATCGCCACGGTCATGCTGCCCAGCCTGAGTGGATGGCCACCCACCCCATCCGCCATTGTCCTGTCCAGCGGCGCAGCAGCAGCACTCACCAGGGAAATGGCCGATTGGCCGGACGACCGTCGTCAACGGTGGGAGGAAGCCTTGCTCGACCTGGTGTATGACTGTCCTTTTGGGAAGTGGGCGAGCCGCGTTCAGGCCGAGCATCCTGAGTTGGCCACCGCCGTGGAGATCCTTGAGCAGTATCGACTCCCCACGCTAGGGATGGTCTTCGATGCCGCTGAACTCGCGCTGATGCAGCAAATCACCGAAGCGCTTCACTAAGGCTCCAGGTTAGCCCCAGCCTGTCTGCCCGTACGACTCAAGGTATGGGCAGACAAGCTAGGGCACCTTCTAAGAACGGATTGAGATCCCTGTCCAACCTAAAACAGAAGCCAATCCCAGCCCCACCCTGAGACTCAGCGAGAGGGGCTATCGCCCTGCATAGGTTGTCGCTCTCTCCCACCCACCCATGCCCCACCCCTCAAGCCAAACTCAGCCCCTACCCGCCGCGCTCGACCTGGCCCTATTCGAGTTGCTGGTTCACATCGAAACCTACAGTGACCCGGACTTTGAGGCCCATTGGATGACCATGGGCGAAGCCGAGGTACAGCAGGTGGTGCTGGCTCTGATTCAAGACCTCACCGTCAACCTCAACGGCAAGCGATTAGCTGGAGCCTTGTTACAGGTTAGACAGCATGGAAATCCTCTACACTAGGCTCAACCTTAGCCGGAGCGTTGACCGATGCCGCCCCTCAGCGAAGCCTTTGTGCCCACCCACTGGGATGAGTGCGAGACCATGATGGCCCAGTGCCATCAGAAAGCGGCCCAACTCAGTGCCCAAGGCTTGGTCTGCACCTGTAGCACCCTCTATCGAATTACGGACGGGATGCCCATCTATGTCGTGGATGTGGCGACCCCTGAATCTGATTCTGACCTAAGACGGATGCGCCCCCCTCGGCAAGAGCGTCAACCCCGCAGTCGTGACCTTCCCGTTCGTCAGCGCAATGCAGGTTCGCTCGATAATTCGTTCTCCCGTCGCTAGCCTTGACTCCTCAGCCCCACTTCCAGTTCTGGATCAAAGCAGAGCGTCGCTATGTCTGCCTGCTCCAGCAGAACTTGTTGGGGCAATGGGTGCTGACGCAGCGCTGGTGGGGATTTCGTACAGGTAAAGGTGGCCATTTATCCACCACCTTCGAGTCCTATGAGGCCGCCGTCGATGCACTCGCTCGCATCGAACAGCGCCGACGGTGGCGACACTATCAGCGCGTGGAGTGACGTTGCGATTGCACTCAGGTCAGCCCCAGGTCAACATCGGGCTGATGCTACAGGATACCGTCTTGGCCTCCTCAGCGAGAGTGCCTCCAAGGGTTAGCTTCGATCTCGGTTTATCACCCCCTCAATCATCGCAATGGTCAACGACACCAGCCCCAGCGGCAGCAGGCCAAAGGTAATCCCCGTGCCTTGAGCATCGTTTCGCCATTCCAGGATCAACAGCAGATGATGACCGATACGAAACGGCGGAACATTGCTCAGCAGCAGCAGCGCTGGGAGTGCCACAAACAACAGCCCCAGCATGAGAAGTGTCGCCACAAATACGCTTAAAAATCGTTTCATTGACCTGTCGTCAGTCAACATCGGGCCAACCCCCACCCTAACGTCAGACGAAGCCTGACCTCAACCCAGCCCTGAAATGACCCCCAGCCAGCCCTAACATTCAGTCCCAACTGTCACATAGCCTTTAACCCGCAGTTCCCTGTCCCAATCCCCCCCAACGCATCCCTGGTCACGGTCGAGATGGTCAGAGCAAAGCCCTACTCTCGGCAGTCACACTCAGGTCATCGCTCACCGTGACTCGCCTCCGACCCAACGCAACCCCAACCTTGAGCCAAGGTCAACCGAAGCCTGACCCCTCATCCTACGGTTCGTTCTAACCCGGCACTCACCCGTTCCGCTACTGATGCGTTGTTGGCCCTAAGCGTCCCGATGCGTCCCCTTGAACGTCGGTAGGGGTCGAGTCGGATCAGCATCGTTCCCCAACCTGTACCGCTTCATGTATCTATCGTTCTAGAACGGATTTTGAATGGAATTTTTAAGGAAAAATTGCCTCAAACTGAGTCCAGAGTGAGGCCAACTAGAGTCCAGAGTGAGGCCAAACTGAGGCAAGCAAACGTCAGTACCCGGCCCAAAATAGGCCAAAATTAGGCGATTTTGACGGTGCAACCGATGGTCAAAACCGATGCGTTTTTTTGGGGGCAAGAAATGCGTTCCTGGCCCACCCCCCTTCAAAAGGTGTCCCCAGTCATTAACTTTTCATTCGAGATCCATTCCAGAACCATAGGGGCCACATAGGAGCAGGTTGGGGGACATCACGGAACCGCTAGGGACACACTCAAGACCACCTTGGGCTACGAGGGGGCGGCATGGGACAAGCTAGGAGCGGAAGGGGAACGTTCAGGGGTGAGTATGGTGACCTGAATGGGATTCATCTGGCCATGGTCTGAGCGGGTAGTGGCGAACTCAACCGTCACGGTTAGGGGCTATGACCATGACCGACGGAGGGCGAGGGCGGCTAGAACCTGAGTCAAGACTGATGCATTCACGAGGTCTTGAGTGAAGCCAGCGGTGAAGTTCAGAGGTCAGCTAGACCCGTGCCCAATGCGGCTGGGGAAGGCTAGCTGAGGCCAAACTGTCACAACCCCCAACTATCGTTGGGTCTATCTGACCTTGACCTCGATCTAGGAGTCTGGCCCCGATGTCGAACGTCCATCCGACCTTGAAACTGAGGTAACGACCATGTCCCCGACGATGATCCCGATTTTCAACCTAGCGACAGAAGCGATTGCCCTGGAACTCATCGACGCTGTGAGGATAGCGACCAACGACCAGTTCCGTCTCACCTTACACGGCCAGATTAGGCAGGACAATCAGTTGCTCTATAACGAAACGGCCACCGCTCCCCGTAAGGGAGATTCTGAAAACGACCAAGCTGACTATGATGCGCAGATCCTAGCGGTGGTCTACACCGTCGTTCATTCCCGTCGAGTCGGGACACATCGAACCTTGACCCTAACGCTGACCCAGGAGGTGCCTTGATGTTTGACGATAACCGGAACGCAGCCCTGGAAGGGTTCTTGATAGGAACCTTGATTTTTTATCTCATTGCTCTGGCCTTTAATCTGCTGCTGCTATTGGCTCGACTGTTGATTTGGTTTGTGCCCTGGTTTATTTCTGAACTACGGCGCTACACCCGCATGTTCTGTCGGTGGAATGAAAGCAGACGGTATCGAGCCAATCTGAGACGACAGAAAAAGAAGATAGCCCAGGA
Organism: Phormidium sp. FACHB-1136; assembly: GCF_014697375.1. Taxonomy (GTDB): domain Bacteria; phylum Cyanobacteriota; class Cyanobacteriia; order Phormidesmidales; family Phormidesmidaceae; genus Nodosilinea. The sequence continues at coordinate 13,810 of NZ_JACJRS010000087.1, forward strand.
GAAAGCTTTTCTACTGCTGTGTGCCAAAGTTGAGCAGGAAAGAATGGAAGCCGCCGCCGCGCTGAGTGAAGCGACAGGGGTGAAGATGTCCTTTGACCGCAATGCGTTCTACCGTCAGTTTTGTGCCGACTATGGCCACCTCAGCCATCGACAAGTCAAACGTCACCTCAAGCGTTTGTATGGGGTCAGAACGGAACAGCAGATTCGCCATCTGTACAACGGAGCCTTCCCCAACCAGCCTCGCCCCCAATGACCCTGACCTGTAGGGCATCCGTCGTTCATGGAGATTGATGGGATGAAATAGAACCCCTATCGGGGTTTTGGGGTGTGTTGTTCATGTTGACGACACCCTAAACCAAGGCTAAGCCCCTGACCTGCTTCAGTTCAAGTCAGGGGCTTTGGTTTGGGTCAATGCTCATCTCACTGGAGACCAAACCGATGCCCAAAACGACGACTCGTAAAACCAGCACGGCCACCTTATCCCCTCGGGATCGCGTGAAAGCGTACTGTAAAAAGCAGGGCTTTGCGGCCCTGGGCGGGAAGCGGGTAGTGCTCGTGCAAGCCTACTATGCGTTGCGTGAACTGTTGGGCCAGCAGTTGCAGTCCCAAGCCTACCTGTCTAAAAACAATCGGGCCAACTTGGACTGGAACACCTGGAACAAGACCGGGTTTGACCGGATGATTGGCGGCAACCCGGTAGACGCTCCCAGCGATAAGCTGGACGCTATCGGTGAAGCCATGGTGGAGATCGCCAGCTTCTACCTCGCCCCCCACTTCAGCAAGGACGTGACGGCCTGCTTGAAGGAACTAGCGGCTAAGAACCTGGAAAGCGTCCAGTCGCGCAATAACGCCCGACGGGATCATGCCGCGCTGGCCGAAGCGGTGACGAAGGCCGTGGGCGAGAGCGGCTTCACGGAGCCGGACGATGACCTCAGCGATGACGATGATGAGTTGTCGATGCTCGATGAGGAAGATGACTTCGCCACCGACAACGAGGACGAGGAAGAACCCAGCGCCGAGGCCGATGACGACCTCGATGAGGAGGAGGACGAAGACCTAGACGACTAATTCCCTCAAAAGGGCTTAGCTTGCCATCCGGCAGGTTAAGCCCTTTTTTTCTGAGGTGCAGGCCGTGGCCCCGCAAAATCCAACCCCAGACAGAGTAAACCCCCCAAATGGATTTGCCAAGATTCAGGAAAGTGACTTGCCCTGATGAACCATGTCTAGTCCAAATCGACTAAGAATCCGACTTAACGATGACCCCTACGCAACCGTGATGGCTGAGGCCGAGCGCCGAGGAACCGATGCCAGTACGGTCATCGAAGGCTATGTCAACGCTGCTCGCATGGCGGGTCTAGGGGCCGACCAGATCTATGGCGCTGTTCTAGGGATGAAAAGCTTGCTCCATCGCATCCTGGCTCAGGCGCGGGTCAAAGGGATTGACCTAGAGAACCTGGGTCTGCCCATCCATGCGCTCAGTGAAAAACTGAATGCTCTGCACCGCCTGATCTTAGACCTGAACGGGGTAGCCCTAGACGGTGGCCCCCAAGCTGACCTAGAACCGATGACCCTGGAGCGAGAACTGAGGCTAGAGATGGAGCATGAACGGTTCTATGACCGAGGCCAAGACGATGCTGGTTAAACACACCAAATGCCGAGACCCCCTAGGGGTGGCCCAGTACGTCCTCGATAAGCCGGGGGCCGAAGTGGTTGGCAGTAACCTGGCCTACCCGGACGACGCCCACGCCATCGCCGCCGAGATTCGGTTTAGCTGTCGGGACTCGAAGCGCCTCAAGCTCACCACCTATCATGCGTCTCTGGCCATTGCGCCCCCCGAACGGTTATCGGATGACCGTTGGCACCAGGTCGCTAGGGACTACCTGGCCAAGATGCACTATGGCCTTTCACCCTATCTTGTGGTGCGTCACACGGATACGGAGCATGACCACATCCATATCGTCGCGGGTCGGTTTGACCTCAGCACAGGGAAACGAGTGCCGGATAGTTGGGATCATTACAACGCGATTGAGGCAATTCGAGACATTGAAGCCGAGTACGGCTTTGAACTCACCCCCAAAGCAGGCTCAGCAGAGCGTCAGTCCCCTACGGTCAGCATGATTCGCCATGAACGAGACACGGGCCAACCTGCGGTTAAACCTGAGCTTCAGAATTTGATAGATGACCTTACAGGCCAGGTTCACCACCTTGACGAGTTGGCTGACCACCTAGAACAGGCTGGAGTCGAACTGCACGTGAAGCCGATTAACGAAACCACCATAGGGCTGACCTACCACTTCAAAGGACTCTACTTCAGCGCCTCTCAGTTAGGCCGCGCCTATACCCTGAATGGTCTCCGAACGTTTCGAGGGATTGAGTCACCCCAAGACCGTCAATCCGTGATGGATTGGTGGGAGCGGCGGCAGGGCCAGCCATCAGCAGGCGTTGAGCCAGGGCCAACCCAGGGTGAGGATCATGGCCAGCCCGAACGACACGCTGAATCCCAAGCCCAGGGCCAGCCTGACCTCGAACCTGACCCGAAAGCCCAACCTCAAAACCAGGAACTAGCAGGCGTTGACCTAGCTCCGAAACCGCTTGAGGCGCAGCCGCGCCAGACCCAGGAAAACGAAGATCGAAACCGGAAAGCGCAACGGCAGCGACGACGACAGAAGCAGCGCAATCGTCAGATGGAACTGTGAGCTATCGCCCCTCGGTCGCCGCACCCTCTACTCAGGAGTCAATGACGTTATGGTTTGCCATCCCCGACCTAGCCCAGCCCCCTTGACCGTGGGCGGCCTGCGCCAATCGACCATCACCTTCCTGCGGCGGATTGGCTTTGAGGTTGGCCAACGCATCTGGCTAAAGCTGAGTTGGGACTTGCCCCTCGTGCTGGCCCCCGACTGGGAGTGCTACACCCGAAAAGGTCAGAGGATTCCTAAACACAAGGTCTTCCAGGGCACGATCACCAAAACCGGATTTAAGCTCAGGCGATGCAAGTCTGATGGCAAACGCCGGGGCCGCACCTATTGGAGACCCGATGGCCCGGTCTATCGAGACGGGTGGAAGTTGGTCTACCGATGGTCACAAAAAGGCGTGACGGTCTCGTTCTACCCCAACCAGCCCCAGGCGGGGATTAGCAACATTGACGTGAAGCGATGTCGGTGTCTGTTCTATGAAATCGACGATGCCAGCTTTGATGAGCAGAAGGCGCGGCTACGACGGTTATGCCGACAGCTCAAGGTCAAACCAGCGGGGGCACTATTCAGCGGCAACAAGTCCCTCCATGTCTACTTCCGGCTTAGCCATGACCTTGAGCCAGAGGACTGGATTCGACTGAACCGCAAGTTGTGCATTCTCCAAAATGCAGACCCCCAAATCTGTAACCTGGCGCGGGCCATGCGCTTGCCGGGAATGCTCAGACGCGGTGTGGTCGAGGGTGAACTGGCACGGCCCACCATCGTCAAGGTCATGTCCACCTTTGACAAGCAACTGAGTGCCGCCACCTTCGAGGCCAAGCTAGACCGCACGGGCCTGTTTCCCCATGGCCTGGACGATGCCCGCTGGCGGCAATGGTTCAAACTTCGCCTCAAAGCCAGTTCTGGAGAAGACGTTGACCCCACAACCGCACTGCTGGAAGACAAGCGTCAGACCAAAAAAAGCGCAGCCGGTACCGCCTACCGACCACGCCCAGCTTCGAGGTTCACTCGCTCCTACAGCCGCGACAGCGGCAGCATCCCCTTAATGGAGTGCCTGACCAAAGATGATGCAGACCTGATTCGTCAGGGTGTTCCAGAAGGGTTTCGGCATCGGTCGGGCTATAAACTGGCCTGCAATCTAGTCGGCACAGCGGGCTTTTTAGAGAGCGAAAGGGTCAGTTATTATCCAGCCCCGGAAGCGTTATTTCGGGAATACCGCACACGCTGCTCTCCCCCCATGGACGAGGCGGAGGCGGATCTAATCTGGCATAACGCTAACCGAGAGTATCGACAACCGAGCCGCAGCGAGGACTCCATTCGTAAGACGGTGGATTACTACTACGGCATGGCCCATTCCAACCCCTATGCCCAGGCGGCTACCGATTCATTCAGCCCCCCAGAACCGAATCCTGAACTCAAAACCTTGATCCAGTACGTCAGAAAAAAGGTCAAGCAATCCGATGGCACTCTATGACTATCAGTCCGAACTGTGTGATGGCATTCGTGAGGCGATTCGCGCAGGGCATCGACAGATCCTGGCCTGCCTGCCGACGGGTGGAGGGAAAACCTTTGTCGCGGGAGACATCGTGGCCAAGGCCGTGGGTAAGGGCAATCCCACCCTATGCCTTGCCCACCGAGACCCCTTAATTGACCAGGCCTACCGAACCTTCACGGAAGACTTTGGGCTGCGGACGGGCATCATCAAAGCGGGCGTGAAGCCTGACCCCGGTGCACCCATCCAAATTGCTCAGGTGCAAAGCTTGGAAGGGAAACATCACTCGGTGCCGCCCTGGCGACTGTGTCTCATTGATGAGGCCCACAGCACCACCTTTTTTAAGGTGGTCAAAACCCTGATTCAAGCCAACCCCAACGGCATTGTGATTGGCCTCACCGCAACGCCCTTTCGGCTCGGAAAGCAATATCTCGCTGACCACTATACGGTTCTGGTGCAGGGGCCGTCTCCTGCCCAACTGATTCAGCGAGGTCGGTTAGTGCCGCCTCGATACTTTGGCTACGAAGACCTCGACTTGAGCAAGGTGACAATCTCTAGCCGCACCGGAGACTTTGATACCCGACAGCTTCAGCAGGCCGTCAATAGCAAACCGCTCAATCAAAAGCTGGTTAGGGAATACAAAAAACTGGCGGGGCATCGCAAAGGCATCGTCTTTGCCACGGGCATTGAAGACTCGAAGGCCATTGCTGAGACCTTCAATGAGGCCGGAATCCCTGCGGCCCACATCGATGGCTCAATGCCCAAAACCAAGCGGAAGCAGATTTATCGAGACCATGCCTCCGGCCAGATTCAGGTGGTCGTCAATGTCGGCACCCTGACCGAAGGCTATGACTGTCGCTCGATTGAATGTGTCGTGCTGAGGCGGCCCAGCATGAGCCGCGCCCTGGTCATTCAGATGATGGGTCGGGGCCTACGCATCAGCCCAGAGACCGGAAAGACCGACTGCATCATCATCGACTTCGGGACTGGCAATCTCCAACGCTTTGGCCGCATCGAGGACGAGTTAAAGCTCAGTCTGGACAAGCCCCCAGAATCAAAAACAGAAGTGAAGCTAGTCCCCTGCCCCCAGTGTCGGGCCATGGTCACGGTCTTTCACCAGACCTGCCCGGAGTGTGGCTTTAAACTCAAGCCAGAAGCGCCCCACCAACCGAAGTTATTAGAACCCATCCCCCATGAATGGGCGGCGGAGCAACTTAGCCCAGAGGAGTTGAAGCAGCAAGCCTACTATCGACGACAGCTCGCCTTGGCCTATCGTCGTGGCTATAAGCCAGGGTTTGCTGTGGTCAAATTCAAAGAACTCTACCGTACCTATCCGCCCGCGTGGTGGAGCCAAGGGGCCGTGTTTGGGCCAAATCCCAGCCCTGAGCAACAGGCCGAATACTTGAAGCGCATGGTGCAGCTCGCTGAACAGCAGGGTCTGGATGATGCGTGGATTGAGCGTCAGATCCAACTGGAGTTTGGCGACGGGTTCCAAGTCGATTCCATCGCTAAGGCGATCTAGCCGATGGCCTGCCCTGCCCTGCTCCGCTATCGCGGGCCTGTGAGGACGTTGCAATCCCAGAACGATGGACTACGAATCTGCCAAAGCCCTCCTTAGTCAGCACGGCCTGACGGTGACTGAATCGATGACGACGCCCAAACGTGCCAATAAAACGCCTCGTCCGGTCTGGCTGGTGACAGGACGCCTAGAGCCATTCCGAGATCTGCTCTATGAACTCGGTGGGAAAACCCGATATTCAGGCCGCAATACCTTCAGCTTTTGGGAAGACCCAACCATTGACATCGCTGAGGGCATCGAAGCCCAGGGCGAAGCGACCATTGAGGAACAAGTGGCCCTCAAAGACGAACGGTCTGAGTATCGAGCCGAGCGTTACACCCAGCGAGCCCAGGCCAAACACCAAGCCAGCGAACAAGCCTACCATCGCTCCAATGCCGCGCTTGAAGGCATCCCGCCCGGTCAGCCCGTTCTGGTGGGTCACCATAGCGAAAAAGGTCACCGTCGCGCCCTAGAACGGTCTCACCGAGCGATGGGTCAGTCGGTCGAAGCAGGCCGAGCCGCGAAAAGACTGAGCGAACAAGCCGCAGGCAGCAAGGCCCAGGTGCAGAAACGGCAGTCGAAATCCTACATGGGCCATCGGCTTCAAGAGGCTGAAGCCAAGAAACGGCAAGCGGAACGGGATTTGGCTCAATTCCCTGGCCACCCGACCTATCAACTCAACCTCAAAGATGCCGAGGCCGCCATTGCCCACTGGAGCCAGGAACTGGAAGCCGCCGGAGTTTTGACCCAAGACGACATCACCAAAGGCGACTATGTGCGGTTCATCGGCAGTTGGTATGAAGTGGTTCGGGTCAATGCCAAGTCCGTGACGGTAACGGGCTGGCTCGGTATCGATGGCTGGGAATATCGGGTGCCGTACAGCAAGATCAAAGCCCACAAACCTAAGGCTGACGTTGAAGGGCCGCCACAGGGTTGAGTCAATCGCTATCGCGATGAAGGGGGGATGTGACGATTCCCCTCTCAGACCCATGCCCCAAACTCAGCGTAAACCCCCAACCCCCAACGAAGCCCTGACCAAGCTGGGCTTGACCACGCCCTTGCACCTGCTGCACTACTACCCCAAACAGCACCAGGTGATTCATAGAAAAAAGATGGCCCACCTCCAGCCGGGGGAGACCGTCCTGACCATCGGCCACGTCGTCCGCCACCGCATCAAAGAGGCCAGAGGTGGAAAACTGGTGGTGCAAACCTGGACTATCCACGATAAGACGGGTCGTCATCGACTGATGTGTACCCAATTCCATAAAGCCCGCCTTCCCTATACGTCCATGCAGTGGCGACGACGGCAGAATCAAACCTATGCCCAGGGGAGCTTGGTCGTGGTCTCAGGCCCAGTCAAGCACGATAGCTATGCGGGCTGTCTAGCCATCAATGGCGAGGTCTCTCCTATCAGCCCTAAGCAAATCGCCAGTCTCCCTAGCCGGGTGCTGAATCCCGTCTATCGGCTGAGCAAAGGGCTAGATATGGGCACCCTTCAAGACCGTATCCGAGCCGCGCTCAACACCACGACCCTCAAAGACCCAATCCCCGCCAAATTCAGGCAGCGGCATAACTTGATCCCATTGTCGGAGGCACTGGCTCAGATTCACTTTCCGGCCAGTCCATCTCAGCTTGAAGCGGCCCGCCGTCGGTTGGTCTTTGACGAGTTCTTCTACCTCCAAATGGCGCTGCTGGTGCGTCGGGGCCAGGTACCTCAGCGGGTGAAGCGTCAGAGTCTCTCGCGGTCTCTCTTAAAACGATTCCAGGGCAACCTTCCCTTTGCCCTGACTGGAGCCCAGCAGCGCACCCTGAACCAAGTCCTGGATGACCTGACCCAGACTTTCCCCATGAACCGCCTGGTGCAGGGGGACGTTGGGGCCGGGAAGACCGTAATTGCCGTTGGCGCGTGTCTGGCGGTGATTGAACAGGGCCAACAGGCCGCACTCATGGCTCCCACGGAAACCCTAGCCCAGCAGCACCACGCCAAGGTCACGTCTTGGCTGGAACCGTTGGGCCTCAAAACGGCACTGCTGACGGGCAGCACCTCAACCAAGGAACGGCGCATCCTCCTGAGCGAATTGCTATTGGGCCACATCCATTTGATAGTCGGCACCCACGCCCTCAGCAGCGCCAAGGTGCGCTATGCCGACCTGGGCCTCGTTGTCATTGATGAGCAACATCGGTTTGGCGTGAAGCAGCGCAACGCCCTTCTGAACAAGGGCAAGACCCCTCACCTGCTGAGCATGACGGCCACGCCTATCCCCCGCACTCTGGCCCTAGCCATGCACCAAGACATGGACGTGAGCCTGATTGACGAGTTGCCCCCAGGCCGTCAGCCCATCATCACCCAAGTCTTGAGCCAAGACCAGCAGAGCCATATTCATCGCCTGATTGAGGGTCAACTGGCCCAAGGCTTTCAAGCCTATGTTGTGCTGCCCTTGGTCAAAGACACCGACGACAGCGAACTGCGTTCTGCTGAAGCGGCCCTCGATGACTATCAACGAGCCTTTCCCAAGTACCAGGTGGGGATGCTCCATGGACAGATGGGGACGGAGGCCAAAACCACGGCCCTCAATGCGTTCAGAACGGGACAGACCCAAATCCTGGTCGCCACCAGCGTGATTGAGGTTGGCGTAGACGTGCCCAACGCCACGGTGATGGTGGTCGAACATGCCGAACGGTTTGGCTTAGCCCAGCTCCACCAACTGCGGGGCCGGGTTGGGCGGAGCCACCATCAATCCTACTGTGTCCTGGTCGATGGCGCTGAAACCGAGGCCAGTGCGGAACGGCTGCAAATTCTGGCTCAGCACCAGGATGGGTTCAAGGTGGCCGAAGCTGACCTGAGGCTGAGGGGGGCAGGTGAAGTCTTGGGGCACAAGCAGGCGGGGGTTCCCAAGTTTGCCCTAGCTGACCTGATGCGGGACCAGGCTCTACTCAAGATTGCTAATTCCGCCGCTCGCTCTGCGGTCAATCAAGGTCGTCGGCTGCGGTGCTGGGATTTGATGGTCGCTGAAGCCCAGCGCCGGGGCCACCTAGAAAAGGCCCTTCGCCACACTCATCTCAATTAGTCGATGAATCTGACCAACACCCGAATCACGTCCCTTAGACCCCTACGCTATCGCTCTTCTCTGAGTGACCTTAGTAATCCAACAGACCAGCCATGACCCATTCAGACAAAGCCCGAAAGTGGTACCTCCACTTCACGTTGTTCCAGCAGCGTGTCTATATCTCCATCCCTGAAGTGACAGGCATCCTGGGCGATGGCCACGACAACCTGACCTACCTCAGAACGACGATTGGAGCCTCTTTGTACGGCCACGTTGAATCAGGATCCATCGTTTCCCATCCCAACAAAACAGAGGA
>NZ_JACJRS010000088.1 GCF_014697375.1 Phormidium sp. FACHB-1136
TTTTAGAATTTCTGCCACCCTACAGTCCGGACTATAATTTAATCGAGTTAGTTTGGCACTCTGCAAAGGAATTCATTGCCAATCGTCTATTTGAGTCGATTGAGGATTTAGAAGCGCTTGTTCATAACCTGTTGAACGAAGGACAGCTTGTCATCAAATGGGATCGCAAGATCAAAAACAAAGGAAACACAATCAATGCAATTTAAATGCATATCAGCTTAGTTGCCTTTCATTCGGTCATCGATCAAACTATCTAACTTGCTCGGATCTTCATGGGTGCTCCAGTAGGCCACCTTCCGCAAGGAGCATCCGATTAAGTTCGCGATCTCTTGTTGAGTCCTGCCGTCATTGCGCAGTAGTAGTATTAGAATGCGCTCTCGAATGTCAGGGTGTTCATGGAACTTCAACTGCTTCTGAAGCTCTTGCTTTTCCTCTGACGTTAGATAGTTCCTGACTCCCATGACTTATTCCATAATTTTAATGTATTATACGCAGTTTAGATGACTAACAGCTTATTAGATCCATGGCTGAAAGCGGATTCGAGCAGGGGTTGCACTTCAACCTTGAATTGGCCAAGCAAGCTTTTTTAAGATGGGTTCTAGCCCACCCTACACGATTAGCAAAAATAGATTGCTTACCACTTGTCAGCAGTTCTTTTCTTTCATTATCCGTTAAATTAAAATGCTTAGAAAGATGCTCAATGCTCTCTTGAATGGAGTGCTTTTCTCTGTCAGAAGCAAACATCAAAAGTGGCAGTAATATGCTTTGAAAATCGGGAATAGACATGTTCAATGGTTTAGAGCAAGCGGTAGTGTCGGTTGGTGGCTAGAAGATAAATTATATTCGGTAATTTCTTCTGCGAGACGAATTTCATTATCTTTCAAATAATGAAAACTTTGAGGAGGTCTGAAGTGAGGCCATCTTTGACGTACTTCATCTAACGATAGTGCTGTAATATGGCAGTCTTTCATAAAGATGCCGACACCAAAATTTGATTTTTGGTAATACAAGTCAAATTCTTCCTTTGTAAGTCCAGCATCTTGCCTAACTTTTTCCCACAAAAATTCTGGCTCTGCACAGACAATATTTTTGACTTCAAACCAACCTCTTAATATTTTTTGGGGAGCAGATTCATAAACAAGAATGTAGTCACCAATATTTAATTGAGGACGAATTTTGCGAAGCTCAACTCTTTTCTCCCCATCCAGAATTTTCTGGACAAAGTGCGGTTTGATCGAAAGAAGTAAAACTCTGGGTTTGTTAGAAGTCATGAGATTTTTAGGCCAAATCCTAAACGGTATAGTGTAATAAATTCAGCTTGAGAGATTTTTCTCGGAGACTGTAATGGAGCATTACTTTCCAAACATTGGTTTATCTCTTGTAAGCTTACAGGATGATCTAGTAACTCCGTATGACTAAATTTGATTGCCATAACCTTATTGTTTGAAGCACATCGCTTTACTTGTTCAAGGTTGTAATATCCTAAATGCTGAAACTTTCTATAGGCTTCTTCAGGTGAATCTATCAATACCTTGTCAACTTGTGAGCAGGCCCGAATCGAACTAAGATTAGAATGACCTCTATCACCAGACTGACTAACATACCAAAGAATTCTCGCAGGTTCTTTTTTCAACCCGCCATGACCCATAGGGCTTTTATAATAAACCCTATCTAAACTTAGAAACAAGTCAGATCTTTGAACGCCAAACAATGTCTCTTTTGCTAGGTTTCCATCAAAAAGCTCCTTAGCATACTCAGGTTTAATGGGAATGATAAAACTAGGTATATCGCAATCCTCAATTTTCAGTGGCCAAAGAATTCTTTCAATGTCCATTCCATATAGTACATTTTGAGATCCTAAATATGAAGATATAAATTGACTAGTATTTTTATATTCAGGACAGGCTTGACTAATTTGATTTAAGTGTTGAACAATCGCCTGAGATGAAAGCGTTTCTCGATAGCATGTTTTAAGCCATATATCAGTATCTCGACTTTTTGTAAAATACTGATTCTCCAAAGCAGATTTTTCTAGATCGCCCAAGCCTGAATCACTAATTTTAACGAAAAAGCATTTGCTAGAGATTCCATTTTCCACCAATCTATTAATCACAAAATTAAAAAGAGTTGAAGACAGACTCAGGTCAGATGTGAGCCTGATAAATGGCACCTCAATATTATTATTCTCAAAAGTACTCACATAAAAAACACATGGCTTATTTTCATAGGTCAGTACTTTGAACTCAAAATTTGTACTGCTGAGCAAGTATTCTTTCAGCGTAGCTAAAAGTGTCTGACGATTACGGTCTAAATAAATAGAGTAAATTTTTTCGACGATTTTATCTAAATCTGAATTTTCGAGATTTAGAATTTGAAGATCAGCATTTTCTAGCCTGGTAGGTTGGTAAGTAAGTTCATCTGGGTTGTCATTTTTTAAGTCAATAGCCTCTTCATATGAAATAACTCTAACTTTTGTTTGACTATATAGAAAATTTGATAGATCTAGCAAATTCTTTTTAGAAGTCAAAAAATAACAAATGTCAGACGAAAAGCATCTGGCAATATGACTAATGTCAATATCAGACAGGTTTACTTCATTGGTCTTTAACTTGTTTTTGATTTCCTCATAGTTGCTTTGGAAATCGTCTGGGTTGGAAAGTGATTTTGAAAAGTTGCTACTTACTAGATTTCTAAGATATTTTCTGGTCTCTGGTTGGTCAGAATAGACCTGATCAATCTCAACAAAGATTGCATCGGTGACACAGATTTGAAGTTCAGAACGGAGCCACTGGATAGTGCGCTCACTCCCCTCACTGGCAAGCTGATGTAAAGTATAGGCATCAATCGCACATTTTAAACTGTTATAGTCCGACGAGAAAATCGATGGATAACTGGAAGCGATAAAATCCATAGACCAGACTTTAAGAGTACAGCCTTCCGTCTTTGCTGGTTTCTCAGAAATTGGTGAGTATCCTAAATTAATCCACATTTCATCAATGCCATAGTCTGCTCTACATTCAAATCGAATGCCTCGTGCCTCTTGGTTGGTATGATTGATCAGGCGACTATTTAATTTACGTGCGATTTTTTGCCCTCGATATTTTGGATGAATACAAAGTTGCCAAATGCGAATATATCTAGTTTTAGAGTTCATACTCCAAATGAGATAGCCAGCTAAGCTTTCGTCTATCAGGGCGACAAAAATTCCTGGCTTTTTAGCACATTTTCTATAAAATGGATGAGGAAGAAAGCTGAGGGTCTTGGAATTTTCATCTGCAAGTTTGTTGATCTCATTCACAAAGGGAGAGTCTTCGTGAATGAGCTTAATTTCTACATTGTCTCCGGCAGACATAATCTATGCTACGGATGTACTACATTTGCTCAGCTTACTCCAAAAATGAAAAAGGGTGAACATTAGTTCACCCTTTTTCATTAAGAGAACGTCAACGCCTACTCAACGCCTTCGATGCGGTCTTCTACTTCCTGGTACAGCTCTTGGAGGCGTTCCAGGTTTTCGTCGCTGGTTTCCCAGTAGCCGCGCCCGTTCACTTCCAGCAGGGTAGACACCATGCGGCGGAAGGAGTTGGGGTTGAGATCCATCAGGCGCTTGCACATCTCCGGGTCTTGGATGAAGGTGGTGTTCACGTCTTCGTAGACCCAGTTATCCACCGCGCCCGCCGTGGCCGACCAGCCCATGGTGTTCACCAGGCGCTTAGACAGCTCCCGCACACCTTCGTAGCCGTGGGAGAGCATCCCTTCGTACCACTTGGGGTTGAGCATTTTGGTGCGGGCATCCAGGCGGACGGTTTCCGACAGGGTGCGTACCTGGGCGTTGGCGGTGGTGGTGTCGGCAATGTAGGAGGCCGGAGCCTTGCCGTCTTCGCGCAGACTGGCCACCAGTTTGGTAGGGTCGGAATCGAAGTAGTGGGAGACATCGGTGAGGGAAATCTCCGAGGAATCCAGGTTTTGGAAGGTGGCATCCGCCGTCTTCAGAGCCGACTCAAACAGTTCCCGGTTGCTGTCCATCACGCCGGGGTTGTCGGAGTTGAAGGCAAAGGACTTGCGCTTCAGGTACATTTCCTGGAGTTCGGCCTCGTTTTCCCAGGTGCTATTTTCCACCGCCAGGTTGATGTTGGAGGAGTAGGAACCGGAGGCGTTGGAGAAGATCCGGGTAGCCGCTTCCCGTACGCCAATGCCCATTTCCTCGGCCTGTTGCAGGGCGTGCTTGCGGACGAAGTTCATCTCTAGTGGCTCGTCGGCTTCGGCGGCCATTTTCACGGCGCGATCCAGCAGGGCCATTTGGTTAATGAACAGGTCGCGGAACACGCCGGAGCAGTTGACCACGATATCCACGCGGGGCCGACCCAGTTCCTCTAGGGAAATCAGCTCCAGCTTGTTGACCCGACCGAGGGAGTCGGGCAGGGGCTTGACGCCGACAAACCACATCATCTGAGCCAGGGATTCGCCGTAGGTCTTGATGTTGTCGGTGCCCCAGAGCACGGTGGCGATGGTTTCGGGGTAGTTGCCGCCGTTTTCCTGACGCTGCCGCTCTAGCAGGCGATCCACCACAATCTTGGCCGACTGCACGGCGGCGGTGGTGGGGATGGACTGGGGATCGAGGGCGTGGATGTTCTTGCCCGTGGGCAGCACTTCCGGGTTGCGGATGGGGTCGCCGCCGGGGCCGGGGAGGATGTACTCGCCTTCCAGGGCTTGCAGCAGACCGCCCAGTTCGTTGTCGGCGCAGACCTGCTCTAGGCAGAACTCCAGGTACTCCATCAGGGGTTTGATGGCGTCGTTGTTGACGTTGGTGTAGCCCGCCTCGTGGAGGGCCTTAATCCAGGGTTCCTTGCGGCCAATGTTGAAGAAGTTGAGCCGAGACACCATGGACACGCGGCCTTCCGCATCGATCTGCTCGTGCACGAGGGCGGCAACGGCGGCGCGTACCCCTTGGTTGATGTCGTAGAGCAGTTGCACATCGGCCAGCACGCCCCGGTCGCTGTTGCGGTAGATTTCCTCAATGTCGCGGCCCAGGCTGTCGGCGATGATCCGCTGAAGGCTCATGATACCGTCTTCTTCGCGGTCGAGGCCAGCGATGTTGACTAGGGTGGCGATGGCTTCCTCGGCGCTGGGGGGCTTGCCGACGACGTGCAGACCGCAGGGCAGCAGGCGAGACTCGATTTCCATCAGCTTGATGTAGATCTTGCCCACTAGCGCGTCGCGATCTTCGTTAGACAGGTCGCCAGAATCGCCCTCCGGCAGTTCCACGTCCTTATCGAGGTTGCAGATCCGCGCCGTTTCGATGATGGCGTTGACGATCTGCACCGCCCGACCGCTTTCCTTGTTGCCCTGGTAGGAGCCGATCAATTCGCTCAGTTCCTTCAGCCCCTTGTACAGACCCGCATTTTCGGCGGGGGGAGTCAGGTAGCTGATGGTTTCGGCATAGCCCCGACGCTTGGCAATGGTGGCCTCGGAGGGGTTGTTGGCGGCGTAGTAATACAGGTTGGGGATGCTGCCAATCAGGTTGTCGGGGTAGCAGGTGCCCGACATGCCCATCTGCTTACCGGGCATAAACTCCAGGGAGCCGTGGGTGCCAAAGTGCAGCACCGCATCCGCGCCCCAGATTTTGTTCAGGAAGGTGTAGTAGGCGGCGAAACCGTGGTGGGGGCTGGCGGACCGGGAGAACAACAGCCGCATCGGGTCGCCCTCGTAGCCAAAGGTGGGCTGCACGCCGATGAACACGTTACCGAAGGCTTTGCCGTAGACCAGCAGGTTTTCACCGTCGGTATTCAGGTGCCCCGGCGCTGGCCCCCAGTTTTCCTCTAGGCGCTCGGCGTAGGGGGTGAGGGCTTGGTACTCGCGCACGGGCATCCGGTAGGCCACGTTCAGTTCCGGGCTGCTGTACTGGGCCTGGGCATCGTGGATGACTTCCTGGAGCAGAGCTTCGGGGGATTCCGGCAGATCCTGCACGTCGTAGCCGTTCTGCTTCATCGCCTCCAGCACCTTGTAGATGGAGCCGAACACATCCAGGTAGGCGGCGGTACCGACGTTGCCCTTATCCGGTGGGAAGCTGAAGATGGTGATGGCCAGCTTTTTGTCCACCTTGGGCTTGCGGCGCAGATTGGCCCACTTCATCGCCCGCTGGGTGATGGATTCAATCCGGTCTTGCAGGGAGATCGCTCGCCCGGTCAGGCCGTCGCGACCCGACAGCACGATGGGTTCGATGGCCCCATCCAGCTCGGGGATGGCCATCTGTAGTGCCACCTGAATCGGGTGCAGACCCAGATCGCTGTCTTCCCACTCTTCGGTGGTTTGGAACACCAGGGGCAGGGCCACCATGTAGGGACGGTTCAGCCGCTTCAGGGTTTCGATGGCCTTGGGGTGATCTTGGCGAGCGGGGCCACCCACCAGGGCAAACCCGGTTAGCGAGACCACCGCATCCACGATGGTCTTGGAATTATCGACGGGATCAAAAAAGTAGGCATCCACGGGCTTGGAGAAGTCTAGGCCGCCCGCAAACACGGGGATCACCTTCGCGCCCAGGTACTCAAACTCCTGCACCATGGCCACGTAGTGAGCCTCGTCCCCGGTGACCAGGTGCGTCCGTTGCAGCACCAGGCCAATGGTGGGGGCCAGGGGATCCTTTAGGTCATCGGAAATGTCGCGGCGGGAGGCATACCAGTTGAGGTACTCCTTGATGTCCTCGAACATGGCGGGGGCCATCGGGTGCCAGATGCCCATGTCGGGGTAGGTGACGGGCTCTTCGTAGTCGAGGGCTTCGGTTTGGGGTGCGCCTTCGATCTGGCTGTCGGTGATCACGTAGCGGTCGGCCAGCATCAGGAAGAAGTTTTCCAGGTTCTCCGGCGAACCGCCCAGCCAGTACTGGAAGCTGAGCATGAAGTTGCGGGCATCCTGGGCCTTTTCTACGGGCAGGTACTTCAGCACCGTGGGCAGCGTCCGCAGCAGCTTCAGCATGGCATCCTGGAAGCCTGCGCCGGACTTCTCCTTGCGCTTCTTCATGAAGGAGCCAATCATGCTCTTCGACTGGCCCAACTGCGCCATCGAGAAGCTGCCCATCTTGTTGAGGCGCATCACCTGGGGCATGGAGGGGAAGCACACCGCCACATCGAGCTGATCGCGCACGGGGGCCACGGCCTCGACAACCTTATCGGCCAGGTCTTCGATAAAGATCAGCGAGGCGATGAACACGTTAGCCTCGGCCACATCCTGCTTGAAGGCCTCGTAGTTGTTGGCGTCGCGCAGTTCTTCA
The DNA here is from genome assembly GCF_014697375.1 of Phormidium sp. FACHB-1136. Taxonomy (GTDB): domain Bacteria; phylum Cyanobacteriota; class Cyanobacteriia; order Phormidesmidales; family Phormidesmidaceae; genus Nodosilinea. Next base: position 7,268 of record NZ_JACJRS010000088.1, read on the forward strand.
ATTAAATAGCCGTTGACCTCAAACGCCACCTGGGAATTATTGGCGTTGATCGACCGGATGGCGGAGGATAGAGCACTCTGGTACTGAGGCTCTAACACCACATAGACCACCTTAACCAGTCGCCGCCCATTGAGGTCATCGGGGGCAATGTGGCGCACAGTGGGCTTAACGTGGGTGAACATGCAGTAAAACTCCTTTCGCTGCTAAGGCCGAGGGGCTGGAAAAGGCCGGATTGCCAAGAAACTTAGTAACCCAGGCTTCACGAACCGCTCAATACTGTATCAAAGAAACATTTCTTAACGGAACCCAAGCCAAGATCCCATCTCTCTTTGTACCAGAAAACCTTGCCCCATCTAGGTTTAAGGCCCACAGGTGACACAATTTGAAATAAACTTAACCTGCGTTCGTAACCAAAATTTACAGTCTTTTTCGAGCATCACTCTCATTTTTGTATCAAAACGTTAAATAAAAGTTTTCCAGAGAAAAATATGGAGTCGGCGGATCCACCTTGGGAGTGCCCGCGATAGAGAACCTCGGTAGATCGCAAAGTCCCTAGACGACTTCACCCCCAGCCCCTCTCCTCACAGGAGAGTAATGTTTAGGCCGTGGCCAAAGAGGATGTTTGTGATCGACTAAACCTTGCCGTTGTAGCCGCCATTTCTGCCATGACCTAGTCTGCCAAACTACTGCCCCGACAGCACAATCTGCGTAATCAACGGCCCAAAGGCCTGGAGGGCAGCGGGCAACACCGCCACCGTCGCCGCCGCCACAATAATCGTGGTCGCCAAACGGGAGAGCTTCTCTGAGGCTTTTTCGTAGGTGTCAAACTTGTAATCCAGCCTCTCCAGCCGTTGATCCACCTGCTCAAAGCGCTTGTCTACCTGCTCAAAGCGCTTGTCTACCTGCTCGAAGCGCTTGTCTACCTGCTCGAAGCGCTTGTCTACCTGCTCGAAGCGTTGGTCAACGTCGGACTTAAAGGATTGGAGATCGCTTTTCACCGATTGCAGTTCGGTCAAAATATCGCCAAGGGTGGGTTCTCTGGGAGGTTGGGCCTGCATGGGTTTCGACTGGGAGGGTACCTGCCCTGATCTTAGCCTGTTGTCCCTAGGCTCAGGGGATGCTTGACGTTGGCAGGTCTGACACTGCTCTGATAGCGTTTGGGCCAGCGCTGGCATGGCCACAATAAAAACCTTGGCATAACCCGTGTTGTCTAGCTTGGATGGGCTATGCCAAGGTCTAAAAAAATTCCCGCAGATGGACTTATCGCCCCATCGAGCCTGGCAGAATCGGCATTTCCACCGCCTGACGGTAGATTTCCACCTCTTCGTTAAAGTCGATGGGCAGCACCGCCACCACGTTTTCGTGGGGACGAGGAATAATTACCCAGGTTTCGAGGATGCCGCCAGGGGTATTTTCCGCCGCTTCCACGCCCGCCGCCATCGCCGCCTTCACCTCAGACACATCGCCGCGAATATTCACCACAAATCGGGCACTTCCGGCCCGAATGTAGCCGATCAACGTCACTCGTCCGGCCTTCACCATCGCATCGGCGGCGGCTAGAACGGGGGGAAATCCTCTGGTCTCCAGGGACCCTACGGCCTGTGGCATGGCTGCTCTCCTCGAAATCCTGTACGCAAAAATCCATCCTTTATTGTACGGGCCGTGGGGTCAATCCGAACGATAGAGGCGGTTGCGGAGCTAAGAGGTAACGTACCGAATTTGGGGGAATTCGTTTAGGCTAGAGACTAGGTTTTGGATGGATGGCATGGCGCAACGATGTCCGGTTCCGGCGGAACAGCAGCCGATTAACGAATACCAGGATGTGCGCGAATCCTGGTTTTATAGCTGGGGGGGGCGCGATTTGAGAGGCTACCTCAAGCCCGTTGTCATCCTCTGGTTGGTGGGCTGGCTGGTGGCTGGCCCTATGGCGGCGGCGAGTTTTGCCCCGGCCAGGCATCCCCTGCCCTTTGCCCTCAGTGCGGCGATGGGGGCGCTGATTTTGCCCATGCTGGCTCTAATGCAGCTCTATGTCGGCTGGTCACACGTCGGCGGACGCCTGAAGGAAGACAAGGTGCCCTACGAGGAATCCGGCTGGTATGACGGCCAAGTGTGGGTGAAGCCTGAGGAAGTCTCCAACCGCGACCGCCTGATTGTGGATTATCAGGTGCAGCCCGTCTTGCAGCGCATTCGCACAACTATCGGCACCATTGCCGCCCTGCTCAGTCTAGGGCTCATCACCTGGCAATTGATCTAAGATTACGGCACCCATCCCAAATCCCAATCTCCCAACAACTAGTCCCATCCTTCAGCCAGAGCATTCCCTATGACCAGCAGCCGGGTAAACCGCCACCAAACCAGAGAACTTGACGTGCAACTGCTCCGCGAAGGGGTGGTGGAATCCAGCCATACGGCCCATGTAGTGGTGTGCGATGTGCGGGGGCGCAACCTCTCGGTGGCGGGCAACCCCGAACTGGCCACCTTCATCCGCTCGGCCCTGAAGCCCTTTCAGGCATTGGCTGTGACTGCCGCTGGGGCCATGGAGCGCTACAACCTCAACGACCAGGATCTCGCGATTATGTGCGGATCCCACCAGGGCACCATCGAGCAGGTGCGCCAGGTGTTTCATATCCTGTGGCAGTCGGATTTGGATTCTACCGCCCTGCGTTGCCCCACCCCAGCGGGCAAAAAAAGCCCCCTAGAGCACAACTGCTCTGGCAAACACGCGGGCATGTTGGCGGTGTCCCATCAGCAGAATTGGCCCATCGAAACCTACCTCGACCGCAATCATCCCGTTCAAAAGCTGATCCTCTCGCGTATGGCCGAACTGCTGGGGATGCCCGCCGATGAGTTCATCATGGCCCACGACGACTGTGGTGCCCCCACCTACTTCATGCAGTTGCGCCAGATGGCTACCCTGTTCGCCATGCTCTCCTCCGGCGATAACCTGGAGATGGAGCGCATCATTCGCGCCATGACCAGCCATCCCGCCCTCGTCGGTGGCCCCGATGCCTTTGACACCAAATTAATGGAACTCACCGACGGCGAACTGGTGAGCAAATCGGGGGCGGAGGGCATTCAGTGTATCGGCAAGGTGGGCGATGGCCTGGGGCTGGCCATTAAGGTCATGGATGGTTCCAAACGAGCCAAGTATGCCACCGCCATTTTCACCCTCAAACAAATGGGCTGGATTCTCCCCGCCGTGGCCGATACCCTCGCCGAAACCTATATGCAAATTGGCCACTTCAAGCGCTTAGATGTGGTGGGCGAACTGCCGCTGATTTATTAATACCTCGCTCCGGTCTGGAGTGCCCGTCTGTGCCGCTGTCTCTGACCTTGCTTTACAGGGGGATGCTGACATGATGGGCTAGAGGCGGCGGAGTAGGTAAGCGCTATAGCCGTAGGCATCGCTGTACTGTTCAAACAGGGCGATTTCAGCCTGGGTCTCTTGAATAACGGACTGCATCACGGGGTCAGGAGAATGGCCCAACGATTGAATCTTGGCCTGGAGGGGATGGTAGTAGTTTGTCCACCAAGCTTCAGCGGGGAGTCGTTCTACGCCCAACACCTCCAATCCTTGAGAAATAGCGGTTTGGATATTGTCGGCCTCGCTGGCCATGGCGGGATAGGCCTGTTGCCAGTAGGCTTGGGCCGGGATGGGGATGTCTTCGGTACACCAGCTCAGTTCTGAGATCACGGCTAGGCCACCAGGTTTCAGTAGGGGCTTCCACGCAGCCAAGGCTCCGGCGAAGGTGAGGTTATAGGCGGCCCCTTCCGACCACAGCAGATCCAGCTCTCCGAGGGGCCAGTCTAACGCGCCAAAGTCGGCCTCAATCCAATGAATACGATCCTGTAAACCCAAACGTTCGGCCCGCTGGGCGGCTTCAGCCAAAAAGTCGCGGGAGAAATCTACGGCTCGCACCGTGGTCTTAAACCAGTCGGCAAGGAGCACCGCGCTTACCCCGGAACCACAGCCCAGATCGGCAATTTGGGGATTTGGTGGCAGGGGCGGCAACTGAGCCAGAATTTGCTGTGAAAAGCCAGTATCCCCTGGCCCCTGGCGGTCTAAGCCACAGTGCAGGTCAATCAACGCGGCAATCACCGGGTCTTGTTGGGGGGCTGGATGGGGTTCCGTCATCGTCGCTTGGCTCCTAGGGGCAGTTCACCTGTTCATGCACCCGTCAATTCACAAAATAGGTGCCATACATCATGTATTCATCCCGCTGGGCCTGGGCTTCGCCTTCATAGAAAGCCACTTCCACGGTGGTGATGGTGCCCGATTCGTCGGTGTTGGGGATCAGCTTCACGTAGGGATGGTTGATGTCGTAGAAGCTGGGGTTGGCCTCTAGCTTCAGCAAAAAGCCGCCCTCGGTGCTGATCAGGGTGTAGGGGCTGGTTTGGCCGCTGCCCCAGGTAATTTCGCCGCTGGTGAGGGTCATGGGGCCAAAGGCGAGGAGGACGTTGCTCATCGGTTCCCACTGTTTGACGAGGGCATCGGGGAGCGGAGCGCTGGGGACGCTGGGAACGCTGGGCGCTTGGGCCACGGGTTCCCCTGGGGTGGGCGGTGGTTCAACGGTGGGGGCGGGTTCGGTGGAGGTATCGGCAGGTGGTTTGGTGGGCGAATCTGGGAATGAATTGGAGGACGAATCTGATGGGGATTCGGTGGGCGGGGTCGTTGGAGAGGGCATCTCTGCGGCTCGATCACACCCCCCACCCCCCATGATCAACAGCAGACTGGCGACCGTCGCGTATCCCCACGCCAAACCCTGCCTTGACCAAACATGGCCAGGGTTCAGGGGTCGCGGGCGAAGGGAAGTCACCGTCTTTTCAGAAGCCATGGTTTCAGTTGCAGAGGTGGGCCGAGGTGCTAGGGGTGCCCGTGGGGTCGTGGCTATCCACAGCAAGACGCAGAGAGTATAGCGTTAACGACTCTTATTGTGACCATTGGATTTTAGATCGATGGGGCCAAACCATGGCTATGCCAGGGGTTTAGACGATGGATGAGCCCCCCAGTGCCCCCCCAGGGCATTGAAGTTTTTGCGGGTGCAGGGTTAAGTAAACAGGAAGTTGCCGATACTCTGACCGTAATTCCATTTCCCTCCATGCGGTTGGTGGCTGACGGCTCTACTCCTGCTGACTGATTTATAGGGATATCCCATGCCCCATTTTCTTAACCTGGCTGCTGGTGGTTCAACCCTCCTAGCCCTGGTAGCCCTGCAAGCCTGCGGCGGTGCTTCTACCCCGACGGAAAACGCGAATACGCCGTCCCAAGCCACTGGCGATGCTGCCGAAACGGGTACCCTAGTCATCCGCGCTAACGGGGAAGACTTTGTGCGCCAGGGCTTTACCAGTCGCGATGGCTGGGCAATCAGCTTCGACCATGTGTATGTGTCCCTGGCGGATATCACCGCGTCTCAGACCGATCCGCCCTTTAACCCAGAGGCCGAGGAGGCACTCCAGGCCAAGGCCCAAGTGGTGGTAGACAGCCCAAAGGTGGTGGATTTGGCCGAGGGCGACGACAGCGCTGAGCCCATCCTGGTGAGCGAAATCGAAGCTCCGGCGGGACGGTTCAATGCCCTGGCTTGGACGATGCCCCCTGCCGCTGACGGCCCTTCGGCGGGTTATTCCCTTTGGCTGCAAGGTACCGCCACCAAGGACGGGCAAACCCTGCCCTTCACCCTGCGGATGTCTGAGGCGCTGGCCTTTACCTGCGGCGATTTTGTCGGCGACGAGCGCAAGGGCATTCTAGATGCCAGCGGCACGGCGAATCTAGAAGCCACCTTCCACTTTGATCACCTGTTTGGCGATGGCGATGCCCCCGCCGATGACGACATCAACACCGGAGCCCTGGGGTTTGATCCCCTCGCGGCCCTCGCGGCCAATGGCGAAGTGAATGTGGACAGTGCGGCCCTAAAATCAGGGCTTTCTGCTGAGGATTACGCTACATTTCTCAATATCCTGCCTAGCCTGGGCCATGTGGGCGAGGGGCATTGTGAAGAAATTCAGTTAACGGCCTCATGAACTATCCACGGGTTTTACTGTTAGCAGGGTGGGGCGGCTTTGTCGCGGCAGTCCCAGCCCTTGCCCACGGAGCCAAGCTTGAGTACCAACCCATCAACGGCATCGAAATCCAGGCCCGCTACGATTCTGGGGAGCCGATGAAAGCCGCCCAGGTCAACATCTACGCCCCCGATAACCCCAGCGAATCCTGGCAGACGGGCACCACCGATGACGAGGGCCGTTTTGTCTTCACCCCCGACCCCAGCCAACCGGGCAACTGGGAGGTGATGGTGCGCCAAGCGGGCCATGGCGATGTGGTGGCGATTCCGGTCGGGGAAGCCTCCGCAGCGGCAAATTCCTCGGCGACGGGGGACTCGGCAACATCAGGTTCCAGTTCCACCGAGGGCACAACCGAGGGCGGTGAAAACGTGAATCGTCCCCCTATGTTGGCCAATGCTGGCGAACCTCGTACTGCCGGAGTGCCCCTGTGGATAAGCATGGCGGCAATGGTGTGGGGATTCATCGGCACCGCCCTGTTTTTTGCGAGGGGTAAGCGCTAGTGCATATTCCCGACGGTATTGTTTCGGCCCAAGTGTGCGCCGCTGGCTATGCCCTCACAGGGCTGGCGACGTGGTATTCCCTGCGCCAAATTAACCGCAAGCCCGACCCCACGGCAGAAATTCCCAAGGCGTCGTTGCTGACAGCGGCGTTTTTTGTGGCCTCGTCGATCTACATTCCGGTGCCGCCGACGAGTGTGCATCTGATTTTGAATGGTCTCCTGGGGGTGGTGCTAGGCTACTTTGCCTTCCCGGCGATTTTGATTGGCCTATTTTTCCAGGCGTTGGTGATCGGCCACGGCGGGTTGACCACGCTGGGCGTAAATGCGGCCATGATGGGCATTCCGGCCCTGCTGGCGTACCACATTTTTCAAGGGCGCAACTCCATCGGCAAGGTGCTACCCGAACCCGCCCGAACGGGGATATTTGCCTTTTTGGGCGGTGCCCTGGGCTTGGGTATCGCCGCCCTGATTTTTCTGGCCCTGGTGATCCTCAACATTCCCGCCGATGTGGACGCCAATGCCGAGCGGACGGCCATTCTCACCCTCTCCATCGCCCACATTCCGTTGATGATGGTGGAGGGCATGTTCACGGCCATGCTGGTGCTGTTTTTGCAGCGGGTGAAGCCCGAATTGCTGGAGGGCTAGGCCAAGATGGGCGCGTTACGGTCTGAAACCTACATCCACCGCGAATCGGTGATTCATCGCTGGGCACCCCGGCTGAAGCTGGTGAGTTTGCTGGCGCTGATGTTTGCCTTTGCCACGGTGCGCCAGTTGGTGTTGGTGCCCTGGATGCTGGGCTTGGCCCTGCTGCTCTACGGCCTCTCAGGATTACCCTTTTCCTTTTTGCGACAACGGCTGAGCTATCCCGGCCTGTTTATTCTGGCGGTGGTGGTGCTGTTGCCGCTGACGGTGGGGGAAACGGTGCTGGCTCAGTGGGGCTGGTTTACTCTGAGACAGGAAGGGTTACAGGCGACGGGGCTGATTTTGGGGCGGTTCCTGTCGATTTTGACCCTAGGCTTCATTTTGCTGGGCACCACGCCGTTTTTGACGATCCTAAACACCATGCGCCGCCTAGGGTTACCCGTCATCTTGGCGGATATGACCCTACTGGCCTACCGCTACCTCTACGAAATTGCCGACACCCTAGCTACCATGCAACAGGCCATGCGGCTGCGGGGCTTTGGCCAAACTCGGCAGCGCTGGTTTCGCATCAACGGGCAGGCCATGCAGCAGCGGGCCATGCTGGCGGGCAACTTGCTGATTCGCAGCTACGAACAGTCAGAACGGGTCTACAAGGCCATGCGGCTACGGGGCTATGGCTACGGCGTGGCCTCAAATGTGAACACCGGAACAGCCCACCCAGACCCAAAACTAAGCTGGCTGCTAACGGGGGCCGTCCTCCTAGCGGCGGCGGCTATTGTGATTGCAGAAGGACTCTTGCGTCGATGATGGATTCCGTTTCCACCAGCCTCAACTCCATGACCAGCCCCAACCATCGGCCCATAGCCATTGCCGCCCAAGGGCTTTCCTTTTCCTACCCCGACCAACCCGACGTGCTGTGCGGCATCGACCTGACGGTACAGGAAGGCGAACGCCTGGGCATCATTGGCCACAACGGCTGCGGCAAAACTACCCTATTTATGCTGCTCTGCGGCGTCCTCCCCCCCGGCACCGGGGAGATTGCCTTGTTTGGCGAACCGCTAAAACCGGGACAATTTCGGCCAGAGGTGGGGCTGTTGTTCCAAGATCCCGACGACCAACTCTTTTCCGCCTCGGTGCGCGACGACATCGCCTTTGGCCCCCAGAACATGGGTTTAGACCCTGCCGAAGTGGACGCCCGCGTCACCCAGGCCGCCGAAATGACGGGCATCACCCCCCTACTGCCCCGCCTGCCCCACCACCTCTCTGGCGGCGAAAAACAAATGGTCGCCATCGCCGGACTGCTGGCCATGACCCCAAAAATTCTCCTCTGCGACGAACCCACCGCCAGCCTCGATCTCCGCACCCGCCGCCGCCTGATCCGGTTTCTCAAAAACTCCACCGAAACCCTGCTGATCTCCTCCCACGACTTGGAATTTGTCCTCGAAGTTTGCGACCGGGTGCTGCTGATCGACGAAGGCCGCATCATCGCCGACGGTTGTCCCAAGGTGGTGATGGGAGATCAAGCCCTGATGGAAAAGCACGGCCTGGAAAAGCCCCACTCCCTCATCCCCCACCAAGACCCGCACCACGAATAGACCCCTAGCGCCAGAGCCGCAGGGGCCTAAGTTCCGAGCCGAGCCTGACCCCGCAGAGCCATGGGTGGCCCGTCTGCGGGGTAAGCTGGGCTAGTCGATGATCAGGTGTTGTAAAAACGGTGGAGTCCACAAATCCTAACCCGCAAAACCTCGCAGCTATCCCCTGCGCCATTGCCCTAGGAAGCAACCTAGGCGACTCGCCCCAGATCCTAGGAGCGGCTCTGCAACGACTAGGAAGCCTAGAGGGCACCACCTTAACGGCCCAATCAAGCTTCTACAAAACGGCCCCCGTTGGCCCCCCTCAGCCCGACTATCTCAATGCCTGCGCCCTCATCGAAACCCACTTATCTCCCCAGGCGCTTATGGCCCAACTCTTAGCCATCGAAGCCGAGTTTGGCCGCATCCGTCAGGAGCGCTGGGGGCCGCGCATCCTAGACTTAGATATTTTGTTCTATGGTGACCGGGCTATCCACTTGCCCGATGTGCACATTCCCCATCCCCGGTTGCGCGAACGGGCCTTTGTGCTGGTTCCCTTAGTTGAAATTGCCCCAGACTGGATCGATCCCGTCACGGGGCAAACGGTTACAGATCTCCGCAACGCCCTAGGTAGTCAAGGGGTAGAACGGATGCCATAGAAAACGATCCCGCTCTGTTGAACGAGCGCGTTTGGGGAAGGGGAGGACGAGGCAGACGATGGGCTAGACGGCCATGGGCGACTTCCCAGAGTTGGGTAGGCTAGCGGAGGAAGTTGGTGGGGCCAGTATAGCCAGAGAGTTCGGCAAGACGGCGGAGGGGCTGGGCACCGGGGTAAAATTCGCCATTAATTTCCCAGGTGGGGAAGCCCGTGACGCTAGACTTGGCGCGGCAGAGGTCGGGTTTGGCGTTGATGCCTTCGGGATCGCACTCCACATTGGGCAGAATGGCCGTGGCTTCGGCCCCAAAGGCTTGTTTTTGGTCGTGACAGTGGGGGCACCACCAGGCCGAATACATCGCCGCCCCGGTATCCTTCAGGTGTTGGGCGAGGGCGATTTCGGCGGGGCCAGAGGCGGTGGTGATGGGGGGGCCAGCCTGACCTTGGGCGGTGCTGGTGCTGCCGCCTCCTGCCCGGATGGGGGCATAGACCGCCATCACCCCGGTTAGGGTCACCATGCCCACAATCACGCCAATGAAGGCCAACTGCCCTAGGTCATCCCAGCGCCGCCCCAACAGGGTAATCACAAACATGGCCAGGGCAAACAGGGCCGAAACCACACAGAAGGGACAGAAGGCTCCGATTTCAAAGGCCATAATCACCATCAGGTAGCCACTGAAGGCGACCATGGCGGTAGATAGGGCGAAGATCAGCGGCCAGGTGGAGGTCTCCAGTTTTTGGTGCAGGGCTTTATTCTGGTCGGAGTTAATCCAGAGGGGGGCCGTGGCCAGGGCGAACATGGCGGCATAGCCCAAAAAGCCAAACAGCGTGAGCGGGAGCCCAAAGATAGTGGCATAGGGGCTGTTCAGCACCCGATCACAGCCCTCGGTGGGGCAGGCATCGCCACCGACCAGTTTGGTAATGGTGAGGTAGGCGGTTTCCACCGCTCCTAGGGCCGAAATCCCGGCCAACAACCAGCGGGAGCGGCGATGAATCCAGCGGCTTTCTTGACGTCGTCGTCTCATCGGAGTTCTCTCAACCTGAAGTACTCGGCTTGGCTGACCTGTTGACCAGCGATCTGTGTTTTATCTTAGTGCGTGAAATCCTAAGGCGTGAAATTCTAGGCCGTGAATATCCGCGTGGGTGGATTTAGGGAACCGCCAGGGTGGGTACCGAGGAGCTGATCTCAGGGTTAGCCAACCCCTCGGCCATGGCTTCCACAAATTGCCCCACCCGAATGGGATCGATGGGCTGGTTGATGTTGCCGTGGCGCTTGAGGGAACTGGCCACAATCACCCCGTCGGCGGCCTGCATCAGGGTGGCAATATTGTCCCAGTTGGCCCCACTGCCGATGAACACTGGGCAATCGCCAGCGGCGGCTTTGGCCAGTTCCAAGTCTTCCAAACTGGGGGGGCTACCCGTGGCCCACCCCGACAAAATTACGCCATCGGCCATGCCCCGGTGGATGGTTTCTTGAACCGCCGTGGTTAGATTGGGGGATCCGAGGGGGCGGGCATGTTTCACCAGCACATCGGCCAAAATCTTGACCTCACTGCCCAGTTCCTGACGGTAGCGCAGCAGGTCGTGGGCGCAACCTTCAATCAAGCCCTGATCCGTGGCCATTACCCCCGTCAGCACGTTGACCCGGATGAACTTGGCCCCCACACAGGTGGCAATGGCCATGGCGCTGCGGGCGTCGTTGCGCAATACATTCAGGCCAATCGGCACCGTCACCAAGGATTGCAAGCGATGCACCACCAAACTCATGGCGCTGACCACAGCGGGATCCACAGCGCCCTTGGTGAAGGGGGTATCGAAAAAGTTTTCTACAATAATGCCGTGCACTCCCCCAGAGGCTAGGGCGGTGGCTTCCTGTTCGGCGCGGTCAATCACCTGCTGAAGGCTACCCTGCCAGCGCGGCGACTGGGGCAGGGGCAACAAATGAACCACGCCAATGACGGGATGATCGGTTCTAAAGGTTTCAAATAAGTCCACGTTCGTCTTTGCCTGGACTCGCTAGAGTAACGACTACATAGAAAATATGACCAGGGGAACAGGGTTCCCTCAGCCCCATTTACCCTACCAGCATACCAAGGATACGGACGCCCTACCGGGCCTTGCCCGAACCCGCCCCATAACTAGCCCGTTGACCATCCCGTGATGCGCTAAATAGCTGCACGACCGCTTCCAAAGGGCATCCAACTCACTCCTATCCCTAACCCAACTCTGCACCCAATCCAATGGGCCTGGAGTACACTAGAACCTAATGCTTCCCTAGGTCGCGCCATGGTTTACAGCAACTATCCCCCCCCGCCCTCGGAAACCCTGCCCACCATGCACGATTTGCCCAGCGAAGAGCCGCAGGATGCCGATCTACCGGAGGAGGAGTACCCCAGGCCACCCTCGGAAACGCTGCCCACGATGTACGATTTGCCCAGCGAAGACCCGGAGGAACCAGGGTTGCCCGACGAATTTCACGATTTTCAGCCAAAACTGCTGCGGGAGACCTGCCAATCGCCCGCCTACCCGGCCCAGGACATGTTTATGAGCGCGGATTTGAACCTGTACTACGACGTGCGCCACATCGGCTGGTATAAACGGCCCGACTGGTTTTTGGTGCTGGGGGTGCCCAGGGCCTCGAACCAAACTGACCTCCGCCGCAGTTACGTGATCTGGCAGGAGGGGGTGAGTCCGTTTTTGGTGATTGAACTGCTCTCCCCCGGCACCGAGGCCGAAGACCTGGGCCAAACCCTACGAGAGGTGAATCAGCCACCCACCAAATGGCAGGTCTACGAACAAATTCTGCGCGTACCCTACTACGGCCTGTTTGACCGCTACACCAATACCTTTCGGTTGTTTCAACTCGTCGGCCCCCGCTATCAGGAGATCCATTTACCTGATCGGCAGTTTTGGTTCGAGGAGATGAAACTCGGCCTTGGCGTCTGGCAAGGGCAATACCAAGGTACCGAGGGGCTTTGGCTACGCTGGTACCAGGAAAACGGCGATTGGGTGCCCACCCCCGAAGAACGAGCCGAGCAAGAAAGTCAGCGGGCGGAACAGGAACGGCAACGGGCAGAACAAGAACATCAACGGGCCGAGCGCTTGGCGGCTCAACTGCGGGCGCTAGGGGTAGATCCCGATTAGGGCGTGGCGGAGAGAATCGTTGCAATCGCCCCATTAAAAGACTCCGGTTCTACCAGGTGGGGCCAGTGGTTGCCGGGTATGGTCTGTACCTGCAAATTCGGCAAATAGCGGTAGTAGGGTCGAGTTTGCCACGCCATGCGATTCAGTCCGCCCTGGGGTAAGAGTAAATGGGTGGGCACGGCGAGAGACTCGGTCACCCCGGCGCGATTGAGGATGTCTTCAAACACGCCGTTGCGGGCGGCGATGGCGAATTTGCTGCCCCAGGTGCCGTCGGGCTTTTGCTCTATGGCGGCGTCAAAAACAGATTCCTGTAAAGGACTCCAGCCTCGGTATTGCTTGAGGGTTTGGGCCAGGGTGGCGGCGGCGTCTCGGCTGGGGAATGGCCCCATTACCTTGAGGAAGGGCAGGGTGCGGTAGAAAATTGGCAGGGTGGGCTGAAACAGCTTAGGTAGAGTGTTCACGAAGAAGGGATCCACCAGAATCAACTGCTTCACCCGATGGGGGGCTTGTTTCGCCCACAATAGCGCCAATTTTGCGGCCCAGGAGTGGGCGATCACGGTGACAGGTTCGGTAAACAGGGAATCGGCCAAGGCTTCCAGATCCGTTACAAATTCCAGGGCATCGTAGGCGGCGGGATCGTTGGGCTTGTCGCTATCGCCGTGGCCGCGCAGGTCGGGGGCCAAACAGCGGTACTGAGTACTCAGGCTTTCCGCCAAGCTCTGCCACACCAAACTGTGATCCGCCAAGCCATGAAGCATCAGCACAGGTTCGCCACTGCCCCATTCCAGGTAGGACAAGGGCACAGGGGCGGTGGTCATAAGATGGCGCGACATCGGGAATTCTTGATATAGAAAGTTAGGCCGGGGCGTCGGTCAGGATGCCCACAGGAGCGGCTTTGAATTATACCAAGCCCTCATCGAACAGCCCCACCGTAGGGGCGAGGTTCCCTCGCCCTCCAGAACGGCGGCAGGGCGGCAGCCACGGCCAACAGCAGGGGAGGATAGGGCACGATGAGGAAGATGGTTTTCGGACTGTTGTTGTAGGTTGGGGCGCTTTAAAATGAATTTGGCGCTAACGCCCTGCATTCCGCTTGCCTATGGCTGCCAAAGATCTGTTTCATGATGCTGTTAAACGCGCCCTCGAAAAGGACAGCTGGACGATTACCCACGATCCGCTGTTCCTGAGTTTTGGTGGGGTGGAGATGTACATTGACCTGGGGGCTGAACGCATTGTGGCGGCTCAGCGAGGAAATGAGAAAATTGCGTATGACCCAGAGGAAGAGGTGATTGTGAGATGGACAATGTAGACCATTATCGCCAACTGGTTCAAGAGCTTTTGACGGAGTATGGCCAGGTAGATTTCAACATTCCAGAGTTGGAAACGGAGCTAATTTTTGATACAGAACGTGACCACTATCAGGTGGTTCATGTGGGCTTCTCGAATAAGCGGCGGGTCTATGGTTGTGTGCTGCATGTGGATATTAAGAATGGCAAAATTTGGATTCAGCACGACGGCACCGAGGGCGGCATTGCTGATGAACTGGTAGATCGTGGGGTGCCCAAACACGATATTGTGCTGGGGTTTCACTCACCCTTTAAGCGCCAATTTACAGATTTTGCCGTGGGTTAGGGCTGGGATAAGTTGGTGGGATAGCTTAAATATAAGACCTCGTAGGATAGACTAGTGCAGCATAAACTCATGCGGCCCAAAGCTTGCATTGTCCTTAGCAACCTTGCCCTAGCCTGTACCTTCAATTTGGCTCTGAAGGTGCTTCAACAGTGAACCTTGCTTGCTAATACTGTCTTCCCCTTGCGGGTTGAACATGCCGAGAATAACTTCAGAGTCGCGTGCCTAACGGTAAAGTTGTGCGGCGGCAGGCAACCTTAAACTCCAACCAATAACCTCTGTTCCGTCCGCACCAACGCATTGTTAGCCCTGCTTACTTAGGAGTGAGGAGTAATTAAAAATCAAGATCTTGAAGGACAAATTCTTTCATGTCGTAAATACTGATACGCAGACCTTTATCGTATCCCTTCAGCTTCCAGTAATCTTTAGTATCATATGTTGCTACAGGTAATGCATCTTGAAGGGAGCAGTGAATAGTAATCTCATGTGCCAGTCTACCTATGATTGCATCAACACAATCAATTTGCAAAGCTGTCATTAGTTCTTGTTCCTGCATGAATTCACCCTTTTGCGGCAAAATGAGTGTGGCTTTACCAGGTGTATTCAACCAGGCAAGAAATTCGTAACCACCCTGCCAATCTTTACGCGAACCAACTAGATAGCCCCAAGTCTCTACGACCACTGCTGCTGCAATCAGCCATTGATATGGTTCCTCATCTAAAAAATACCGGGCATATTCATGTTGTGGATCGTCTCTATGAAAAGCTGTTACAAGAACATTTGTGTCTACGATCATCGCTTTACGAGATATATCAAACTGGCAAGCTTTAACTTCGTATTGCGGCATTAAGCTGTTAGTCATCTAAACTGCGTATAATACATTAAAATTCTGGAATAAGCCATGGGAGTCAGAAACTATCTAACGTCAGAGGAAAAGCAAGAGCTTCAGAAGCA
>NZ_JACJRS010000089.1 GCF_014697375.1 Phormidium sp. FACHB-1136
CGTCATCTGGGGGTGATCCATCTGCGGCGGATGGAGAATGCCAAGGCCAGTGAGATTCATGTCGCCCAAGCCCTGATGACCGAGGTCTTACCCCAGTTGCCCCCGGGTCAGACCCTCAGCCTGGATGCCTTGCACACCACGGCGGCGACCGTTGAAACCATCGTGGCCGCCCATCAGCACTATCTATTGCCTGTCAAAGGCAATCGCCCCCACGCTCACGCCGCCATTGAGGTTATCGCCACCACCGTCTCCCCGCAGGACGAGGCCACCGAGATGGATACCTCCCACGGGCGCTCCGTTCAACGACAGGCCCAGATCTTCCCGCCCACCCCGGCGTTGCAGGCCCAGTGGCCCGGTCTCGCCTGGGTCGGGGTGGTTCACCGCAGCGGCGAACGCGACCAAAAACCCTTTTCCGAAACGGTCTACTACCTCGGCAGTGCCCCCTGGACGGCAACCGACCTCCTCCACGCCAGTCAGCAGCATTGGCAGATTGAGAACGGCTTGCACTGGGTCAAAGATGTCACCTTTGAGGAGGATTACCCGCCCCGGCGGGGCGGCCATGCCCCCGTCACCTGGAGTATTTTCAATACCTTTGCCATTACCCTGGCCCGACGGCAAGGCTGGCGAACCGTGCCCCAAGCCCTCAGAAATTGGGCTAATCGGATCCATTACGTTTTTTCTTTATTGGTATGAAACCACCCTGCCTTTTCAAGGGGGGCCAGGGGGGATCAATCCCTGGCAAGGTCAGCATCGATGACTTGTGTGTACTTAGTAGCCCAGGAAGGAGAGGGGGCTGGGGGTGAGGGCTACCAGGGCATAGAGCCACAGAGCTTAACCCGAACTGAGGTTATGATTAGGGGCCATAGTGACGGGTAACAAGATTAGGTTGTCCGATCACCGAGTGGAGCCCCCCAACCATGCGCCTGCAAGCCTCGTTGTCAGACTCTTCGTTTTTAGATCGGTGGGGTGGCCCCATTGGCCTGGGCCTCACCTTTTTTATGCTGTCCTACACCGTGGGGGTGGTGCCGCCGATTATGCCGCCCCTGGTACAGGAATTTGATTCAACGGTGGGCTATGTCCAGTCCTCCCTGGTTTTGATGTCCTTGGTGACGGCCTCCTTTGCCCCCACCGCCGAGAACGTGAGCCGTCGGCTAGGGCGCAAGTGGGTGTTTAACGGAGCCTTGGCCCTGTTTGGCTTGGGCCTCGTTTTGGTGGTTCTCAGTGGTGATATGGGGTTGTTTACCCTGGGCTTAGCGGGATGTACGGGGTTGGCGGCTTCGGTGCTGGTGAGCACCCCCGTGGCCTTGATGGATGGCCGCTACCAGGATGAGGTGATCCAAAAGTATGCCCTCCTGGCGCTCACCCTGGCAGGTGTAGTGGGATCCTTAACGGGGTCAATTCTGGGCGGGGTGCTGGCCTTTCACCTGGGTTGGCGCTGGCCCTTTGGCCTGGAACTGGGGCTGATTCCCATCATTGCCGTCCTGGCTTGGCCCCTGCTGAGGCATCAGCCCACTTCGTCCATTGTGGTGGACTGGGTGGGGGGGCTGCTGTCGGTAGTGGGGTTTGGCTGCACCCTGGTGGGTCTCAGCCTCGCTGCCGACCTCGGCTGGTGGACGCCCAAAGGTAGCCCAGAAACCCAGGGGTTTTGGCTGGCCCCCCTAGGGATTTCCATCGTCCCCGTTTTGCTGGCGGCGGGCATGATTTGCCTGGGGCTGCTGGCCTTTTGGGAGCGGCAGCGCATCCGTCGAGGAGAGGAATCGCTGCTGCGGGTGGGGGTGCTGAATCGCCGCATCTATGCCCTCGGCCTCGCCATTGGCACCCTCCATACCCTGCTCCATGTGGGGGTTCAGTTCAACCTGTTTCAGTTCATTCCGGCGGTAGCGGGGCTGAACCCGGTGCAAACCTCTCTAGTGGTGGCCCCCCTCACCCTAGCCCAGATTGGGGTGCTGGTGGCCCTGGCCAAACGCCGCCCCCGTCAACCCCATCGTTCGCTGCTCCAGTGGGGGTTGGGGATCAAAGCCCTGGGGATTCTGTGGCTCTGGGCCAGCCTTAAGGATCAGCTCACGTTGATCAGCCTCATGCCCGCCCTAGTGGTAATGGGCCTGGGCACGGGCATCTTCGCCACCTACATCACCTCCCTCACCTTTACGGATACCCAGGACAACGAAAAGGCCGAGGCCCGTGGGGTCTACCGTCCCTTCCAAAACCTAGGAGCCTCCCTAGGGCGTGGCATTTTGGGCACCCTCCTAGTGGGGATTGCCTCCGTTCGCATTGTGGACGGTATTTTGGCGGAACTGGGGCAAACCCTCGACCCCGCCCAACGCCGTCAGGCCATTCGTACTCTGCAAACCGCCCTGCAAACCCTGCGCCGCAGCGACCGCCAAGCCCTATTCACGACCCTACCCGATGCGGTGCAACCCGCCCTACCCGATATTCTCCAAACCGCCGCCCTAGAAGCCATGCAACACACCCTGCTGATTGCCTTTGGGCTCTGCCTACTCTGCCTAGGGCTGTCCTTCTGGCTCCCCAAAACCTCTAAACGCCTCGAAGCCGCCATCGAGTAAGGGCGCGGTCTCCTCACAAGGGTTTTGTCTGTTTGGCTGAGAATGACTCAAAATCCTTTTCCAGAAAGGCTTCTAAGAATTTAGAAGCGGTTAACAGTCCAATGCCTGCGCTGGGCGCAACGACAAAAACTCTGGGCAAATCCTTTACAAAGTGGCCACCGTTTCTGAGCATAGAGAAGGTTTGACAGTTTTGTCCGACAGTTTTGACGTACCGTTTTCACGTTAGGAGCCCGTATCTGTGGAACGCACCTTTTTGATGATTAAGCCCGACGGCGTGCAGCGTGGCCTGATCAGCGAGATCATTGGCCGATTTGAGAAAAAAGGCTTCACCCTGGTGGGAATGAAGTTCATGGCGGTGCCCCGCGAACTGGCGGAAAAGCACTACGGCGTTCACCGGGAGCGTCCTTTTTTTGCCGGACTGGTGGATTTCATCACCTCTAGCCCCGTGGTGGCGATGGTGTGGGAAGGGGAAGATGTAATCGCCTCCGCCCGCAAAATCATCGGTGCCACCAAGCCGCAAGAGGCCGATCCCGGCACCATCCGGGGTGACCTGGGCCTCACTGTGGGCCGCAACATCATCCACGGTTCCGATGCCCCCGACACCGCCGAGGCCGAAATTGCCCTCTGGTTCACAGCGGCGGAGCTGGTCTCCTGGAAAACCAGCGCCACCTCCTGGTTGTACGAATAGGTCAGCTTCCCCCTCGTTTCCAGGCAGAGCTTGGGAACGAGGGGTGTACCAAGGCGTAGCAGCGCATCCATCAGCAGCGAAATCATCACGGTATTGACCATGCCCGACCCCCTCAGCGCTGGCGAAGACTCGTCCCTCTCTCCCTCCGATGCCGACCTTCAGCAGGACATTCGGCGGGGGCGGCCCTTTTCCTTGGCCGATGTCATTGGTCAAGAAGCGGGTGGATTTATGAAGGGGGAATCCCCCGTGCCCAAGTTGGTGCAGGTGCAGGCCGAGGCGGTGCAATGCCTCAAGGCGAATCTGGACGACCTGGAAGGTGCCCTTCAGCAGGTGCTGATTCGCTGGCTAGAGGATGATTCTGTCCGACTCAGCCGCCACCTGGATAACCCCACTGGGGCGGTGCAGGACTTGCTGGAGACAGTGCTGGCTTCCCCGGAAACGCTCTACGATCTGGTGCATCAAACCGATGTGCTGTGGGGTCGCCTCTACGACGAACGGCCCCATTTTCAAAAGCCAGGGCAAGCCCCCCACCCCGACGACGAATATACCCACGAATCGGTGCGGGTCGCCCTAGAGGACTGTCTGCAACGGCTGGCCACGATGCATGACAGCCATAGCGCTGAGTGCTGAGTGCCAGTCCGCCATAGCAGGATTGGCGTTTTTGTTTTGTTCAGATTTGGTTCAGATCCGCAGCACACGGGGTACATTGGGGGCGGCTGACTGCACAGATCTCGCTTGGTTCAGGCTCGGTCATCTCGCAGCTAGCCAAGCGTTTAGGAGTTGGGGAGGGAGCCATGGCACAGGCACAGGCCGATGGGGGGGGCGACCATCGCCAAGCCGTCCAGCGGGTGTTGTTGATTACCCTAGGATTGAACTTAACGGTAGTCTTTCTAAAAGCCACGGTGGGCACCATGACCGGATCCCTCAGCCTGATGGCCGATGCGCTCCATAGCGTCACCGATAGCGCCAATAACGTGCTGGGGCTGGCCACTAACCGCCTCGCCAATCCTATTCCTGATCGCGACCATCCCTACGGCCACCACAAATTTGAGGCCATTGGTGCCTTGGGTATCGCGGCTTTTTTGGGCATTGCCTGTTTTGAAATTCTCACCAGCGCCATCGAGCGGTTGCTCACCGGGGGCGAACCCGTCACCATGGGGCCAACGGCTCTGTGGATCATGCTGATTGTTCTGGGCATCAACATCGGGGTGGCCTTTTACGAACGGCGGGTGGGGATTGCCCTCAATAGCAAAATTCTGATCGCCGATGCCCGCCACACCATGAGCGATATTTGGGTCACCATTGTGGTGATGGCCGGATTGATCGGCATTTGGCAGGGTATTCAGTGGCTGGATGTGGCCCTGGCCTTTCCGGTGGCGCTGCTGGTGTTTAAAAGCGGCTGGACGGTGCTGCGGGAAAACCTGCCCTGGCTGGTGGACGAAATGGCCATTGCCCCAGAGGCCATCCACGCTCAGGTGATGAAGGTGCCGGGGGTGGTGAACTGCCACAGCATCGCCTCACGGGGGCTGCTGGGTCGTCAGGTGTTCATCGACATGCACTTGGTCGTCAAGCCCACCAGCGTCGCAGCCGCCCACGCCATCACCGAAGCCGTGGAAGCCCGCCTGGAAGAACTCTATGGCCCCGCCCGCACCACCATCCACATCGAACCCCACACCTACGAATCCGAGCAACTCAGCTACTAACCCTAAATCCGGCTAGTTTACCCCCGACAAACCGTAAAAATAGGCACGGACAATGATGTCCATGCCTATTTGGGTGATTCAGGTTGCTATGGATTCAGCAATCTTGGGTTGATTTCGTGACCTGTAACACCAGGGACAGAGCAAGTCACTAGCCGCTTCAATGCCCTACACCGCTGCCAGTTCGGGGGTGGGACGCTTGCTGTTGCGGATGCCTTCGATGGCGGTGGCATAGTCGGGGGCGTTGAACACCGCAGACCCGGCCACAATGGCGTTGGCTCCGGCTTCTAGCACTTGCCAGGTGTTGTTCACCTTCAGTCCGCCATCCACCTCAATCCAGGGGTCGAGGCCGCGCTCGTCGCACATGTCCCGCAGGGCACGGATTTTGGGCACCATGGTGGGAATGAAGCTCTGGCCGCCAAAGCCGGGGTTGACGCTCATGATCAAAATCAGGTCGCACAGGTCGAGGACGTTCTCGATCAGGGACAGGGGCGAGGAGGGGTTTAGCACCACACCCGCCTGCTTGCCCAGTTCCTTAATTTGGCCCAGGGTGCGGTGCAGGTGGGGCGAGGCGTTGTGTTCGGCGTGGACGGAAATGATGTCGGCCCCGGCCTTAGCGAAGTCGGCCACGTACTTTTCAGGCTCCACAATCATCAGGTGAACATCCAGGGGCTTTTGGGTATAGGGCCGAATGGCGTTCACAATCAGGGGGCCAATGGTGATGTTAGGAACAAACCGACCATCCATCACGTCCACATGAATCCAGTCGGCCCCGGCTTCATCAACAGCTTTGATTTCTTCGCCTAGGCGGCTAAAATCTGCCGATAGGATGGAAGGGGAGATAACGATGGGCTTTTGGCTATGGGGCATGGTGGATGGTTCTCCTTGGTGCGCAATGGCATTCGTAACCATCGTAACAAAGTCTTAAAATGTCTTCTCACAAAAGTTCTGAATTCCTGACCAGCCTTCGTTAAGTTTCGATAGGGGGGCGGTCTCCTCGCCCTGGCTCACCCAGGCAGACGCTAAGGAATGTGGATTAAATAACCTGTACTTCTGGGACGGCAGTGTAGTTCCATTGTGGCAGGACATCATCAAAGACAATGGACATCGTAGACTTGAAGTCTTTGGCCACCTTTCGCCCGGTTTGGTAGGGCTTGTCGAGAATGGCGGCCAACACCTTCAGTCCGGTTCGTGTCGTCGTCTGGGCGATGAGGTCTCGAACTGTCTGAACCCGGTCGAAGATCATGCCTTGACAAGCCCGTGAGCCATGGGGAAACAGGCGATGCTCGATGGGGTTGTACTTGGAGGTGTAGGGGGGAGTGAGCAGGGTAAGCGCAAGAAAAATGGGTCTGTAATATGCTAGGGGTATTGCATACCCAATACCCTACGCGAGTCCTCATGAGTCAAGGCTTTGCTTCCCACAAAGAGACCACTAAAGCGGGGCAGTCCAAACCGCCCTTAGGCGCTGCCACCGATGCGGCAGGAACGTTACCCGGCTTTCTCCTCGCTCTGATACAGTCCAAACCGCCCTTAGGCGCTGCCACCGATGCGGCCTCCATTCAAGAGCAGTGGGAAGCGCACTTTGCCGAACTGCAAGACCCCCGAGGGCGTCAGGGGGTAGAGCATCCGTTTTTGGGCGTTGCATAATTAAAAGATGAATTAGGGTAATCTGCAATGCAATGTCCGGAATGTGGAGCCACTCATATCCGTAAAAATGGCAAGAGAAAAGGTAAGCAAAATCACATCTGTGTCGCTTGCGGTCGTCAGTTTATTGATGCCTACGAACCCTACCGGGGGTACTCCGATGAAGTCCGACGTGAGTGTCTCAAGATGTACACCAACGGCCTCGGGTTTAGAGGGGTTGAGCGGGTCAAAGGGGGGCATCATACGACGGTTATTGCTGGGGTGAAGCAAGTTGGTGAACGCCTCCCGGATGCTTACGATCCCGAAACAACACCCGAGGTCGGCGAACTCGACGAGTTGGAAACCTTTGTAGGCTCAAAAAAAACAAAATTTGGCTGTGGACAGCCGTTGACCCCTTTAAGCAGGGGATTTTAGGCTGGGTCTTAGGCGACCATAGTGCCAAAACCTTTGCCCCACTCTGGTCTATCGTCGCGGCTTGGCATGGCTATTTCTACGTGACGGATGGCTGGTGGGTATCTCCCGGATTCATTCCGGAGGGCGATCAGATGGTCTGCAAGACCGATATGACTCGGGTTGAAGGTGAAAACACTCGCTTACGCCACTATCTAGCTCGGCTACATCGCAAAACGCTGTGCTACGCCAAGTCCCTAGACATGCTGGCTCACTCTGTTCGATGGTTACTTCACCACCTCAAGTTTGAGGATGTTCCGGTTCCTCCTAGATTCATCTCGTAATTCAGCAACGCCGAAACAAAAAACACCGGTCATCCGCCTCAACTCATCGCTTTATCAAAAAGGAATTTCCCTGACCAAACAGGCCATGGTGGCTATTGAGGAACGCTTAGAGCGCAACCCCCTGTTGCCCAAGTGGGATATCCTCATTCGCCCAATCTCAGGGTAATTTCTTTCCTGGAAATCTCCTTAGAAGTGGCCATCAAAATTAAGGGTTCTCAAGGGCAACGGCGAGTGGTTTGGCTCAAGGTGGATCATCCTTTCACCGCCCTGAGTCCGGCATCTGACATTCACGCCAATCACAATGAGGCGAACAATGCGGCCCTTCGGCGACGGTGTAGTGCCTATCGCCGTCGCCAAAATCTCTATGCCAAGACCACCGAGGGCTTACAGCGCAGTTTGGACGTTCAGCGGTTGATCCATAATTGGGTACGCCCCCACTGGGGACTCCAGGGCAAGCAGACCCCCGCGATGGCTATGGGCTTCACAACCCGCCCCATCTCAATGGCTGAATTGCTCAATTCCAGAGGCTTTGAAGCCCTCCTACTTTAGCGAACCAGTGCCGGAATGTCGGTGATCTACTGAGGGTGGCGAAAATTCTCAAATAATATCAAGCCTCTCCTTCGTGCTCTTCGCACCCTTGAGTTGAACGACTAGGCCCGCCACTTGAGGAGTTGCGTTTTCACCGGGGTGACAAACTCTCGCGTTTCGTCCTGGGATCGCTGGTATTCCTTTTTAAGCTGATAGTACCAGCGGGCTAGGGTGTCGGAGTCCTTAATTAGCCGCAGCACCGATTCGTGCTTTAGGCCCTCCTGTTGTTTAATCACCACATCGCGATCCTGCCCCAAAAAGGCGCGAATCAGGGTCGGCAAAATCGGCTTCAGCAGGTTGCCCCAGGGAATATCCCAATACAACTGAAAGGTGACATCGGTTTGGTCGTCGGTTAGGGGCGTTACGGTCGTCAGGTTCACCACCCGATGCTTCGCTGTCGTCGTTTCCTCGGTGCGCACCCCCGGCAGGTAAAAGATAATCTCGTTTTCGGGCACGCCGCCAATCAGCCAATAGCCTCGGCCCATGTGTTCCGGCATTTGGTGTTTGCGCATGGTGAAGCCGTAGGGCGAGGGGTCGAACCATTTGATTTCGTCATTCAGGGCGCCGCCCCGCCACCACCAGGAGCGATGGACAAAGGGCGAATGGGCTGGATCCATCAACCCCACCACCGCATGGTCGATGTAGCAGGGAAAGCGCATGGTGTAGGTGACGTTGGGAGCCACCTCATCGCCAAAACCGGGCACCCTGGGCACATCAAACCGGGGCGGCTGGGACTGGGTACGGTCGGGGTCGGGGATGTATACCCAAATGTTGCCCTGAACTTCTTTGACCTCGTAGCTCCGCACATCAAAGCGGCTCAAGTCCATCTCCTGATCTGGCATCAGGGAGGGAATTTCGGCACACTTGCCCCCCGCATCAAAGCGCCATCCGTGGTAGCAGCACTGGACGGTCTCGCCATCGTACCAGCCGCAGCTAAGGGGTACCGCCCGATGGGGGCAAATGTCGCGAATGGCAAAGGCTTTGCCCTGGTTGGTGCGGCCAAACAAAATCGGCTCGTTCAGAAGGGTCTTGGCCACCATTGTCCCACGCCTGAGGTCGGTGCTGGGCATGGCATGGTACCAAATGTTGCGCAGCAGGTAGATATCGTTTACGGCAACCACAGGCGCTAAACCCTTCGATTCAAACAGCACTCCCTAATCTAGCAGAGGACATTTCCCAGCGGAGCCACCCCTGTCTCATCCTTCAGTTGGAACCACCCCTGGCCGACCCACCAAATCCAACTATCACGCTTGATGCGGAAAGGTCAGGGAAGGCTTGGCGCTGCACCAGACGTTGATGGGTGCTGTGAGACATCGTCAGACCCGTTACCAGTTCAAACTGTCCGGAGTGCTGCAATCAATGATTAGATTGAATAGGGTTTCAGTCTAGCCAATCAAGGGTCAACGGCGGGTTGCGAACTCACCCAGAGGATTGATTTCACTGGACGCTGCACCCTTTCCCCCGCCTGGTTGAGGCGTCCGTAGTGGGTGGTGCCGTTGGCGATCAACGTGGACGAACTGCCGCCATCTAGGTTGAGGGCTTGCACAATGCCCCGTTCCGCCATCAGGTCGGCTAAATCGGGCAAACTCAAGCCCGACGGAGATACCCCCGGCACCTGGGCTACCATCGCCAGCACTACGGCCCCCTCGGCGGTAATGCCCACGGCGGATCGAGCGTTGGCGGCTTGGCTACCGATGGCATCGCGGCCCGTGGCGGGGTCGAGAAACCCTTCTTCGATGGCGGTGCTTTCTGGCAGTAATTGAGGCCCAGCCCCCACGGATTCCGCTAGGACACAGCCATCGGGAATAGGATCTTGGTGGAAGGTGATGGCGTAGCTGGGTATTCCATCGCAGGTGTAGCGGCGAAATTCTGAGCGGTTGAGGATGTTGTCTAAATAGCTGGCTAGATCGGGATTGCCCACCAGACGGTCGTTTTGGCGAGGATCGGCCACCAACTCGCCGTCCATGACCACCGCCGACGTGGTGAGGCCGTTGTTGGGGTCGAAAAAGCCCGCATTGATCGCCGCCGCGCAGTCCGCCCCACAGATTTGATCGGCCATGGCCTCCACGAGAGTGAGATTCTCCGTGACCGCCACCCGCACGGGATAGCGTACCGGGTCGGAGATGGTGACCCAATGCACCGTCGCCGAGGGTAGGCTCAGAGTTTCGTAGACAGGGGGGCGTGTCGGCGCTAGAGCGGAATCTGCCCCGGCTGCATCGGGCGACGGGCTACAGGCCACCAGCCCCAGGGCCACCACACCAAGGCCCATCCCAACATTGCGCAGAACCATCCCAAGACCTACCCAGCCAGACGACTACTGTTTTTCCTAACCTATTTTCCTACCCTAGCCTGATTTTAGGTGGGGAATCCTTGGCTGACTGGCACAACGTCGAAAAGCCGGGATATCTCGTAGGTGGGGTGGCAGCACCTGGGTTAGGGGGTGCGCCAGATGTAACCTTCGTCGTCGATGGTGAGGGGGGTATCGGGGAAGTCTTGGCGGGTGAGGGAACGCACCAGCACGACCCCCTTGAAATGGTCGTCGAGGTAGGGAACGCCGTTGCGATCCAGGGCGACGGGGACAATCCGCCCGCTGGTGAAGTCGCCGTTGCCATCTAGGTTGGCGGTGAGGATGAGGGAGGTGCCCAGATGGCCAGCGGTGGAGAGGGTACGATAGCCGAGGAAATTGCCCAGTGAGTAGGCGATTAGCTTGTTGTTGTAGAGTTCAAGGGCGCGGGGAACGTGGGGGCCATGGCCGAGGACGAGGTCGGCCCCGTTGTCAACCACGGTGCGAGAAAATTGGACGACGTTGCCGCGATTTTCCGAAAGAAAATATTCCGTTTGGTTGCGGGTGGCGGTGGCGTCGCTGCCCTCTTTTCCAGCATGGAAGGACACCACGACAATGTCGGCGTTTTGTTCGGCCTCTTGGACTAGGGCGGCGGCGGCATCCAGGTCGTGGACGGTGTTGTGCTGGTTGAGGTGGCTAAAGGCAATGAAGGCTAGTTTTAGCCCCTTGGCTTCGCTGTAGACAATTTCCCCCTTGCGGCCCACGGCTTTGATGCCCTCCTGCTCTAGGTTGGCCATGGTGTCGATAAAGCCCTGGTCGCCAAAGTCGAAGGCGTGGTTGTTGGCCACGCTCATCACGTTAAAGCCTGCCACCTTCAGCACGCTGGCATACCAAGGCGGGGTGCGAAAGGCAAAGACATTGGCGCGGCCCGTGCCCTTGGGGCTGTTGCGCACTTCGGTGAGGGTACTTTCAAAGTTGCCAAAGACAATATCCGCCTGCTGCAACTGGTATTGAATGCCACCAAACAGGTATTGCCAATCCTGGGGCAGGCGATAGGTGAGGTAGTTGGTGCCGGGGATGACATCTCCCACGGCGTTGATGGTGAGGGTGGGGGGCGCTTGGAGGGCATCGGTGTTGAGGGCCGTGATGCGGCTAGGGGCAAAGATGGGAGTAAGTTGGGGCGGGGCGGGGTTGGCCTCAGCGGCCACGGATTCCGCCGATCGTTCGGCCTCTGGTTCGTTAATGCCATCGATATAAATGCCGAGTTCTGGGGCGGCGGCGGGATCCGCCTCTGGGGCCTTGGCCTGGGAGTCGGTAGCTGAGTCTGAGCTGTTTGTAAATGGGCTACCTGGGGCTGGACTGTCTGTAGCTGGACTGTCTGACGAAAAGCCATCGGGTGGTGTGGAACCTGGGGCTGCTTCCTGGGCGCTAACCTCGGAGGACAGGGGCGCGAGGGAATCGGGCTGGCCATAGCGCCATTGGGCTACCGCTGCCCCTAGCCCCAAACCCAGACCCACCAAGACCACCAACGCTAGACCTCCCTTAAGTTTTCTAGACCGGGATAGGGCATTTACCAACGCCGTCGCCCGTTCTCCCATGACCGGGGGCGGCACAGGCAGCACCAGATCGGCATCGGGGGACATGGGATCGGGGGCGGGCTTAGCGGGCTGAAGGAAATCCGGCAATTGGGGCGATTGTCGCCCAGATTGGGGGGCATCTTCAGTGACCGTGGATGATGTGGGGGGATCGGCCCAATCCCCGGCGGGCAGGTAAAAGGGTTGCCGCCAACGATCCGCCTGGGGCCGATCCGTGCCGTCGATCACCTCCAGGCGATCCAGGCCGTGGGGCGCGAGGTCAGCCACCACGTCATACACCGCCGAGGCATAGGCCGCTGGAGTCTCGCCCCCGGTTACGGTGAGAAAGACGTAAAGGGTAGCGCCTCGCCGAGACACTTCAAACCGCAGCTTAGGATCGGCAGAGGACTGGTCTAACAGCGTTTCGATGGCGCGAACGTCCCCCGTTCGGGCCAGGGGCTTGAGGGACTGGAGGTCGGCGGGATGGCTAGGGTTTGGCACGGGGGCAGGACAAGGCAGCTACGCCCAAATCATATCGACTGACTTTGGGTTGAGAACAAGATTTTTCAGGCACTTTAGCCGAACTAACCATTCTGGTTTCCATCGCTACAAAACGTCATAATTTAGGGGAACCCATTTCGAGAAAACTCTCTAGAGAGAACGCTCCTTAATACCCAATCCGGCTCGCTTACCCCCGGCATTGGTGGGTGAGGAGACCTCACCCCTACGTCCCCCATCTCCCCATCTCCCCGTCCCCCCGTCCTCCAATCCCCCTATGACCGCCGAACCGAATTTTGTCTTAGATCTCACGCTGGCCCTGGGCACCTCGGCCATGGGGGGCTACATTGCCCATCGCCTGAAGCAACCCGCCCTGCTGGGCTATCTGCTAACGGGGTTAATCATCGGCCCCTTCGGCTTTGGGCTGCAAACCGATGTGGAGCAAATTCAGGCTCTCGCCGAGGTAGGGATTGCCTTTCTGCTATTTGCCCTGGGGGTAGAGTTTTCCCTGACGGAACTGAAGCGGGTGAAGGCCATTGCTCTCCAGGGCAGTGTGCTGCAAATTGGGTTAACGACGCTGCTGGTGGCCTCGGTGTCGCTGCTGTCGGGGTCGGCCCGCACCCCTTTGCAGGGAATCTTTCTAGGACTGGTGTTGTCCCTGTCGTCCACGGCGGTGGTGCTGAAAACCTTGACGGAACGGGGCGAAACCAGCACCGTTCACGGTCAGGTGATGCTAGGTCTGTTGATTGCCCAGGACTTGGCCCTAGGGTTAATGCTGGCCCTGCTGCCCGTGCTGAATCAGCCCGATGCCGTGGGTCTAGCCTTGGGATTAGCCCTGCTGAAGATTCTGGGCTTTTTGGCGGGGGCCATTGCCCTAGGCCGCTGGGTGGTGCCTCGGTTGATTCAGCACATCGCCGCCACCGAAAGCAGCGAGCTGTTTTTGCTGACGGTGGTGGCCCTCTGCTTGGGGGTGGCCTGGGTGACTTCAAAGCTGGGCCTCTCCATTGCCATGGGAGCCTTTGTGGCAGGGCTGATGATTTCCGAAATTGACTATGCCGACCAAGCCCTCGGCAAAATTCTGCCCCTGCGCGATACCTTTGCCTGCCTGTTCTTTGCCTCCATCGGCATGTTGATCGACCCTGTTTTGATCTTCCACAATCTGGGCACCATTTTGGAACTGGTGGCGCTGATTATGGTGGGTAAGGCGCTAGTCATTTTGCCCATTGTGCTGGGGTTCGGCTACTCCCTCAACACCGCCGTTAAAACCAGTTTCGGGCTGAACCAAATTGGGGAATTTTCCTTTGTGCTGGCCCTGGGTGGCCTGGAAATGGGCCTGATTACTGAAAACCGCTACACCCTGCTGCTGGGTACCATCGCCATTTCCCTAATGCTAACGCCCCTCTGGATTGCCCTCGCTCCCCGCATGGTGGATCTCCTCCACCGCCTGCCCATGCTGAAGGAGATCCTCAACCGGGCCGAGGAACCCAAGCTGCTGTCGGTGCCCGCCGACCTGCGCGACCATGTGATTGTGGCGGGCTATGGCCGCGTGGGGGAGGTGCTGGTCAACGTGCTACTCAGCCGGGGCTACTCGGTGCTGGTGGTGGAAAACAGCGAAACCGCCGTGCAACGCCTCCGCAATCGCCATGTGCCCCTGGTGCCCATCCCCTTTGTCTATGGCGACGCCGACAACGAACTGGTGCTCGACAAAACCCGCCTCGACACCGCCAAGGCTCTGGCCATCACCCTACCCGACCCCGCCACCACCCGCCTCGTGCTCCAGCGTGCCCTGGCGCGGGTGCCCGACCTCGATGTAATTGCCCGCTCCCACACCAACGAAGAAATCGACGTGCTCACCCAATTGGGAGCGCGGGAAGTGGTGCAGCCCGAATTTGAGGCCGCCCTAGAACTCGGTTCCCACCTGCTCAACACCCTGGGGGAACCCTCCCTCAACATTCAGGCCGTCCTAGACCGCATCCGCGACGACCGCTACCGCACCATCCGCCCCGTCGCCCAGGTGGGGGAAGCCTAACCCAGCCTAAAGCGCTGTCCAATCTCAGCCGCCTTAGTCGCCCGATCAATGCCCGCGAGAGGGATCTTCTCGGATCACAACCGATTCACCAGTACCTTGGCCTCCTGCGGCTTCGGTTGCCATGGCAGCTTTCCCGCGAATTGACCCACAGGCCCGACCTTGGTCATTTTGCTTCCCCCGGTGGCTGGTACCGTTCTTGGAGATACGGCTCGTGTTATTTTCTTGGTCCTGCCTTGTTCTTCTCCTGGCATACTGTGTACCGAGGCTCTAGCGCCATCGTGGTGGTGGCCCCGTTGTTGGTTTCTGCGTAATCGACTATGCCCTACTCCCTCGTCCAACTTAACCAGATGACCGAGGCCGAATTTGTCCAAGCCATCGGCCCCGCCTTTGAAGACACACCGCAGATTGCCGCTCAGGTTTGGGCCCAGCGGCCCTTTGCTTCTGTGGCGGATTTGCACAGCAAAATGGTGGCGATTGTTCGAGCGATGACCGATGCGGATCAATTAACGCTGATCAAAGCCCACCCCGACCTGGGTAGCCGTGTGGCCATGGCCGAAGCCTCTGTGGCAGAGCAAAGTCAGGCGGGGCTAAGCCAGCTTTCGGCGGCAGAATACGAGCGCTTCCAATCCCTAAACCAGCGCTACAAAGATCGGTTTGGCTTTCCCTTTATCCTGGCCGTGGCAGGCCACACCAAAGCATCCATTTTGGAAAACTTCACTCAGCGCCTCGACCACGACCTCGCCACCGAAAAAGCCACCGCCCTCAGCCAAATCGAGACCATCGCCCACCTGCGCCTATCTAGCTGGATGCAGGGCTAGGAATTGGTTGATATGAATGGTTACGTTGATGCGCTCTACGTCCCACAAGGTGAGAACGGCGGTGGGGAAAACTGAGGAACATGGCCCGATAGTTGGGTGCAACTGCGTTGTAGCAAGGTTGATACATCCAGATTGGGGCTGATGGCCTGGGCCACTGGCGTGGCGGCGAGGGCTTGTTGCAAAAGGTGCTGGGTCTGGGTCTGTCGGACTGGGGTTTGCATGGCCTGGGGCAACCGTTGAAAGACCTGTCCGGCCTGGGTTGCGGCGAAGAGAGCATCCCAAGCCGGATCGTCTGCGGCATTCACCCCATTGGCCTGTGACAACACCTCGGCGAGTTGGGAGAGGGCTTGCCATTGACCGAGTTCAGCCTGGGCTTGGGCCTGCCGTGCCTGGTAGAGCAGGGTACCGCTGAAGAGCCCGATAACCACCGCCACCGCCAAGATCGCGGTGACGATACGCAACCAACGGCGCTGTTCCGCCAGAATGGCGGATTGTCGGCCCAGATCGCTATCTCGTAGGGCGGCTTCGGCTTCGGCACTGGCCCGCACATAGCGGTGGTGGAGGGCGGTGGGGCGAGGCTCTTGGTGAATGCCCTGGGCGAGGTGTTCGTTGGCGCGGGCAAGGTCTGATCCCCGCAAGAGGTAGCTATGGTCCTGGCCGTGGCGCTCCCAGTCAAGGGCACGTACCAGCAGGCGGGTGTGGGTGCGCACATAGTCGAGGTCTTGGTCGAGGGCGGCGATCAGCCGCTGAAAGCCCTGCTGAAAGTTATCTTCTGGGCGCAGAAAAATCCAGTTGAGGCGAGCCAATTCTGGGTGTACCTGTTCCGGCGGCACCTCCTCAAACACCAGCGGAACCAGGCGTTTGTTGTGCTTCAGGGCTTCCTCAATTTCCTGCCCACACACCTTAGAAGCTACGGAATCGGGGCTGAGCACAAATAGAAAGGTATCCGCCAGTTCAATGCCGAGCTGAATTTCCTGCCACCAGTCTCCGGCCACGGGGATACTCTCCCAATCGACCCACACCTCTCGCCCGGTGGCCTCTAGGGCGCTGTGGATCTGCTGCACAAAGTCCTTGTTGCGACGGGAATAGGAGATAAAAACGTTGGCCTGTTCGCTATTGCGATCCAAAACCTGCCACACATCGGTGGGCATCTGGCGGCCCGATTTTGGGGCCAGCTTCACCCGGTAGTAGAGGTTTCCCTGGCGGTCGAGGGTGTAGACATAGCCCTGATCTAGCAGTTCATCCAGGCGGGTTTGCACCTGGGCAAGGGGCTGATTAAGCTGGGTGGCAAGGTCGATGGGGGTGGCTTCGTAATGGCGGATCAGCCAATTCACGATGGCCTGCTGATCCTCCGGCATGGTGAGAACATCGGACATTCGCAATCCTGGCGACAGATCCGGCCTACGGGATCGTCGCCCCTGCAATGCGCCAGTTAGGAGTGCATCTAAGTCGTCATCGGCCATGGAACACCGTCCTCCAGCCACAGGTTTGTGGGACAATTCAGCCTGGTAGACACCGTGGCCCACCGCCCAGAATTATCCCCTATCACCGTAGCAAACTTCCCGAATCCTAGACCGCTGTGGGGCTGGCCTTGAGCAGGGGAAATCCAAGGGCTTCTCGCTGTTCAAGGTACAGCTGGGCTACCCGGCGGGCCAGGGCGCGAACTTGGCGAATGTAGCGGGTGCGTTCGGTGACGGAAATCACCCCCCGCGCATCCAGCAGGTTGAAGGTGTGGGAGCACTTGAGAACATAGTCGTAGCTGGGCAGCACCAGGCCGCGATCCATCAGTTGCTCGGCTTCTTTTTGGTACAGCTCAAACCGCTGAAACAGCAGTTCGGGGTCGGAGGCTTCAAAGTTGTAGGTGGAGTTTTCGATCTCCGCCTGCATGTAGATGTCGCCGTAGGTGAGTTGGTCGTTCCACTGAATTTTGGCGATGGCATCCACCTCTTGCAGGTACATGGTGAGTCGCTCTAGGCCGTAGGTTAGCTCAATGGACACGGGCCGACAATCAATGCCGCCGCACTGCTGAAAGTAGGTGAACTGGGTGATTTCCATGCCGTCGAGCCACACTTCCCAGCCCACGCCCCAGGCCCCCACGGCGGCGTCTTCCCAGTTGTCTTCCACAAAGCGAATATCGTGGTCTTCAGGCTTAATGCCCAGCGCCCGCAGCGACTCGATGTAGGTGTCCTGAATATTGTCCGGCGAGGGCTTAATCAACACCTGGTACTGGAAATAATGCTGGTAGCGGTTGGGGTTTTCGCCATAGCGGCCATCTGCCGGACGCCGACAGGGTTCGGCATAGGCCACGGCCCAGGGTTCTGGCCCCAGCGCCCGCAAAAAGGTGTGGGGGCTTTTGGTGCCTGCGCCCTTTTCGGTGTCGTAGGGTTGCACAATCACACAGCCCTGTTTGGCCCAAAAGTCGTTTAGCGTTGCAATGACAGACTGAAAATTCACGATATTTCCCCTATCCAATGTTTCCCCTATCCACAGGGAGCCCGTCACGTCGCTCAGCGGCGCTAAGGCACTAGGGTCTTATTCTCTCCTAAATTTTGGCTCAGTTTTGGCAAAACTTTTGCCCCCAAACGGGCTTCCCCCAGTGGGTCATCCTCAATTTGACTGAGGGGCCAGATTAAAGGCCGCGGCTAAAGGCGTCGATCAGCTTGTCGAGGTGATTGTTAATGAGTAAGGATCCCTCGGCGGGAAAGGTGGCGGATACTTCTTGTTGAAGGGCTCGATAGGCGTCAATGGCGGAGCTTTCCTTGTGGAGGGCACGGGTGATGTTTTGCATCCACAGCACATACTCTTCGATGAACCCCTGGGAGTCGTCGAGAATGATGGCCTGGGCGATGCACTGAAGGGTGTAAAGCATGTCGCGCTGGCACTTTGACCCATGCTCCGTGATCACTTTTCGGTGGGAGGTTTGCATGAGGCGGCGCAGGCTACCGAGAACGAGGGTTTCGCTTTTCTCCTTCAGCACGGCGTAGGTGGTGAACCGAGTTTCGTAGGAGGCAACAAACTGGGCTAGGGGGCGTAGTTCGATATCACTTAGGTAGCGGCCATCAGACGCTTGAATGGATTCAATGAGGACTTTGTTCATGGCAGGGGAAACGGATGAAAAGACAGGGAACCCGTGGATGGTCGTTTGAAAACCCTTCTTCAGGAGGGCGGGACGCTTGAAACATACGCTAAAAAAGCGATGTCTAAACCACAGCAAAATACTCTTTATAACCTGCCCGAAATTTTTGCCCGTTGTAACCGTACATCTACTCTTTGGGGGATGCGTTGCATTACGGATGGCAATGGTAAGGATTAATCGAGTCCTAGTTCCCGTTTGAGCAGGTTGATGGATTTCTCGCCAATGTAGTTGTCGCACACGACGAGGCGCGGGGGGCGAATCAGGTCTTCACGGGCAGCGGCGATGGTGTTCTTCACCGTGGGCAGGCTGGCTTCGTCAAACACTACGATGGTTTGGGCACTGCGCACCACAGCATCGAGCTTGTAGTGGTCTTCGGTTTGGGCCGTCATGACTAGGATGCCGTCGCCGCGCAGGCTGTAGCTAATCACTTCAGCGGCGCGTAGAATGCCCGTACTGAGGCTAACCATGCCGAGGCAGGTGCCCTGGGGTAGATCCTTTAGTAGGCTCAGTTCTTTTTTATAGTCGTAAATATCCACGGCGATGACCCGCACGGACTTGGGGGCGGCGATGGCCTCGGCCTCATTGATGAAGTAGCGGCTGGTGACCACCGTGCCCGACCGAGCCTGGGCCAGGACCACCTCCAGTTCCTCTAGGGGCACCAGTTGCAGGGGAATTTTCAGGGCGGCTTCTAGCTCTCGGGCAATCAGTTGGCCCGCGCCGATGTCTTGGTGGGGTACCGTCACCAGCACCCGCGCACTGCATCGTAGCCGCCAGTCAATTTCCGCCAAAAACAACTCCCGTGCCTGGTTGAGGGAACAGCCCTGGCGCAGCAGTTCATCCAGGCCCGATTCCACTACGTTGCGGGCCTGGGGAAACTCATCCCACAGGGCCGACTGGGGCCGCGCACTTTCCCCCACGCCTTGATCCCGCACGTAAATCCCTGATCCCGGCATGGCCTCCACGACGCCAGCATCCTCAAGTTGGCGATAGACCTTGCTGATGGTGTTGCGGTGTAGCCCTGTGTGCATGGCCAGTTGGCGGGTGCTGGGCAGGCGATACCCCGGCGGATATTGACGGGAGGCAATGGCAAACCAAATTTGGTCGTAGAGCTGGGTCGAAGCGGGAATGTCGCTATCGGGCTGAATATGGAACTGCACCACCGCATTTACCTCCCTTGCATGGCCGCGTTGTGATGAATCGAGTGAGAACCGATATTCAGGTGATCCATCGGCGGTACTGCTAATTTAGGACGAAAATTCCGAAACTCAACGATTTCCCTGCGGTGCGACGGGGCAACGCAATAATTTTTGACATTCGCCCCATCTCCAGCGGTAAGGTAGGGATTGTTCCTCACCCCCATCCGCCATGTCTTCCCTGGTGCGTAGCGCGACGGTTTCGATTAACAGCGGTCATGTGCAAATTCCGGCCTATTTAGCCGAGCCCTCCCGCGAGGGGTTGTTTGGCGGCATTGTGGTGATCCAAGAGGTGTTTGGGGTCAACAGCCACATCCGCGAAGTGACGGAACGCCTTGCCGCAGCGGGCTATGTGGCCATTGCGCCCCACATCTACCATCGCCAAGCCCCCAATTTTGAGGTGGGCTACACCGAAGACGCTCTAGAACTGGGCCGCAAGTACAAGATGGGCACCCGTTCTGAAGAATTACTCCGCGATATACAGGGGGCGATTGATGCCCTGCTATTGAAGGAAAATGTGCGTCCCGTGGGGGTGGGCTGCATGGGGTTTTGCTTTGGGGGCCATGTGGCCTACCTCGCCGCCACGCTGTCCCAGGTGCGGGCCACGGCTTCGTTCTATGGGGCAGGGATTGTCAACAGCACTCCGGGCGGCGGTGCCCCCACCCTCAGCCGCACTCCTGAGATTAGCGGCACCGTCTATGGCTTCTTTGGCGAAAAAGATCCCCTGATTCCCCTGGAGGAGGTCGATCAACTCGAAGCAACCCTAACAACCCACCAGGTACCCCACAAAATTTTCCGCTACCCAGAGGCCGAGCATGGCTTTTTCTGCGACCAGCGCTACAGCTACAACGCCGCCGCTGCCCAAGATGCCTGGGAACAGGTGATGGAACTGTTTAAGACCACACTGGGGGGTTAGGTCGGGAGTGATCACGTCCAGCCCTGTTGCGTCAATAGAGGTCATGGTGCTCTATCAACCGTTGCCATCTGCCCCAACATGCCTTGCGGCAAACCCCACGGTAGAGCCCTGGGATCTGAGGTACCTGTGGACGTGCCCCATTAGCGGCACACCGTTCGACCGTTAAAGATGTTGTAGAGCACGGTGATCTCATCCCCCGGTTTGGCGGCTTGGTTAGACAGGTGATCCACCCGCACCTCCGATTCGCCAAGTTGGCCCTTCCAAACCCCGTGCTGGGCATCGGTGGTGCCGGAATAGCTGAGGCTGGCCGTCATTGGCTCGGCATTACCGGAGGTGAGGGTAAATCGGCTAAAGCCCGACTCGCGGCTGTAGTTGACGGTGAAGGTTGCCCCGTTAGAGAACGTTCCGGTGCAGGTCATCGAGAGGTTATCCGTCGGGGGTGGTGGTTCTGGCGGTGTCGGACGGTCCGAGGTCAGATTTTCCTGGCCATCCACCACAATGTTGCCGCCATAGGCCCAACCCAGCCGGGGCGATAGATTGCTCCTCACCTGGTACCAGATGCTATCGCCCATGGCGGTTTCGGCGAAAATCTCTAGCCGAGTGCCGTTGGGGGCCGCGTAGATCACAGGCGTATTCGTGCCGGGGGCGATGTGGATTCGCAGAGAGGGTTCGGCCCGCACGGTGCCCGCCTTGATGGGGTTACCCGGATCGGGTTCCGGCTCTGGCGCGGGTTCCGGCGTGGGAGTTTGATCCTCGGCGTCTAGTTCGGTCACCTCCGGTTCGGTGATGGCCACATCGGGATTATCCGGCTCCACCGCAACCGGGGGCGTCCGCTGACAGGCCGTTGTCCAAAGGCCCAACAACAGGACAAACGTAAACCATTTCATGCTTTTCACAGGTTGAACAATGAATCGATTGAACGATGAACCTACACGGATAGACGGCATTGGCCCCATGACGGCATCCCTAGCCAAGACACGTTAGGGAGCATCATGATTGCAGATAATTTGTCAGAGGAAGGACGGCCATACCCTAGGCTACTTATATCCCATTACGCCATGGTTTTGAGGAAACAATAGCAATTATTAAGCCGATCTCAACGCCTATCATCAGACCTCGTGTTAGTCAGATCCTTTACCCAGTCAGCCCCTAGATTCCTTACCTAACAAGGCCGAGGACGACTCCCCTAAAAATGTTATCCCTACAACGTCAAAAGACTTTCACGAAATTAAAGACCCAAACGAAGCTAGGTCTGTTTTTTTGGAGAGCGATAAAAGTACCCAAAGATGACTTTATATTTCAAAAAATCTTAATTGTTACTATTGGCAAAGGAGGCGTATTATACGGTTGATTCATGCTGCCTAAGTAAGCCGACAGTGGGCCAACCTAGCTCGGTAGGCAAGAAGTAAACGTCCTTTTGGTTAAGTTTTTGTCGTGAGATTTAAGGAGTGGGCACCTCGAAAAATACTGAAGGCACTGTCTCACAATGAGACTCATGTCGAAATCTAGATTCCTGAAATATTTGCTAATAGTCCAATATTTGATCATTAGTATTTTGATTTTTAAAGAGATGGTCGATAGACACAAAAAGATGAGATCATAGACAGTATAAATTACTCACTTCTCATCAAGACTATGGGACAAAAAGGATTCTGGGACTTTGAGGAACGCCAGCAGGAATTGCTCAACAAAAATAAAACCTTAAAATATCTCAATGACATTATTCCTTGGGAGTTATTCCGAGATGAACTAGAGGGCACCTCGAAAAATACTGAAGGCACTGTCTCACAATGAGACTCATGTCGAAATCTAGATTCCTGAAATATTTGCTAATAGCCCAATATTTGATCATTAAGCTGTTAGTCATCTAAACTGCGTATAATACATTAAAATTCTGGAATAAGCCATGGGAGTCAGAAACTATCTAACGTCAGAGGAAAAGCAAGAGCTTCAGAAGCA